>NZ_JBFAHB010000001.1:0-477848 GCF_040653975.1 Kribbella sp. NPDC050820
GCCGCGTCCCCACCGCCCCGACCGACGAACCATGAACCAGAAGATGGTCAACATTCAGTTGCCGCAAGCTGGTCAGTTTTCGGCTGCCGTTGACAACGGTGAGCTGGCGCGCACCCCACATCGCCACCATCGCCGACGCATAGCCCGGCGGACGACATGCCGAACGACGCGGTGCCGGCCGCGAGTGGCCTGGACCGAGCGCGCGCGGCGTGCGGCCTCGCGCACCTCCACACAGAGCGCGAAGAACAGTTGGGGAGTTCGGCGGTGTTGCTCGGGGCGCGGCCCGTGGTGTCGGTCTGCGTGCGCGGACCGCGGTGCTCGTTGTGGTGACGATCGCGCTGCTGGTGAGGATCGCGCTGCTGGTGGGTCGTGAGGACCGCGGCGCCTGTCGGTGGTGACGCCCGGGGCGTGGAGCGGCGCGGATCCCAGCGGCGGCGACGCGGCGCGGTCCCCAGCGGCGACGCGGCGCGGACAGCTCCGTCGGGGTCGCCGTGGAAGCGTCAGGCTCTTGCCTACAGGTGCGGCCGAGGAGGATGCGCTGGGCTTGCTCCGACTCCGCCTCCGACCCCGCCTCCGACCCCGACTCCGGCCTACGGTCCGCCCTTCCGGCTCCGGTTCCAGCACCGGTCCTGGGGCCCGGGCTTCCGCTCCAGGGATTCGAGCTCCCGTCTTCGAGTTCCCGTTTCGAGCCCATCGCCTTCGAGCCCTCGCCCTTGAGCCCTCGCCCTCGAGGCCCCGCCTTGGAGACGCCCGCCTTCGAGGCGCCGTCTTCGGGTCGTCTGCGCCACCGCGGGAGTCGGCCGTACGACGATCTTCGTCGCAGCGTTCCTGTCTTCGGGTTCCAGCTCCGAGTCCGCCCCGGCTTCCGGGTTCCGGATTTCGGTGTCCGGCCGCACTGGTCACCGTTCCGGGGTGCGGGCCGCCCGCGGTGGGAGGTGATCGAGTCCGACCGTTCAATTGACCGGCTCGGGGTGATCGCGGCTGCTCCGCGGGGTGGCCGCGGTCCCGTCGGCTCGGTCAGGTGGTTCCAGTCAGGTGGTCGAGCTCAGGTGGTGGGTGACTGATTCCGCAGCACCACCCGCGGCGCCTCGCTCAGAGGCCTGCTCAGGGACGCCGGTCAAGGGCACTCGAGGGGTGCGCGTCGGCCGGGGCCGGGAGGTGGCGGCGGGGTGAATCTGTCGTCTCGGGTGGCACGTGGTGCCGGCTGGGTGGGACTGGTGTCGGGACTTGTGGTGTGGTCCGGCGACGAGGTGGCAGGGGTGAGCCAGGCGGTCGGGTGCTGGGCCTGCTGGGTGTCCCACCGTGCACGACGTGTTCGGCCATGCTGCTCTGGTTGGAGCTTCGGTGTGGCGGGGTGGGGACTGGGGGCTAGGGGTCTCGGTGCGTGATGGGGTGGCACCGGGGTCAGCTCGGGCACCTTCAGCCCTGGACCTTCGCGCCCGAGTGGATTGGGGTTGAGGGGCGGAATTCCTCCGTCAGCGGGATTCTGGGCGAGGTGGTGTGGCGGTCGTGGGGTGGATTTGGGTGGGTTGGTGAGGAGAGGTGGTTCAGGAGGCGGGTTGCTGGTGGGTGGCGGGGAAAGCGGCGCGGGGTGCGGAGGGCGATCCTTGCTCAGGATCGTGCTCACAGAGGAATTTCGGGGGGGGGGGGCGTCGCCGGGGGCTGGGGCGCGCGGCAGGTGATCCGTTGGCGGGCGCAGCCCGGGGAGCGGGATTTGTCGACAAATTTACTTGGGGATTTGCGGTGGATGTTTCATGTGAAACATCGGGGTCAGGCGGTTAGTTCGTGGGTGGTCTTGCGCTCGGCGTAGAAGGAGAGGAAGGGGATGGTGCCGGCCAGGGCGACTAGGACCAGGCGGAGGAAGGACCAGCGGACGCGGCGGAAGAGGTCGAAGGTGGCCAGGAGGTAGACCACGTAGAGGAAGCCGTGCATCGGGCCGATGACGTTCATGGCGCTGGGGTTGTCGGCCAGGTACTTCAGGGGCATCGCCACGAAGAGCAGGAGGAGGAGCATCACGCCGACGATGTACGCGATCACGCGGTAGCGGGTGAGTGCTCCGCGGACGGCCGGGGTGAGCGGCTGCGGGGTGGCGGAGGTGGCGGGGTCGGCTGGTGAAGTCACGCTGAAACGGTACCGCTTGACTCCACAGGCTTCTCAGGCTGGTTGGCGGTGCCAGCATCTACAGACCCAGACTTCCCGACCCAGTCCTTCCCGGCCCAGTGCCCACAGTCCCCGCACGTGCAGGCCCGGTGCTCGCAGGCCCGGTTCTGACGGAGCGGGTGCTGACGGAGCGAGTGCTTACAGACGCGGCACTTGCAGGCCCGGTGCTGATGGAGCTGGTGCTCACAGAGTTGGTGCTTACAGGCCGAGCAGCTGCAGGGTGTGCTTACAGGCCTGCGCTGACGGAGCCGGGGGTTTCGGTTGGGGTTTCGGTGGGTGGGGTGGGGTCTTGGTCGGGGTCGGCTTCGGCGGGGTCTTCGGAGCGGCGGGCGTCTTGGACCATGCGGGTCCACATCCAGAGGGTGAAGGCGGCGAAGATCCACCACTGGAAGGCGTAGGCCACGTTGCGGAGGCCGGCGTGGTCGGTGGGGGGAGCGGGGGGCGGTACGACGGCCGGCGCCGGCTGCGGCGTCGTACCGGAGTCGAGGGAGGTTTGTACGACGAAGGCGTCGTAGATCCGGTAGTCGACCATGTGGACGATGGTCGGGATCCGGAGGGAGGGGAGGACTCGACTGGCGGCGTCAGCGGAGGCGTCCTGGGCTTCGGAGGCGGCTACCGCGCCGGTCAGGGAGACCGGGCCGGTCGGCGCCTTGGCGGCTGGATCTGAGGGGGAGGAGACCCACCCACGGACCACCATCACCGCCCCTTGCCCAGCGGGAGAGTTGTCCAGCATTACGGGGGTGACAACCCAGAGGCCGTCTTGGGTGCCGTTGCGGCGGTCGGTGATGAAGAGTTGGTCGGCGGCCGGGCCCCAGGTGCCGCTCACGGTGACGCGGCGGCCGACGGCTTTGGAGGGGAGGCCCTCGTCGATGGAGAAGAGCGACTGGAGCGCGACCGGCGCCCCCTCGGCGCGCTTGGCGGTCGCGGCTGCGGTCTTCGACTGGTAGACCTGCAGCTGCCACACGCCCATCACCGACATCACCGTGGCGAGCGTCAGTGCCAGCAGGAGCAGCCCGAACCACCGCGGCGTGAACGCTGTCCGCCAGAAGGACTGCTCAGGCATCAGGACCTCAACGAGCCGCGGCAGCAGCCAGCAGGTCGCGGCACAGCACACCGAGCTCGATCCCGGCGGCCTCCGCGGCGAGCGGGACCAAGGACGTCTCCGTCATCCCCGGCGCCACGTTGACCTCCAGGAACCACGGAATTCCGGACGAGTCGACGACCAGGTCCGACCGCGACAGGTCCCGCAGGCCCAGCGCCTCATGTGCCGTTACAGCCGCGGCGGCACACGCCGCAGCCACGCCCGCATCCAACCGAGCCGGTACGACGAACTGCGTGGCGCCGGCCGTATACCGGGCCTCGTAGTCGTAGAACCCCGAGTCCGGCCGGATCTCCACCGCCGGCAGCGCCCGCGGTCCGCCGCCGGTGTCGACGACGGTCACCGCAACCTCGGTCCCGTCGATGTACTGCTCGATCAACGCGACCGGCCCGTAGGCGTAGCAGTTCACCATCGCCGACGGCAGCTCGTCCGTCGACCGCACGATCGAGGCGCCGAGCGCGGATCCACCACGCGCAGGCTTCACGACCAGCGGCAGCCCGATCTGCTTGATCACGGCCTCCATCAGCAGAATGGCGCCGAGCTCGCGGAAGGTGTCGTGTCCGAGCACCACGGAAGCGGGCGTGCAGAGTCCGGCTGCGGACACCATCGTCGACGCGACGGGCTTGTCGAAGGCGGTCCGGCAGGCTGCCGCGGCGGCGCCGACGTACGGAACGCCGTACAGGTCGAGGACCTGGCGGAGGGCGCCGTCCTCGCCGGTGACGCCGTGCAGGACGGGGAAGACCGCGTCCGGCGGATCGTCGCGGAGCCGTTCGACCAGGTTGGCGTCGACGTCGCGCTGCTCGACTTCCACGCCGACGCTGCGCAGGGCGTCGGCGACCCGCCGGCCGGACCGGAGCGAGACGTCCCGCTCGTGTGACAGTCCGCCTGCCAGTACCAGCACTCGACCCAGATCACTCATCACAAATATCCCGATCACTCGTGGACGACTCCGGCTCGGTCGCCGGTCCCGAGGCCCACTGGAACGGTACCCCTACCGTGTCAGGGACCCCCGGCCGCCCGCGGATCCATTGCGCAACCTTTGCGCAATGTCGCTAGCTCAGCTCCGGCCCGGGAGCGTCGTAGTCGCGCCTCGGCCCGGGCGTCATCGGCCCGAAGGTCTGCCGGAGCTCGAGCTCCTCGTTGACCACCGCAGCCAGCCGTCCGACCCCTTCGACGATCCGTGCCGGGGTCGGATGGCAGTACGACAGCCGCATGCACTGCGACCCGAAACCGTCGGCGAAAAAGGCGGTTCCGGGGACGTAGGCCACCCGGGCGGTGACCGCCCGCGGCAGCATCGCCTTCGCGTCCAGTCCGTCCGGCAGGGTGAGCCAGACGTAGAACCCGCCGCCCGGCCTGGTCCAGGTCGTTGCCGCAGGCATCTTCTCGGTCAGCGCCCCCAGCATCGCGTCGCGGCGCTCCCGGTACATCTCCCGGAACTGCTTCACCTGCCCGAGCCAGTCATGCCGGCTCAGGTACGACGAGATGGCGAGCTGACTGAACACCGGGGGACACAGGGTCGCCGACTCCTGTGCCAGCACGAGCTTCTCGCGGACCGCGTGCGGCGCGACCGCCCAGCCGACCCGGAACCCCGGTGCGAACGTCTTCGAGAACGAGCCGAGGTAGATCACGCCTTCGCGATCGTCGGCCCGCAAGGCGCGGTACGGGTCACCGTCGAAGCCGAGCAGGCCGTACGGATTGTCCTCGAGCACCAGCAGGTTGGCCCGCTGGCAGATCTCCAGCACCCGGGCACGCCGCTCGACCGAGAGCGAGACACCGGCCGGGTTGTGGAAGTTCGGGATCGTGTAGAAGAACTTGATCCGCTTGCCTGCGGCCCGCACCGACGCGATCGCCTGCTCCAGCGCCTCCGGCACCACGCCGTCGTCGTCCATCGTGACGTGCACGACCTCGCACTGGTACGCGCGGAACACGCCGAGGGCCCCGACGTACGACGGAGCCTCGCAGATCACCACGTCGCCCGGATCGCAGAACACCCGGGTCACTAGGTCCACTGCCTGCTGGCTGCCGACCGTGACCACGACGTCGTCCGGGTGGGCGTCGATCCCCTCCAGCCGCATCACGTCGCAGATCTGGTCCCGCAGCGTCGGGTCGCCCTGGCCGGAGCCGTACTGCATCGCGGTCGCGCCGCTGTCGATCACCAGGTCGCGGACCGCGCCGCCGACCACGTCCAGCGGCAGGCCGCCGATGTTCGGCATCCCGCCGGCCAGCGACACCACCTCGGGGCGGCTGGCGACGGCGAACAGGGCGCGGATCTCCGATGCCGTCATGCCCTTGGTGCGTGCTGCGTACCGATCGACGTAGTTGTCGAGACGCGTCTGCCGGACATCGGGCAGGTCAGCACTCACGAAGCCACTCCAACAGGTGATCGAGGGGAAGTCACCAGGTTACGCCGACCCACCCAAGCGCGCCTGGGCTGTGGATCTGCGTGACCTCTCACTACCATGCCTTATAGGGGCAGGTTCGACCATGCCGTGATCTGGCTGCTGAGACGGCCGGACGGCGGGTGCGGCCTGAGAGGTGGATGCGGAAGGCGGATCGGATGAGCGTGGGCAAGGCAGCCGGATGGACGCTCGGCGGACTGTTGCTGGGCGTGCTGGCCGGGTTCGCGGGCGAGCTGTTCCGGCGGCAACCGGCCGCGAAGGTGCAGCAGCGGTACGTCGCTCCGGAGGCGGCGGAGACCCCGGACGCGCGGAAGCCGGCACCGGCTCCCGCCCCGGCGGCACGATGAGCGACTCGACGATACGCGAGGCGATACTCACCGTGACCAAAAGCACAAGCTGTAGGACCAGAGCCCGCTGATGGCCCGACGGCTCGAACCGCTGACGCTCGCCAATCTCGGCGAGCTCCCGGTGCCGTGCCGTGACTGCGTGTTCTGGGAGCTGGACCCGGTAGCCGCCAAGCAGGCGGCCCGGACCGGTGACACCGGCCTCGAGAAGGAGGCCTGGTTGTCCCAGTTGCTGCTCGACTGGGGTAGCGCCGGCGTCGTGCTGTACGTCGACGACGAGCCCGCCGGTTTCGCGATATACGCCCCCGCGGCGTACCTGCCCCGGATCCAGGCGTTCCCGACCGCGCCGGTCAGCCCGGACGCCGTCGTACTGGCGACCGGGCGGGTCCTGCCGCGGTACCTGGGGCTCGGGCTGGGGAAGATCCTGGTGCAGGCGGTCGCGAAGGACGTGCTGAAACGGGGGTTCCGGGCGGTCGAGGCGTTCGGAGACTCGCGGTGGGACGGTCCGGGATGTGTCTGGCCGACCGAGTTCCTGCGGGCCGTCGGCTTCGGCGTCGTGCGCGAGCACCCGCGGAACCCACGGCTGCGACTGGACCTGCGGTCCGCGGTCACGTGGCGCAGCGAGATGGAGGCGGCGGTGGAGCGACTGATGGGAGCGATCCGGCCCGAACACACGCCCCCGGCACCGGTCACGGTCCGGGACGCCTTGAGCCGCACACCCTCATGATCTGGCGTCTGCTGGCGGACGTGATGTTCGTCCTGCACGCTGCCTTCCTGCTGTTCTTCGTGCTCGGCGCCTTCTTCGCCTGGAAGTGGCCCAAGCTGATCTGGGTGCATCTCGGCATCGTGGTCTGGAGCCTGGCGATCGTGGTCATCGACTACGACTGCCCGTTCACCGGAGTCGAGAAGTACTTCCTGCGCAGGGGTGGCGAGAGCGTCTACGAGGCCGGGTACATCAACCACTACCTGGACGGCACGATCTGGCCCGAGGGCGCGACCCCGACCGCGGAGAAGATCGGCTTCGCTCTCGTCGTGATCGGGTACGTCGGCTTCTTCGTACTGCGGCACCGCCGTCGCAAGGCCGCCGCGCAGCCCGATGTCAGGGGAGACTCAGTGGGACCCCGGACGTGATCCGGACGGTCCGTCTCCATACTGGAGGCGTGTCCAGCACTGTCGACGAGTACCTGACCGGACTGAGCCGCGCACTGCCCGGCCCGCGCCGGCGCAAGGACGACCTGCTGGCCGAGGCGCGGGACCACCTGACCGACGCGACCGAGGCCTTCGAGGCCGACGGTCTCGACCGGCGCAGCGCTGAGCGCGAGGCCGTCGCCGACTTCGGTGCGCTCGACGAGGTCGTGCCCGGCTATCGCGCCGAGCTGGCGGTCAGCCAGAGCCGGCGGACCGCCATGCTGCTGTTCCTCGTGCTGATCCTGCAGCCGATCGTCTGGCAGGAGAACGCCTGGAGCTGGAACCAGGACCCGGTCCAGGAGACTGCGCTCAACGACTTCCTCCAGACGCTGGTCCGGAGCATCGGGACGGTGTCGATCGCCGGCGCCGTCCTCGCGGTGATCGGGGCCGGCGTCGGGATGCGCTACCCGATCGTCCGCGACCGGATCAGCCGGGTGACGGCGCAGTTCGCGATCGCCAGCTCGGTGGTGATCAGCGGGATCGGGGTGGGGATGGCGTCGACGAGTACGCGTCCGGGCACCTTGCTCGACTACGCGGTCGTGTCGAGTTTCGTCGTACTGCCGCTGCTGTTCGTCGGGCTGCAGGCCGGGCGGACCTTACGCCTGGCCCGGGCGTAGCACGCCTTCCACGACAGTGCGGAAGGTCAGCCACTCCTGCTTGCCTGAGGCAAGCATCTTCTGGCCGGCCGAGGTGAGCTGGTAGGTCCGGCGCTTCCGCCCGCCGACCGTACTCCACTCACTGGCCAGGTAGCCGGCCCGCTCGAGCCGCCGCAGTGCCGGGTACAGCGTCCCGGTCGGCAGGTCGAGCTCTCCGCCGCTGCGCTCCAGCAGCGCCTCCATGATCGCGTAGCCGTGCAGCGGCTGGTCCTCGACGACGGCCAGGATCATCGGGTCGAGGTGTCCACGCAGCGCATCCGCCTTCATGTAGCCAGTCTACTCATATGTCTGTTACTGTCGAGCGGCAACATGTAGCGAATCTACTTATTAAGGGAGGCGCAAGCCATGACCGTGGACACTCCAGTACGGCGACAGCCCGGGAAGGAGGGTGGACGCCCTGGGCTGCTGCACCGGGTGTCCGGCTGGTCGATGCGGCACGCCGGCATCGCCGTACTGCTCTGGGTGGTGGCCCTGGTCGCCGTGACGGCCGCCTCGAGCCTGATCGGCGACAACTACCGCAACGACAACTCGCTGCCGGGGACCGACTCCCAGCGGGTGACCGACATCTTCCGTGAGCACCAACCGCAGGGCGACACCGCGTCAGTGCAGATCGTCCTCCACGCCGACAACGGCCTGGCGGCAGAGAAGCAGCGGATCGCGTCGATGCTCGCGGTCGTCGGCGACCTCCCGCACGTGGCTTCGGTGGCCGACCCGTTCACGGCTCCGGGATCACTGTCCCAGGACGGACGTACGGCGTACTCCACCGTCGGACTGGACACGACGGTCGAGGAGATGCCGATCGAGGACGTGCGGACGATCATCGAGCGGTCCCAGGACTTCGCACAGCCCGGCCTGCAGGTTGAGGTCGGTGGGGACCTGGCCCGCTCGGCGGCTGAGAGTGAGGGTGGTGCGGCCGAGGGAGCCGGCATCCTGGCCGCGCTGGTGATCCTGGTGTTCCTGTTCGGGTCGTTGCTTGCGGCAACGCTTCCGCTGCTGACCGCAGTGTTCGCCGTCGGCGGCACGCTCGGCCTGCTGGTGCTGGCGTCGCACCTGTTCACGGTGCCCGACTACACCGCGCCGGTGATGATGCTGGTGGGTCTCGGGGTCGGTATCGACTACGCGTTGCTGATCTTCTCGCGCTACCGCCACGAGCTTTTGAAGGACGGGACCGATCGGGCGAGCGCCGCGATGGTTGCCCTGGACACTGCCGGCCGCTCGGTGATGTTCGCGGGATGCACGGTGGTGATAGCGCTGCTCGGTCTGCTGGCGCTCGGCCTCGGTGCACTGCAAGGCGTCGCGCTCGGTGTCACCCTGACCGTGTTGATGACGATGCTGGCGGCGGTGAGCCTGCTGCCCGCGCTACTCACGCTGTTCGGCAAGCGGATCGAGAAGAGTGTCCGCAAGCATGCTGCGAAGAAGCGCCGTACGCCCGGTGATGGCTGGCGGAAGCTGGCGGCAGTCGTCCAGCGGGGGCCGTGGGTGCCGCTGGTGCTCGGGACGGCCGCGCTGATCGCGCTGTCGCTGCCGGCGTTGGACATGCGGCTCGGGTTCGCGGACGCGGGCACGGACGACCCGGCCAAGACGAGCCGCAAGGCGTACGACCTGCTGGCCCAGGGCTTCGGGCCAGGGTTCAACGGGCCGCTCGTGGTGGTGACCGAAGGCGATGCGGCTGCAGCGCAGGCGCTCGGCCAGACGCTGCAGAAGGATCCGAACATCGCAGCCGTGACTCCGCCGCAGCTGACACCCGACGGCAAGGTCGCGACCGTACTGGCGTTCCCGAAGTCAGCTCCTCAGGACGCGGCGACCAGCGAGCTCGTCGAACGGCTGCGCGACGACACACTGCCGGCCCTCGAGTCGCAGACGAACGCGACGTACCTGGTCGGTGGTGCGACTGCAGCGGCCGACGACTTCGCGTCCGCGGTCAGCAACCGGCTGCCGATCTTCGTGCTGGTCGTGGTTGGGTTGTCGGCCCTGCTGCTGATGGCGGTGTTCCGGTCGATCCTGATCCCGCTGAAGGCAGCGGTGCTCAACCTGCTCAGCATCGGCGCCTCGCTCGGCGTCATCACGCTGGTCTTCCAGCAGGGCTGGTTCGGTGCGCAGCCCGGTCCGATCGAGGCGTTCGTCCCGGTGATGATCTTCGCGATCGTCTTCGGGTTGTCGATGGACTACGAGGTCTTCCTGGTCTCCCGGATCCATGAGGAGTGGCGGCGTACCAAGGACGCTCGGGAAGCGGTCCGCGAAGGGCTGGCGAACACCGGCAGCGTGATCACCGCGGCGGCCGCGATCATGATCGTGGTATTCGGCGCGTTCCTGCTCAGCCCGGACCGGATGCTGAAGCAGTTCGGGCTCGGCCTGGCGACCGCCGTACTGCTGGACGCCGTGCTGATCCGGTGCGTGATCGTGCCGGCCGTGATGCGCCTGTTCGGCAACCGCGCCTGGTGGCTGCCGCGCGGCCTCGACCGCGCGCTGCCGAAGATCGCGTTGGAGAAGGAGTAGCGGTCAGACCGTGAGTTGGCCGAAGCGAAGCATTCCGGTGGCCGCGTCCTGCTCCGGCGGCAGGTAGACCCGCTGGATCGCGACCACGATCGCTTCGGCCACCACGTCGCGGAAGGCGGGGTCGGCCAGCCGGGCCGAGTCGTGCGGGTTGGTGACGTACCCGATCTCGAGCCGGACCGCAGGCATCTTGGTCCGGCGCAGCAGGTCCCACGTCTTGGCGTGCGTCCGGCAGTTCAGCAGGTCGGTGCGCGCCACGATCTCGCGCTGCACCAGTCCGGCGAACTGCTCGCCGACGCTGGACGAGGCACCGTGCAGGTCGTTGCCGTAGTAGTACGTCGCGACGCCCTGCGCCTCCGGGTTCATCGACCCGTCGGTGTGCAGCGACACACAGAGGTTCGCGTCCGTCTCGTTCGCGAACGCGGCCCGGGCCAGCTCGTCCGGCCCCTGGTCCCGCCCCCGCGACAGATACGCGCGCACGCCGGTCGCGCCGAGTCGACCCTCGATCCGGGAGGCCAGGTCGTACGCGACGTCGGACTCGCGCAGGCCGAAGCCCTCCCAGCCGTAGTCGAAACCGCCGTGGCCGGGGTCGATCACGACGGTCTTGCCGGACAGCCGCGGACCCGCGGCCCGGACCGCCTCGGAGGCACGCAGCGCGTCCGGCCGGCCGCCGGTCGCCATCGGCCTGATCCGCTGCAGCGCCTTGAACGTCGACGGACCGCACGTGCCGTCGGCCGGCAGGCCCATGTTGCGCTGGAACTCGGTCACCGCGCGCTGGGTGTCCGCACCGAAGATGCCGTCGATCCGGGCCACCGCGAAGCCGAGCTCCTGCAGCTTCGCCTGCAGCGCCAGCACGTCGTCACCGGTCAGCGGGTGCGAGACGACGTACGTCAGCAGCCGGTCACCCAGCCGCCAGCGCGCGTCGTCGATCGCCCGGTAGGTCTGCGGACCGACGATCCCGTCGATCATCAGCCCGCGTTGCTGCTGGAAGCCCCGCACAGCGTCCGCGGTCGCCTCGTCGTAGACGGCGTGACCGCCTTCCAGCAAGCCGAGCCGCTGGAGCTTGCCGATGATCTCGGCGACGGCCTCACCGCTGTCGCCGATCCGGTACACGCCGTGGGGGCCTTCCATCAACTGCTCCTTGCCGTGTGGCGGACGGGGGTTGTCCGGACCTCAGGAGGTGAAGTCGGCCAGCTCCTTGAGCAGCGCCGCCTTCGGCTTGGCGCCGACGATGGACTTGGCCAGCTCACCGTTCACGTAGACGTTGATGGTAGGGATACCGGTGACGCGGTAGTTGCTCGGGGTGACCGGGTTCTCGTCCACGTTCATCTTCAGGAAGGTGATCTTGTCGCCGTGGTCCTGGTTCAGCTCCTCCAGGATCGGGGAGACCTGGCGGCACGGCCCGCACCACTCGGCCCAGAAGTCCACCAGCACCGGCTTGTCGCTCTTCAGCACGGTCTGGTCGAACTCGGCGTCGGTGACGGCCTTCATCTTCTCGCCCACGGGCGTATCTCCTTCAGTGATTGTCAGGGTCAGACGGTGACAGGCTCGGTGGCCGCGGCGGCGGCCGCGGTGGCCTCGTGCTCGAGGGTGGCCAGGAAGCGCTCGGCGTCCAGGGCGGCCGCACAGCCGGTGCCGGCGGCGGTGATCGCCTGCCGGTAGGTGTGGTCCACCAGGTCGCCGGCGGCGAAGACGCCGGGCAGGTTGGTCTCGGTGCTGCCCTCGCGGACCAGGACGTAGCCCTCCTCGTCCAGGCGCACCTGGCCCTTGACCAGCTCCGAGCGCGGGTCGTGCCCGATGGCGATGAACAGGCCGGTCACCGGCAGCTCCCGGGTCTCACCGGTCACGGTGTCCCGCAGGGTGAGGCCGGTCAGCTTGTCGTCGCCGTGGATCTCGGCGACCTCGGAGTTCCAGGCGAAGTCGATCTTGTCGTTCGCGAACGCCCGGTCGGCCATGATCTTGGACGCGCGCAGCTCGTCGCGGCGGTGGATCAGGGTGACCTTCTTCCCGAACCGGGTCAGGAAGGTGGCCTCCTCGACGGCCGAGTCGCCGCCGCCGACCACCGCGATCTCCTGCTCGCGGAAGAAGAAGCCGTCACAGGTCGCACACCAGGACACGCCGTGCCCGGACATCCGCTCCTCGTCCGGCAGACCGAGCTTGCGGTAGCCCGAGCCCATCGCCAGGATCACGGTCTTGGCCCGGTGCTCGGTGCCGGCCGAGTCGGTGACGGACTTGATCTCGCCCGTCAGGTCCATCGAGACGATGTCGTCCGGCACCAGCTCGGCGCCGAAGCGCTCGGCCTGGGTCCGCATCTCGTCCATCAGCGCCGGGCCCATGATGCCCTCGCTGAAGCCGGGGAAGTTCTCCACCTCGGTGGTGGTCATCAGCGCACCGCCCGCGGTGACCGAGCCCTCGAAGACGAGCGGCTCGAGCCGGGCGCGTGCGGCGTACACGGCGGCCGTGTAGCCGGCCGGTCCGGAGCCGACGATGATGACGTTGCGGACTGAGTCGCTCATGCAGGCGTTCCTCGTGTCGTCGAGACTGGTACGTCGTACTCAACGGATCCTAGAGGCCGACCATTCCCACGGTACCCATGGCGGGGCCGGGTGAGTCCAGCGGCGTCTCAGCGATTGCGAAGGGTCACCGTGGTGTCGTAGAACGGGCTGGCTGCCCCGCCCGGATCGCTACAGCCGGTGACCACGAACAGCTGGATGTCACGGGGCGAGCCGCCTTGCAGGCCGATCAGGATCGACCGGCGGCCGTCGACCTTGACGGGCTGGACCAGCTGGACGTTCGGGTTCGGCCGGCCGGAGGCGAAGGTGCGGGCGCAGGCGATCTCGGTGGCGGTGCCGTTCAGCAGCGCTCCGTTGGTCTTCTCCAGCCACTGCTGGGCTTCCGGACCGACGTCCTTGGTGGTCATCGTCGGCACACCGGTCGGCAGCGCGGCCGTCGGGTTGGTGGCGTCGCTGCCCTGGTCCTTCGTGGCGAAGACCACACCGACGCCGATCGCCGCCACGACCACGACACCGGCGGCCACGGTCAGCAGCTTGGGGATGTGCCGGCGCGGCTCCTCGCGGATCTGGACCAGCGAGTGCACGCCGACGGTGGACGATCGCAGTACAGACTCCGAGACGATCACCTGGTCGAGGTGCTCGGCGACGTCGGCCGGCATCGGGATGTCCGCGCGGCCCTCCTCGGCGAGATCCTCGGACAACTGCGTCAGCGCGTCGAATGTCTGCTGACACTCCGGACATGCCTTCACATGCTCACGAGCTCGATGCGCCTCGGGCGCGGGCAACAGGTTCTCGATCAGGTCGGCGACGGTATCCGTGTCCAGGTGCTCGAGGTGCTCACTGGTCGGCAGACCGGGATCGGTCATCGGGAACTCGCCCCCTCGCGGGAGATGCCCAGGATCGGGCGCAGAGTGATCATCGGAATACTCCGGGTCGAGGCATGAAGGCTAGGTCGCAGCCCAGGACTCCCCTCATGCTCCGGTGCGTGCTGCGCGGCACTCGGCGGGCACCTCGCTGCACTGAAGCAAAGGTCACGATGCTCCGCATCGAAGCCTTCACTTCAGCACACCGAGGCACTCCACCGAGCACCTGCTCGCGACTGCACCGGAGCATGAGGCGAGTCCTCGGCGACTCCGCTTCGACGGAGTACCCAGTCATTCGGTTCCCACCGCTTCGGTGGCAGTTTTCTGCGGTACGTCGGACTCGTCGGCGCCGGCCCTGGTGGTCTGCCAGTGCCGGAGTAACGGCAGCAGCCGAGCGCGGCCGCGGGCGCAGCGGCTCTTCACCGTACCGGGTGCGCAGCCCAGGATGGCGGCGGCCTCCTCGATCGAGTAGCCCTCCATGTCGACCAGGACGAGGGCACTGCGCTGGTCCTCGTTGATCTGCTTGAGGGCGTTGAGCACGTCCAGCCGGCGCTCACGAACCTCGGCCGGGTCCTCCTCGGCCGGGCCGGCCAGCTCGGCGGCACGGTCCTCGTCCTCCGGCAGCGGGTCGGCGGCGCGGACCTGACGGCGGCGGATCCGGTCCAGGCAGGCGTTCACCACGATCCGGTGCAGCCAGGTGGTCACCTTGGCGTCCCCGCGGAACGAGTCGGCCCGGCGGAACGCCGAGATGAACGCCTCCTGCAGCGCGTCCGCGGCCTCCTCGGGCTCGCCCAGGGTCCGGATTGCGACCGCCCACATCCGGTCCCGGTGCCGCCGGACCAGGTGCCCGAACGTGTCCGGGTTGCCGGCCACGTGCAGCCGGAGCAGCTCGTGGTCGTCCATCTGGTCGTAGCTCACCGGCCCAGCATGCCCTTCCTGCTGGGCGACCGGCTCTGCCGCGCCGATCCGGGTGACATCAGGCGAGGTCATTTCTGGATTGTGACCTCCGAGATCTCACCGCGATAGCCGTTTCCGGCCTTCGGCAGCTTGGTCAGCCAGACCAGCACGTACTGCGTCTCGGTCGCCTTCGACAGCGTCAGCACCGAGCTGCCCGCGGGCTGGTCCTCCTCGCTCGCGACGGACGTCCAACCGCTCAGGGCAGTCGGCGACTTGGTCGGGTCCTTCGGCACCATGATCTCCAGGTCGGTCCCGTCACCCTTGAGTGCGACCGCCACCTTGGACACGCTCGTCGGCGCGCCCAGGTCGTAGATGATGCCGACGCCGTCCTTGAGGCCACCGAGGTTCGGCTTGTTCCGGTACGTCATGGTGTCCCAGGTCGTGTCCGCCTTGCCGTCGAACGTGTTGCGCACGTCCTCCGGGTGCTCCTCTTTGTCGCCCTGCGGGTCGAAGTCCTTGCCGCCGACGATCTTGACCGGTCCGGCGGCGGCCGGCGGAGGCGCGCTGCTCTGCGGAGCGGTGGTCTTCCCGGCGTCGTCCGACCCGCCGGACCCGTCGTTCAGGCCGCCCTTGAGCAGGAACTGGGCCATCGCGATCACCGACAGCAGCGCCAGCACGGCGAGCAGGATCAGGATCCGGCCGCCCCAGGAGCCCTTCGGCTTCGGCTCGTCGCGGCGCCGGTGGCCGTTGCCGTTCGACGGCGGTGGCGGCTGCCGGCGGACCGGTCGGGTCTCGGTCGCAGGCTGGTACGCCGAGTGCGACTGTTGACCGTTGGACTGGTACGCCGAGGGCGTCGGGTTCAGCGCGGGCGGCGTCGGCGGGACGACCTGGGTTGCGTCGTCGATGCTGCCGTTCTGCCGGGCGATCGCGACGGTCTCGTCCATCTGGCTCGGCGGCTCGTGCGAGCTGCCGACGACACCGGACAGGGCCGCGGACAGGCCGGCCGCGCTGGTGATCGGCGGCGCGTGATGCCGCGGCGGGTCACTGAGCAGCCGGTCGCTGATGTCGTCGAGCGACCGCGGCACGCCGGCGCGCACCTGGCGCGGGCTCAGGAGCCGGCCGTGCTCCACCGGAGCGGGCTGCAGGCCCCAGGCGGGCGCAGGACCTGGCCAGCGGCCAGTAAGAGAGGCATAGAGCAGCTCACCGAGGGCGCGGACGTCCTGCTCGGGCGAACCCGGACCGGTCGAGCGCAGCGCCGCCTCGGTGGCGAGACCGACGACCTTGATCGCTCCGGCGTCGGTGACGACGACGGTCGCGGGACTGATCGATCCATGGGCGAGACCGGTGCGGTGCAGGTTCTCCAGCGCTTCGGACACCTCGCGGGCCAGCCAGCCGGCCTGCTGGCCGGTCAGCGGTCCACTGCTGAGCATCCGCTCGAGCGGGCGGCCACCGGCCCACTCGCGGACGCAGTACGTGACGCCATCGTGCATGTCGCAGTCGAGCACCCGCAGGAAGCGCGGGTCGGCTGCCGCGGCGGCGCGCCGGGCGGCGTCGAAGAGCAGGTTGGTCCGGGGGTCGCCGACCGGCAGGACATCGACTACGACGGCCCGGCTGAGCACCTCGTCCACCGCTCGCCACACCCGCGCACCGTCGATCTCCGCGAGCAACTCGGCGATCCGGTAGCGGCCGGCCAGCAGGGCACCAGGACTGACTGTCTGGTTCGACACGTGTCTCTCGCCCTCTCCTAAGTGCCCGGCAGCCTGATCGCAGCCCCCATGCTAGTGCCCCCGTCAGCTACTGACGTGTGCACGAGTGCACAAGCGGATCGGTTCAGCGTCGACCGGGGAGTTTCGATGTGACCAGTGACACCACGTCGTTGACCTCGTGGATGCGCAGTACCCGGGCGATCCCGGCGTACACCGGGAGCATCACGAGCGCCGCAACCGCGAGCTGGAGGAGTGCGCCCACCGGTCCGGACCAGTCGACCGCCGTGTTCAGCAGCCAGAGCGCGCCCCGGCCGACGCCTACCGCGAGTACCGCAGCGATCACCATTGCGAGCAGCGGCAGCCCGATCCCGGCGCCGTGCACGCGGGGGACCTTGCGGCGCAGCACCGGACGGGAGATCAGTACGGCGACCAGGTAAGCCAGCGCGTACGCCCCGCCGAGCACCACACCGCTGAACCGGAGGTGCGTCGGGTCCAGCAGCACCCGCACCCCGATCACGGCGGCCGCGATGTTCGTCGCCGCGATCACGCACTGCAGAAAGAACGGTGTCCGGGTGTCCTCGTACGCGTAGAACGTGCGCAGCTGGAAGTACTGGATGGTGAACGGCACGAGGCCCAGCGCCAGCGTCATCAGCGTGTACGACATCAGCGTCAGGTTGTTCTTACCGGAGCCGTACCCCGCGATCACCGTCACGATCGGGTAGGCGAACGCGATCATCGCGGCGGCCGCCGGGACCACGATCGCCAGCGTCTGCCGGGTCGACCGCGCCGCGAGCCGGCTCACCTCCGTGACGTCGCCGTCGGCCGCGTACGCCGACATCTGCGGCAGCGCGGCCGTCGCCAGCGACACCGTGACGATGCCGTGCGGCACCAGGATGATCAGCATCGCCGTGCTGTACGCGAACAGGCCGGCCTTCGCTCCCGGGTCGTCCGAGGCACTACCCGCGATGGCGAGCTGCGTGACGATCACCAGCGTCACCTGGTTGACCGCGACGAACAGTACGGTCCAGATCCCGAGCCGGGCGGTGTGCCCCAGCCCGGTCCCGCGCAGCCCGAACTTCGGCCGGTACAGGTGCCCGCTCGCCGACAGGTAAGGCAGCAGCACCAGCAGTTGTACGGCGATCCCGACCGTGTGCCCGATCCCGAGCAGCAACTCCTCGCCGTGGCTGTAGGTGGGCGGGTTGTCGCCGGTGCGGTAGACCAGCAGGAACACCACGATCGACGCGCACGCGACGATGTTGTTCGCGATCGGCGCCCACATCATCGGGCCGAACCGGCGCCGCGCGTTCAGCACCTGGCCGACCAGCACGAACGCGCCGTAGAAGAAGATCTGTGGCAGGCAGAGCCGGACGAACATGATCATCGACGCCCGCTCGGGCGCCCGCGACGGGTCGTTCAGCTCCTTCGGCATGTACAGCTCGGCGATGAACGGCGCCAGCAGCACGCACCCCACCGTCACCACGGCGAGTACGACGAAGCCGAAGGTCAGGATCCGGTTGGTGAAGTCCTGGCCGCCGTCGTCGTGGTTCTTGATCGCCCGCACCAGCTGCGGCACCAGCACGGTGTTGAACACCCCGCCGGCCAGCAGGATGTAGAGGCTGTTCGGGATGGTGTTCGCGGCGGTGAAGATGTCGTTGCGGAGCGCGGAGCCGATGGCGGCCGCGAGCAGGGCGATCCGGACGAATCCGAGCAGGCGGGACAGCACCGTTCCGGCTGCCATCACCGCCGCGGATCGCAGGGTGCGGTCAGCCATCCTTCGAACCGACTCCTTCTTTCAGGGAGGCGTCCGCCGCGGTCTCGGGGACGGTGTCCGGCACCCCAGGCTCGGGCTCGGGGTCGATCGGCGCCGGGTGCAGCGGGTCGGCAGCGGTCTCCGCGGCCGGCGCCGGGTTGCGGCGCTCGGTCCGGATCCGCCGGTAGATGCGGACGAACGACGTACCGAACAGCAGCGCGCAGGCGGCGCCGACCAGGATCCAGCCGACACTGCCGTACTGCGCGGCCTCGATCACCAGTTCCTGCGACGGGCCGACCGGGCGACCGGAGGCGGTGACCACCTGGGCGTTCGCCCGGATCACGCCGTTCTGCTCCGCACTCGCCTCGATCAGGTACGTCGCCTTGCCGCGCGGCGGCAGCACCTTCGTCTGCAGCGGCTTGATCCGCAGGTCGGTCCGGTTCGCCGGCGTCACCTGGATGCCGACCCGGATCGACTCGTCCAGCTGGTTCGAGACGGTCAGCGGGAAGGTGCCCTTGCTGCCGGCCAGGTTGACCTTGATCACCTTGTGCTGGTCCTGCTCGCTGGAGTTGACCAGCTCCACCTTGGCCAGCTGCTGGTTGACCGAGCCGGTCTCGATCGCGGTGAACTGCCGCGCCTCCTCGGCGTACCCGCGCCAGCCGTTGGACGCCGAGCGCAGCCGCGCGCGCTGGATGTTCTCGTCCAGGTTGTCCTGATCGGTCAGGAGGTTCCGCAGGGTGAGGGTGTCGTCGTTGAGCCGCTTCACGGCGTCGACCTGGCCGCTGGTGAGCGACGGGTTCGACCGGGGTGCGTTCGGCGCCCTGGTGGTCTGCGGCCTCGTGGTCGCGGCGACGATCTGGTTGACGTCGGTGGTGGTAATCCACGGCAGCGAGAGGTTGCCGGCGATCGCCGCGGTCGCGTTGCCGTCGGCATCCCAGCCGCGTGGCGGCAGCGCGACCACCGACACCGGCGTCGTGCCGCCGGCGGCCAGCAGCGCGGTCTCGGCGGCGAACCGCTGCCGGACCTGCAGCGGGTTCTCGGCGGTGTTCAGGTCGGGGCCGCCGAAGGTGAGGGCCGAGTTCGCGATGACGGTGCGAACCTCTTTCTTCGGACCCTCCGGGGTGAGCACGTTGTAGACGGGGGACGGGTTCAGGGCCGGCCGTTCGGCGGTCACCCAGGCCGAACTGCCGACCAGGTTCAGGTCGGTGTCCCGGGATCCGCGGAAGCCGGACGAGGCCGCGGCCAGGTAGCGGCTGCGGGCCGCGCCGTTCTCCAGCCACAACCCGTTGGTGAAGGCCGCCGGGACGGTCGAGCCGGGGGGCGCGAGGTTGTACTCCTCGCTCTCCGCCCGGGCTTCGCCGACGATCTTGCTGACCGCGTCCGGGTCCGCCGGGTCGCTGGCGTCGATCAGGCTGGCCACGTCCGGGTCGCCGTACGGGAGCAGGACGACCTGGTTGCCCCGGACCCGGCTGGCGTCGAGCTCCTTCAGCCAGGCGGCGACGACGGCCTGGCCGGTGCCGGGTGTGGTGTGGTTGTCGTCGCCGACGACGACGTACCCGTCCTCGATCCGGCGGGCCTCGTCGAGCATCGAGGGGTCGACGAGCCAGGTGACCTTGTGCGTCTTGCCGAGGGCAAGCAGTCGGCCGAGCGGGCCGTTCGGCGCCATCGACTGGGCCAGCGTGTCGTTCGCGAACCTGGTCCCGCCCAGTTGGGTCGGGCGATGGCGCAACGGGATCACCAGGGCGGTGTTCACCTTGCGGGTCAGCGGCTCGGCGCCGATCACCGGCATCAGCGTCCGGGCCCGGCCCGCGGTCACCCGCTGGCTGTTGTCCTCGTCCGGCTGCCCGCGGAACACGACGCCGACGACGTAGGCACCGGTCTGCTTGCTGATCTGCCACTCGCTCCACGGCACGGTCAGGGTGAACTGCACCGATGCCTTGGGCGCCAGCGGAGCGCCGAACTGCTGGAACGTGCCGGACTCGAACGTAGTCATCCGCTCACAGCTGTCCAGCTCGCTGGTCGGCACGTCCTGCTCGGTCGGGACGGCGGCGATGTCGGCGTTTGTGGCCAGCCGCTTGCGGTCGATGCAGGCCAGCGCTTGCGGGTCCCGGAACGTCATCTCGCTGGTGTTCGTGACCCGGCCCTTGATCACGACCTCCTGGCCGGGAGCCGGCGCGACCGGGGCGAACGAGTCGATGGTGACGTCGACCACGGGGTCCTCGACCGGCGCCGCCGACGAGGGCGCTGTCCCGAGAACCGCTGCCGACGCAGCGATCAGCAGGCCCGCAACCGCCGCAGCGGAGAGCCTCAGTCGCCGTCTCAACACGCCGTCACCGTAACCTAGTTTCCCGTGTCACCATTCGCCGACCAGTCAGCCTCCGCCGGATCGTTGTCCGCCGTCCAGCAACGGGCCGTCCGGACCCTGCTGGAGATCGCGCCGGTCGTCGACGAGCTCGGCGCCCGCTTCGCCGGCGCCGGCCACGAGATCGCCCTGGTCGGCGGCCCGGTCCGGGACATTCTCCTCGGCCGGGGGAGCAAGGACCTCGACTTCGCCACCTCAGCGCACCCCGACGTGATCGAGCGGTTGCTGTCCGGCTGGGCGGACCACATCTGGGACATCGGTAAGGCCTTCGGAACGATCGGTTGCCGCAAGGGCGACTGGGTGCTGGAGATCACGACGTACAGGTCGGAGTCCTACGATCCCACCTCGCGCAAGCCGGAGGTCGCGTACGGCGACAGCCTCGAGGGCGACCTGTCCCGGCGCGACTTCGCGATGAACGCGATGGCGGTGCGGCTGCCGGCCCGCACGTTCGTCGACCCGTACGGCGGGATCGCGGACGTCGCCGCCCGCCGGATCCGCACCCCGGGCACCCCGGAGGACTCGTTCTCCGACGACCCGCTGCGGATGATGCGGGCGGCCCGGTTCGCCGCGCAGCTCGGGTTCACCCCGGACCCCGCGGTGGTGGCCGCGATGACCGCGATGGCCGAGCGGATCACGATCGTGTCGGCAGAGCGGGTCCGCGACGAGCTGATCAAGCTCGTGATCTCCGACCACCCCCGGATCGGCCTTGACCTGCTGGTGGCGACCGGCCTGGCCAAACACGTGCTGCCCGAGCTGCCCGCGCTCAAGCTGGAGCGGGACGAGCACCACCGGCACAAGGACGTGTACCAGCACTCACTCACCGTCCTCGATCAGGCCATCGACCTCGAATCACGTCTCGATGGTCCGACGCCCGATTTCATCGTTCGGTTCGCCGCGCTGATCCACGACATCGGAAAACCGAAGACCCGCCGGTTCGAGGACGGCGGCAAGGTGACGTTCCACCACCATGACGTGGTCGGCGCGAAGCTGGCCCGGAAGCGGATGAAGGCGCTCCGGTTCAGCAACGACCAGATCGACCAGGTCGGCAAGCTGGTCGAGCTGCACCTGCGGTTCCACGGCTACGGCACCGGTGAGTGGACCGACTCCGCCGTCCGGCGCTACGTCCGCGACGCCGGCGACGTGCTCGACCGCCTGCACATCCTGACCCGCGCCGACTGCACCACCCGCAACCGGCGCAAGGCCGAGGCGCTCCGGGCCGCGTACGACGACCTCGAGGCCCGGATCGAGCGGCTGCGGGAGCAGGAGGAGCTCGATGCCCTGCGCCCCGATCTCGACGGCAACCAGATCATGGAGATCCTCGGCATCCCGGCGGGGCGCGAGGTCGGGCAGGCGTACAAGTTCCTGATGGACCTTCGCCTCGACCAGGGGCCGGTGGGTGAGGAGCGCGCGCGGGCGGAGCTCCTCAAGTGGTGGTCGGAGCGGGATTAGATCTCCTGCGCCGGGACGGACTCGTAGGCCTTGGCGATCACCGCTGCCGAGGCGGCGTGCTCGCCGTACGTGGTGGTGCCGTGGTCGGTCGTGATCGAGGCGACCGGTAGGGCCGGGTCGATCGAGTTCGTCAGGTAGGCGGCGTCGTACGTTGAGAGCTCGTCCAGCGGGACGCGGGTCGTCGTGTGCGTGGCGAGGCCGCGTTGCAGGACCTGCTGGCGGATGCCGGGGAGGGCCGGGGCCGACGGGAAGACGATGTCGGTGCCGCGGGCGAAGCAGATGTTCCAGATGGACGCTTCGGAGATCTCGCCGGCGGCGGTGTGGAAGACGGCGTCGTCGTACCCGTCTCGGCTGGCGAGGTTCGCGTAGTACGTCAGGTCGAAGGTGCCGGTGTGCTTGAGGTGCGGGACGGCGCGCTCGTGCCGGAACGCGCGCAGTCGCACGGGTCGTACGCCGGGTTCAATCGGTGGACTCACCCGGATCAGTAGGTGAATCACGGTGGTCGCGAAGACGTTGACGCGGAGGGAGAGGTCGCCGGCGCCGCCGTGATCAAGGGCGGCGCGCAGGTCCGCGCGGACGCGATCGGCGGCGAGTCGTTGGCCGAAGACCTCTCGGGTACTGCGATCCAGGCGGTCGAAATGCCGGTCGAGACCGTCGACCCGGCCGTCGCGGACCTGCATCGACGTGAAATGCCCGAAGCTCGTTGCGCGGAGCACCATCGGATCGACCGTACGCAGGGGTGTGCCGTCGAGCAGCAGCGAATCGCTCACAGGACACTAGTGTGCGGGTGTGGACGTCTTGAGCATCATCGGGTGGGGCGGCTCCGCACTCGTCGTCTGGTCCCTGCTGCAGACCCGGATCCTGCGGTTACGGCTGCTGAACCTGGTCGGCTGCGTGATCCTGGTCGGTTTCAACGCGGCGATCGGCGTCTGGCCGATGGTCGGCATGAACGCGGTCCTGGCCGTGATCAACCTGGTCCACCTCTGGCGGCTGCTCCGGCACCGGCACGACGAGGCGGAGTACCAGGTCCTCGAGGTCGGCTCCGGTGACGCGTACCTCGGCCACGTCCTTGCCCAGCACCAGAAGGACATCAGCCAGTTCAACCCCGGGTTCACCCAGAGCGACAGCCCGTACGCCTTCCTGGTCCAGCACGGCGACCGCACCGTCGGCGTCGTCCTCGCCCACGACGCCGGCGACGGCCGCGCCCAGATCGACCTCGACTACGTGGTCCCGAAGTACCGCGACTTCACCCCCGGCGAGTTCGTCTACCGGCGCAGCGACGTCTTCACCGACCACGGCTTCCACCAGGTCCTGGCCCCACCCGACATGCGCGACTCCACGCCGTACCTCACCAAACTCGGCTTCCACCGAGACGGCCCGCACCTGGTCCTGGATCTGCCCCGGGCCTAAAGGTCCTTGGCGTAGCAGAGGGAGGCGACCTCGTTCTCGAAGGGTGGGTACGGCGGGATCGAGGCGTAGCCGTGGTTGGTGTAGAGGGCGATGGCCGCGGTTTGGTGGGTGCCGGTCTCAAGGCGGAGGCGGGTCAGTCCGGTGGAGCGGGCGTGGGACTCCACGGCGTCCAGGAGGACGCGGGACAGACCCCAGCCGCGGGCGGTCGGGTCGACGTACATGCGCTTGATCTCGCCGATGCCCGGGGCGACGGGTTGCAGGCCGACGCAGCCGACCGGGGTGCCGTCGAGCAGGAGCAGGGTGAAGGCGATGTCCGGGTGGAGTGCGACCAGCGGCTGGTCCTCGCCGTACATCGCGGCCAGTTCGGCCTGCTGGGCGGTCGTCAGCGCCACCAGGGCGGGGTCGGTCCCGGGAACCGCGCGCAGTTCCATTCCCTCGATCAGCTCCACCGTCATGCGTCCAGACGGTAGCAATCGGGCGTGACGCTCCTGTTTCGCCAATCTCTCCACGGACGCCGACGACCGTGAGGCAACCCACCGCAACCAGTTGGTCGCGCTCAGCTCTTTCGCAATTCATCATTACCGCTCAGTATTTTCGTCATGACCCTGAGCGTGAAACAAGGCGATGTAACAAATGCCTAGGGGTCGAGTGACCGTCCGGGAGGTGGCGGCGGCGACCGGGGTGTCGATCGCGACCGTCTCCCGGGTGCTCAACCAGCAGGGCAGCGTGGCGCCGGAGACTCGGGAGCTGGTCGAGCGGGCCGTCTCGGAGCTGGGGCTGCGAGCGCCGAGTCCGCGCGGAGGTACGGCGAAACCCGTCGACGGGGCCGTCTACGTGCGGTGCCCGTACGTGCTGACCGACTACTTCGGGCTGATCGTTTCGTCGATCGCGGAGACGCTCGACCGGCATGGGCGGCAGGTGATCCTGAACGCGGGTGAGGCCGCTGCGCAGGAGCCGGTCTTGTCGCGGTTGCCCGCTCAGCGCGGGGTCGGTGGGGCGATCCTGATCCTGCCGCCGGAGCCGGCCGAGGAGGTCGTGCGGTTGCGGGCGCGGCGGCTCCCGTTCGTGGTGGTCGATCCGCGGACGACGTTGCCGCGGGACGTCGCGTCGGTCTCGGCGGCGCATCACTCCGGGGCGCGGCAGGTCACCGCGCACCTCACGTCACTCGGTCACACCCGCATCGGAGTGATCGCGGGACCACGCGAGTGGCTCGCGGCGGACGCCCGGCTGAGCGGCCATTCAGCAGCCCTCGCCGAGGCCGGCATCCTGCCCGACTCCGCTCTGACCCGTCACGTGGAGCCGACAGTCGAGCAAGGTCGCCGCGCTGCCGCCGAGCTCCTGTCCCTCACTCCACGCCCCACCGCTCTGGTCGCCTTCAACGACAAGACAGCCCTAGGCGCCCTCCACGCCGCCGCCGACCGCGACCTCTCCGTCCCCCACGACCTGTCGATCACCGGCTTCGACGACATAGACCTGAGCCGAGCCACCACCCCCCAACTCACCACCGTCCGCCAACCCCTCCAGGAAATGGGCCGCATGGCCGTCAGCTTGTTGACCCGCCTCCTGGACCGCCACCAACTGGAAGCCCTCCACATAGAACTAGCCACCGACCTGGTCATCCGAGGCACCACCGGCCGCGCTCCCTGAGCGGACCCCGGCGAACGGGATGCGGATGCGGACCGCCAGGCCATCACAACCACCACCTGCATCCCGGCGCCAGCGCGCCACCGGCCGACGTGAGTCGATTGTGATGGCCTGGCGGTCCGGCCCTCCACGACGGGCAGGTTGTCCGAGGAGCCCTGCGTCTTCAGCTACGACGAAGGCAACAGTTCACGGGCCATCCCCTCGGGACAGCGGGCGTTCAAGGGACATCCCTCGGGAAAGCGGATGTTCAGGGGATACCCCTTGGGAAAGCGGGAGTTCACGGCATCTCCCTCGCAGGAGGTGGGCCGGGGGCGCTCGCTCGGCCGGCGACGCCTGGCTGGCGTTTACCTAACACCTCCCACCCGCGCGCAGCGCGGGTGGGAGGTGCTTGGGGAGGGGTGAGATGTGGTTTGGGGGAAGCCTCAGAGCTTTCGGAGGGCTTCTAGCGCCGCGAGGGCGTGGTCGACCAGTTCTTCGTCGGTGGTGGGGCGGTCCTTTTCGGGGAGGCCGGACCACTCGATGGCCAGGTCCTCGACGTACGCGAACCAGGCGTGGACCGTCATGCGTTCGGGGGACGCCGGCTGGGTTGCGACGTCGGGGGAGCCGATCAGGTTGAGGACGCGGGTGGCGAGTCCGGCGCGGGTGTCGGCGTACACCTTGACCACGTAGTCGTCACCGCCGGCCGCGCCGCGGACGAAGGAGATGTAGGCCGCGCGCCGCCGGGTGATGAACGCGACGAAGGACAGCAGCATCTGCCGGAGCTGCTCCGGCGGCGGCAACGACTCGTCCGGCTTGGTGACGCGGAGGAGCCGGCGACCGGCGGCCTCGATGACCGCGACGTAGTAGTCCCGCTTGCTCGGGAAGTAGTGGAACAGCAGTCCGCGCGAGATCCCGGCCTGGCCCGCGACCGCGTCGATCGACAGTTCGTGGATCGGCTGGGTCCGCAGCATCATCAGGCCGATCCGGACCAGTTGCTTGCGGCGATCTTCCGCAGTCCAGCGCTGACTCACGCTATTGAGCATTGCTTAGACGCTGCGCTACGGTCAAGGCAACTGAGGGGAGTCTGATGGAGTTCGAACATTCCGCCCGTGCGAACGACCTCATCGCCCGGGTCGGCGAGTTCATCAGGACCGAGATCGAGCCGGTCGAGGCCGAGCTCCACGCCGCCTCCCGAGCTGCCGACTCCCGAGCCGCCGGCGATCCGTGGCAGCCGCAGCCCGTCGTCAAGGAACTGCAGGCAAAGGCCCGCAAACAAGGCCTCTGGAACCTCTTCCTCCCACTCCCCGAACCAGGCAACGAGCAGTACGGCGACGGCCTGTCCAACGTGGACTACGCCCCGATCGCCGAGCTCACCGGCCGGTCGTTCCTGGCGCCGTACGTCTTCAACTGCAACGCACCCGACACCGGCAACATGGAGGTCCTGCTCCGCTACGGCACCCCCGAGCAGAAGAAGCAGTGGCTCGAGCCGTTGCTCGACGGCGTGATCCGGTCCGCGTTCTGCATGACCGAGCCGGGCGTCGCCTCCTCCGACGCGACCAACATGGCCGCGACCGCGATTCTCGACGGCGACGACGTAGTGATCAACGGCCGCAAGTGGTGGAGCACCGGCGTCGGCCACCCGGACTGCGAGCTCCTCATCTTCATGGGCCGCACCGACCCCGAAGCGGAGCGGTACGCGCGCCACACCATGGTGCTCGTCCCGCGTGACACCCCCGGCGTGAAGGTCGAGCGCCTGCTCCCCGCAATGCATCAGTACGACGAACCACACGGCCACGGCGAGGTGTCGTTCACCGACGTCCGGGTGCCGGCGAGCAACATCCTGGTCGGGCTCGGTCGTGCCTTCGAGATCGCGCAGGGCCGACTCGGTCCGGGACGCGTGCACCACTGCATGCGGCTGATCGGGCTGGCCGAGAAGTCACTCGAGCTCGCCCTGCAGCGTGGCACCAGCCGGACCGCGTTCGGCAAGCCGCTGGTGAACCTCGGCGGCAACCGGGAGCGGATCGCGGACGCCCGGATCGCGATCAACCAAGCCCGGTTGCTCGTGCTGCAGACGGCGTACCTGCTGGACACCAAGGGACTCGCGGGGGCGCTGAGCGAGGTGAGCCAGATCAAGGTCGCGGTGCCGCGGATGGCACAGGACGTGATCGACATGGCGATCCAGTTGCACGGCGGCGGTGGACTGTCCGACGACTTCCCGCTCGCGGCGGCGTGGACGAGTGCGCGGGCGCTGCGGCTGGCGGACGGGCCGGACGAGGTGCATCGCAACGTGGTGGCCAAGCTCGAGCTGGCTCCGTACCTGACGCAGTACCAGGAGGCCAAGTGAGCCGTGTCCTCGTCACCGGTGGCGCCAGCGGCCTGGGGGCCGCGCTGGTCGCCCGGTTCATTGCCGAAGGCCACCAGGTGCTCAGCACCGATATGTCGGTGGACGGTCCGGACGACGGGGCGTCGTACCTGAAGCTCGACGTGCGTGTCCCGGAGGACTGGGCCAAGGCGGTCGAGTGGTGCGAGCAGAACTGGGGCGGGCTCGACATCCTGGTCAACAACGCCGGGATCGCGACCGGCGGCCGGATCGACGTCGAGTCGCTGGACGAGTGGGACCGGGTCGTCGACATCAACCTGATGGGTGTGGTCCGCGGCTGCCGCGCGTTCACGCCGATGTTCAAGCGGCAGCGGTCCGGCCACATCGTCAACACCGCGTCCGCGGCCGGCCTCGTGCACCCGCCGATGATGAGCTCGTACAACACGGTCAAGGCCGGGGTCGTCGCGCTCTCCGAGACGCTGTCGCACGAGCTTCATCCGTACGACGTCAGCGTGTCGGTGGTCTGCCCGTCGTTCTTCCGCACCAACCTGGGCGACTCGATCCAGGGCCAGGACACCGCGATGGGCGCGACCGCGCGGCAGCTGATCGAGAAGTCACCGCGCTCGGCCGACGACATCGCGGCCGGGGTGGTCGCCGGGATCAAGAAGAAGCAGTTCCTGATCATCCCGGACCGGCCGGCGCTGATGGCGTGGCGGACCAAGCGGTTCGCCCGGCCGCTGTACGACCGGCAGATGCGCAAGCTCGCCGCCCGGGCCCGTGAGCGTGCCGAGTCCGGTAATGGGTGATGGCGCCCGCGCGGTTCGCGCCGAGGACGCCTTCGACGTACCCGTGGTGGACGGTTGGCTCCGGCAACGGACCGAGCTGCCGCCCGGGTTGCCGGAGGTCAGGCAGTTCTCCGGCGGCGCCTCCAACCTGACCTATCTCCTGCAGTACGACGGCCACGATCTGATCCTGCGCCGGCCGCCGGCCGGGACTAAGGCGAAGAGCGCCCACGACATGGGCCGCGAGTTCCGGATCCAGGCCGGCCTGAAGCCGGTGTTCCCGTACGTGCCCGAGATGGTTGCCCACTGCACCGACACCGGCCTGATCGGCTCTGAGTTCTACGTGATGGAGCGGATCGCCGGCACCATCCCGCGCCGGCAGGAGCTCGGCGTCGACCTCACCCCGGAGCAGACCCGGCAGCTCTGCTTCACGGTCTTCGACACCCTCGTCGACCTGCACCAGGTCGACCCCGACCAGGCCGGGCTCACCGACCTCGGCCGCGGCGAGGGGTACGTCGAACGCCAGGTCACCGGCTGGACCGAGCGCTATCGCAAGGCGAAGACGTGGAACGTGCCGAGCTACGAGCGGGTGATGGCGTGGCTGGCGGCGAACCAGCCGAACGACGTCGGGACCTGCGTCATCCACAACGACTTCCGGCTCGACAACGTCGTACTTGCGCCGGACGATCCGCTGCAGGTGGTCGGCGTACTCGACTGGGAGCTGGCGACGCTCGGGGATCCGCTGATGGATCTCGGCAGCGCGCTCGCGTACTGGGTGCAGGCCGACGACGACTGGGCCTTCCGGTGGTTCCGGTTGCAGCCGTCCGACGTGCCTGGGATGCCGACGCGGGACGAGATCGTGCAGTACTACACGGACAAGTCTGGGCTGAAGCCGGAGAACTGGGCGTTCTACGAGGTGTTCGGCCTGTTCCGGCTGGCGGTGATCGCGCAGCAGATCTACTACCGCTACCACCACAAGCAGACCCGGAACCCGCGGTTCAAGGGCCTGTGGGTCCCGGTCAACCTGCTCGAGCGGCGCTGTCGCCGGATCATGAGGGGCTGAATGCCGACCATCTACCTGATCCGGCACGCGCAGGCGTCGTTCGGCAAGAGTGACTACGACCGGCTCTCTCCGAGCGGCGAGCAGCAGGCGGCCGTGCTGGGCAAGGCGCTGGTCGCTCGGGGCGTGCAGCCGGAGCTCGTGGTGTCGGGTTCGATGCGCCGGCACGCGCAGACGGCGACGCTGGCCGGGTTCACACCGGAGGTCGACAAGGGTTACGACGAGTTCGACCACGAGGAGATCATCGTGGCGCACAAACCGGCCTACCGGCGGCGTGCGGTGATGTTGGCCGACCTCGCCCGGACCGGTCATCCCGGTCGTGCCTTCCAGGAGATGTTCACGGCGGCGACCGAGCGCTGGACGCTGGGCGGCGACGGTTACACCGAGAGCTTCACCGCTTTCTGCGACCGGTCCGAGGCAGCGGTACGGCGTACCGCGGAGCGACTCGGGAAGGGTGAGACGGCGGTGGTGTTCACGTCCGGCGGTCCGATCGCGGCCGTGGTGAGCCGGCTGCTGTCCGGCGGCGACGGCGTGTGGTCCAAGCTGAACGCGATCACAATCAACACGGCGATCACCAAGATCGTGTCCGGCCGCAGCGGGCTCACCGTGGTCAGCTACAACGAGCACGGACACCTCGACGGCAGCGAGTTGCTCTCCTACAGATAGGACAGTGATGCGACGCAACATCCTGATCACCGGCGCGAGCTCCGGCCTGGGGGAGGAGATGGCCCGGCAGTTCGCGGCGAAGGGGCACAATCTGGTGCTGACCGCGCGGCGGGCGGAACGGCTGGAGGCATTGCGCGCCGAGCTGACTGAGCGGTACCCGGGGCTGACGGTGGTTGTCCACAGGCTCGACGTGAACGACCACAACCAGGTGTTCGAGGTGTTCCGCAAGGCCGACGCCGAGCTGACCCTCGACCGGGTCGTGGTGAACGCAGGCCTCGGCAAGGGCGCGCCGCTCGGGACCGGCCGGTTCGACGCGAACTTGCAGACCGCGATGACGAACTTCGTCGGCGCGCTGGCCCAGGCCGAGGCCGCGCTGGAGCTGTTTCGGGCCCGGAACGCCGGACACCTCGTCTTCATCTCGTCCATCTCCGCGCTGCGCGGGCTGCCGAAGACGGTGACGACGTACGCCGCGACCAAGGCCGGGCTGGCGTCGATGGCCGAAGGGCTGCGGCTGGAGTTGCTGAACAAGCCGATCAAGGTCAGCACGATCTTCCCCGGGTACATCCGGTCCGAGATGAACGACCGGGTCGCGAACACGCCGTTGATCGTCGACACCGTGCCCGGCGTCCGGGCTATCGTCGCCGCGATCGAGGCCGAGAAGGAGAAGGCGTACGTACCGCCGTGGCCGTGGATACCGCTGGCGCGGGTGATGAAGCACGCGCCGCTGCCGTTGCTGAAGAGGATGATCTGATGCGCTGGGGCCTGACCCTTCCGCTGACCGGGGTGCCGCTGCGCGACCACCGGGCGTTGATCGCCGAGCTGGCGTCGCTGGGTTACACGGATCTGTGGTCGGCCGAGGTGGCCGGCGCGGACGCGTTCACTCCGTTGGTGCTCGCGTCCGAGTGGGACGATCGCCTGCGGTTGGGGACGGCCGTCGTACCGGTGCACACGCGGGGGCCGGCTGCGCTGGCGATGAGTGCGGCGGCGCTGGCGGATCTCGCGCCGGGGCGGTTCGTGCTCGGGATCGGTGCGTCGTCGGAGACGATCGTGACCGGGTGGAACGGGATCGCGTACGACCCGCCGCTGGCCCGGACCCGGGACGTGCTGCGGTTCCTGCGGCAGGCGTTCGCCGGGGAGAAGGTCGACGGGGAGTTCGATAGCTTCACCATCAACCGGTTCCGGCTGGAGAAGGCGCCGGACGTGCCGCCGTCGATCATGCTCGCCGCGCTGCGGCCGCAGATGCTTCGGCTCGCCGCCCGCGAGGCCGACGGCGCGATCACGAACTGGCTCTCGGCGGACGACGTACGGCGGGTGCGCGCCGAGCTCGGTCCGGACAAGGAACTCGCGGCCCGGATCTTCGTCTGCGTCACCGAGGACGCGGAGATGGCGCGCAACATCGGCCGCTTCCTGATCGCGACCTACCTGACCGTCCCCGGGTACGCCGCCTTCCACGACTGGCTCGGCCGCGGCGCCGCGATGAAGGAGATGCGCGAAGCCTGGACCGCCGGCGACCGCAACGCCGCGATGGCCGCCGTACCCGTGGAAGTCCTCGACGACCTCATCGTCCACGGCTCAGCCGCAGAATGCCGCGCCCACATCAACCGCTACCTCGCCAACGGCCTCGACACCCCCATCATCGCCACCCTCCCCACCGGCACCAACCTCCTAAAAACCGCCCAAGCCCTTGCTCCCAACTAAAAGGACACCGCTTCGCGGCGGCTGTCCCATCGCCCGCCTCCGGCGGGCGCGCGAACTGCCTCCGGACCAGCTCGTGGTCGGCGCGATAGTACGAGAAACGCAGAAAGGACACCGCTTCGCGGTGGAGGACCTATCAGCGCCTTCGGCGGCGCGCGGACTGCGCCGCGGGGGAGATCGTGGTTTGCGCGAATAGACCGGGAGGGTGGCAGGCTGGGCGGATGGTAGTCGCTCCACAACGGCGCGGCCTGCGGCCCCCGAGACACCTCATGCCGGGCATGTTGGCCGAGGGGCACACGGCCCGACCTCGTGGTTGCGCACTCCCGACGCACCGCCTCGTTGAGTTGTGGGTCTTGGTTGGGTTTGGGGGTCGAGGTGAGCCGGGATCTACAAGTCGGCGGTTGGAGGGGGTCGAGGGGCGCGCGGGGTGGTTAGCGGGGGGTGAGGGTGAAGGCTCGGATGCAGAGGGGTTCGGTGCTTAGGTTGTGGATCACGAGGACGCCGGAGACTGTGGCGCGTTCGGTGGTGCCGGAGAGGGGGTAGACGAAGGTTGGTTGCTGGCCGATGACTGTGCCGAGGGTGAGGTTGGTCGGGGGAGCTAGTTGGGTCTGCATGAGGGTGGGGATGAGGCGTTTGGAGCCCTCGCAGGCTAGGGCTGCTGCGGCGGTGGGGTTGTTGGCGTTGAGTTGAGCAACGAAGCGGCGGGCCAGGTCGCCGACGGTCGCAGCCGGCCTGGTGGTCGGCGGTTTGCTGGCGGGCGGCTTGGGAGTGGGTGGCTTTGTAGGGGCGGGGTTCGGCCGCTGTGGGGTCGGCGAGGTGATCGGAGCCGCGGCCGACGGGCCGGGGTCGGGGTTGGAGGAGCGCCAGTCGGCGACCAAGCGGTAGGTGAGGACACCGCCGACGCCCAGCACCGCGATCAGTAGCACCAGCAGCAGGGTGATGATCAGCACGGCCCGGTTCTTGCGTGGTGGCTGGCCGTACGGCGGTGCCGCCATTCCGCCGGGGCCGAAGTGGGGCGGTTGGTAGCTCACAGCGCCAGTGTGCGGCTTGGTCAGCTCAGGCGGTGTTCTTCGAGCCAGGTTTTGGCGCGGCGTGGCGAGGCTCGGCAGAGCCAAGCGTCCTGGATGACTTCGGTGAGCTCTTGTTTGGTGAGCTTGCCCAGCTGGCTGGCGCGGACCAGGACCGACGGGTGACCGTTGAAGTGCGGCGTGGTGAAGAACGGGTTGGAGCCGTCGGAGACCAGGGCGAGCTTCTCCTCCTCGGACTCGACCCAGATCACGATCACGTCGTCGTACCGCTCACCGGTGTCCGGGTCGAACGCGTCCGGGCGGGGGTTGCGGAAGAACACGAACGACTTCCCGCCGACCTGGTACACCGGGCGCTTGGTCTTCTCCTTCTGCCAGACCGTCACGTGCGGCATCCCGAGCGCCACCTCGTGCACGTCAGCGACCTTCGCCATGGTCCAGAGTCAACCAGCCGGGATGCGGATCGTGAAGGTTGAGCCGGAGCCGACGCGGCTGGTTACGGTGATGCGGCCGTCGTGTGCTTCGGCCAGGTGCTTGGTGATGGCCAGGCCGAGTCCGCTGCCACCCGTCGTACGGCTGCGGGACTGTTCTGCGCGGTAGAAGCGATCGAAGAGGTGTGGGAGGTGTTCGTCGGCGATGCCGGTCCCGCTGTCGGTGACGGTGAGGTGGTAGCCGTCGTCCACCCGCCGTACGCCGACGACGACATGACCGCCGGACGGGGTGAAGCGGATCGCGTTCGAGACCAGGTTGCCCAGTGCCTGGCGGATCCGGGCGCTGTCGACGGACGCCGGCGCCGATCCCGGTACGTCGGCCGTCAGCGAGATGCCGGCCGACTCCGCAGCAGGCCGGTGCGCCGACACCACTTGCTGCGCCAACTCGGTCAGGTCGCGCGGGGCCTTGTGCAACCGCAGCATCCCGGCGTCGGCGAGCGCCAGGTCCTGCAGGTCGGCCACCAGGTGCTCGAGCAGCCCGGTCTCCTCGAGCAGCGACGTGACCAACTCACTGTCCAGCGGTACGACGCCATCCTCCGACGCGACCAGATACCCCTTGATGTTGGCCAGCGGAGTCCGCAGCTCATGCGCGACATCGCTCACCATCGCCTTGCGCTGGAAGTCGTGCCGCTGGATCGACTCGGCCATCGCGTTGAACGCGTGCCCGAGCCGGGCCACCTCGTCCTTGCCGGTCACCGGTACGCGGGCTGCGTGGTCGCCGTTCCGCATCCGCTGCGCTGCCCCGGTCAGCGCCACGATCGGCCGAACCAGCCGGCGCCCGGCGAAGAGCATCACCAGCGCCGCGATCAGCAGCACCCCGAGCGCGGTCGCGGCTGTCCGCAGCAGCCCCTCGCCGGAGAACACGTTGAACGTGCTCTTCGCACCCAGGTAGAGCTTGGCCGACGGAGCGACGTACGGCGCCAGCGCCTGAGAGCGCGCCTCGGTCGTGCACGTGGCGAACTGATCCGAGAAGGCAGTCTTGTCCTTCGGCTCGACCGCCCGGAGGCCGTCGAACTCGGTGACCGAGTAGTCCAGCCCGGCCGCGTCGAGGCAATCGGTGGCGCGCCGCACCTCGTCGTCGTTGACCAGCTTGGCCTTCGCGCTCGGAGCGTTCACGCCCGGTGGGAGGCACTTGTCGTCGGGCGCGCCCGGCTTGGTGACCTGCATCAGGTTCGTGCCGTTGACCGTCTGGCCGGACTCGACCATCACGACCGGCATGTTGGCGCCGCCGGCGCTGGACACGGTGGCGTACCGACCCTGCGCCGCGTAGCACTCGGTGGCCTGCTGGGCCAGGCGAGTGCGCTCGGCAAGCTCCTCGTCGGTCAGTCCCCAGCCGGGATAGGCCGGGTACAGCCCGGGCAGCGCGGCGGCGCTCACCATCGTGTCGGCCTTGCCCGCCGCGGTCTTGCGCGCGCTGTAGACGCTCACGGCTCCGGCGAGCTTGGCGTTGCCCTGGGTGCGTACGTCGACGGTTGCTGCCGGCACCGACGGGAGCTCCGGACCCGCACCGAGCATCCGGGCCGAGTCCGCGATCACAGTGCCGTCCGGCTTCGTCAGCGCGATCCGGCGGCCGAGCTCGTCGGACAGCTCGTGCACCAGCTTGTCCACGCCGGACCAGGTCGGGTGGTCGGAGGCGTACCGCGACAGCCGTTCGTAGATCTGGCCGTCCACCTGCAGTTGGCCGTTGTTCGCGTCGATCTCACCCTGCAACTGCTCCGACGTGCTGTACGTCGCGATCACGGCGGTCGCGATCACCGCGCCGAGCGCCACCGCGAGGGACAGCCCGAGAAACCGGACGAGCACGCTACGACGCATCGGGGACCACCCCTGTGGTTGCGTCGGCCAGCTTGTAGCCCACGCCGTACACCGTCTTCAGGTACGCCGGCGGGCCCGGAGACGGCTCGATCTTCTTCCGGAGGTTCATCACGTGGACGTCGATGGTCCGGTCGAAGACGTAGTGGTCGAAGCCGAACGCGTGCTCGAGCAGCTGCTGCCGGGAGAAGGCCCGCCCCGGTGAGGCCGCGAGGCAGGCCAGGATCTTGAACTCGGCCGGGGTCAGCTCGACCAGGCGGTCGGCCAGCCGGACCTCGTGCCGGATCGGGTCGATCTCCAGCTCGCCGACCCGGTACACCTCACCCTCGGCCCGGCTCCGGGTCCGCCGCAGTACGGTCCGGACCCGGGCGACCAGCTCGCGCGGGTTGTACGGCTTGGTCAGGTAGTCGTCCGCGCCCAGGTCGAGGCCGAGCAGCAGGTCGTCCTCGGTGGAACGGGCGGTCAGCATGATGATCGGCACCCCGTCAGCGCCGTCGGCCCGGAGCACCCGGCAGACGTCCAGGCCGTCCACCTTCGGCATCATCACGTCGAGCACGAGCAGGTCGGGGCTGCGCCGGCGGGCCTCGTCGATCGCGGCCCGCCCGTCGTGCACGACGACGGTGAGATGCCCCTCCCGCTCGAGGTACCGCCGGATCAGCTCCGCCTGCTTCAGGTCGTCTTCGGCGACGAGAATCCGCGCTGGCATGTTCCTCAATGTGACCGACGTTCATAAGAAACCTATGAAGATCGGCTGAGAGCATCGGGTGCAAACGGCTCCTTCACAGGTTCTTCATGCCCCCGCAGGCACGCTCCACAGCCATGAGAACCTCACGAAAAGCACTCGCGGTCGTCGCCGTGCTGGCGCTGGCCGGCTGTGGAAACTCCACTGACCCGGGCGCGGCGACCGGTGATCAGAAAACTGACAAGAGCCCGCTCGCGGAGTACATGGGTGAGGGTTTCGTCAGCTCGGGCAGCGGCGGGATGCGGATGGCGGTCCGGGCCGGCGGCGGCGCCGGGTCGAGCGAGGAGGAGCTCGCCAAGCAGCGCAAGGTCGAGGACGCGACCGCGGCCTGCATGAAGGCGGCCGGGTTCGAGTACGTCCCGGTGCCGCCGGAGTCGCAGCCGAAGGGCAAGTTCAACGACGCGTTCAACCTGCCGCCGGACAAGTTCGCCGAGCAGTACGGCTACGGCATCAGCACCATCGACTGGTCCAAGGCCGGGGCCGACGACGACAGCAACCCGAACACGAAGATCCGCAACGCGCTCTCGGAGAAGGCCAAAAAGGCGTACGACACCGCGCTGAACGGCCCGAACTCGACCGGCAACGGCAGCGTCGTGATCGCGCCGAAGGAGGGCGAGGGACCGAAGAACAGCAGCCAGCTGAACCTGGGCTGCCGCGGCAAGGCCGCCGAGGAGGTCTACGGCAAGGGCCAGGACCGGGAGGCCGAGTTCAAGAAGTACGAGAGCCTGTTCAAAGACCTCCAGGCGCTCGCGAAGCGGATCGAGGACGACCAGCGGGTGGTCGACGCCACCACCGCCTGGGCCGACTGCCTCGCCGAGTCCGGCCAGGCCGGCTACAAGAAGATCGACGAGCCGCGGACGAAGGTCAGCCAGAAGCTCGACGAGCTGTCCGGCAACAACCCGGCCGGCAACAACAACCCCGGCAAGACCGTGATCGGCGCGCCGTCGCTGGACAAGGTGGACGCGGCCAAGCTGGCCGAGCTGCGCAAGTTCGAGATCGACCTCGCGGTGGCCGACCAGAAGTGCCGGGCCAAGGTGTACGACGAGCCGTACAAGACGGTGCAGTACGAGAAGGAGAAGGAGTTCGTCGAGCAGCACAAGGCCGAGCTCGAGGCGTACCGCGACGGAATGGCGAACCGGTGACCGCTTCGCCCAGGTCCCGCCGGCGGGTGCTGGTCGGGGTGTCCGCGGTGGCGGCGGTCTCGCTCGGAGTGGGCGTGGCCGCCGGCAGCCGGATCACCTCGCCGGAGGACGCGGCCGCCAAGACCGCCGCGCCGAAGGCGTCCCAGATCACCGTGCCGGTGGAGAAGAAGGCGCTCTCCAGCAAGGTCGTCGGCCGCGGCGACGCCTCGTTCGACGGCGCCGTGAACATCCGGGTCGAGACGAGCGGTCTGACCACGCCGGCGATCGTGACCGGCAAGGTGCCGGCGGTCGGCTCGACCCTCACCGAGGGCAAGGCGCTGCTGGAGATCACCGGCCGCCCGGTGATCGGCCTGGCCGGCGTGCTCCCGATGTACCGGACCCTGTCGCCGGGCAGCAAGGGACCGGACGTGCTCCAGCTCGAGCAGACGCTGGACCGGCTCGGCCTCGACCCTGGCGACGTCGACGACGAGTACGACACCGACACCTCGGCAGCCGTCGAGCGGCTCTACGAGGACGCCGGGTACGACGCCCCCGAGCCGGAGCAGCAGTTGAGCCAGGCCGTCGACGCGGCGGAGAAGAACGTCGACGCGATGAAGAACGCGCTCCGGCAGGCGAAGGCCGCACTGAAGCAGGCTCAGCAGGCCAAGGCCAAGGACACCTCGGTGCAGCAGGGCGCGGTCGACGACGCCGAGGAGAACCTGGCCGACGCGCAGGAGGCGCTGAACGAGGCCGAGTTCAAGGCCGGCACACCGCTGCCGGTGTCCGAGATCGTCTACGTGAAGACGCTGCCGCGCCGGGTCGACGACGTGAAGGTCGAGCGCGGCGGCACGGTCAACGGCGTGGTCATGTCGGCCAGCGGCGCCGCCCTGGTGGTCACGGTCAAGGTCGACGCGCAGACCGCGGAACGCCTGAAGGCCGGGATGGCCGCGACCCTCGACCTCGGCGAGGGTACGGCGGTCGCCGGCAAGGTCCGCCGGGTCACGAAGAACGGCGACCAGTACGACGTCGTGGTCGCCCCGAACACGCTGACCGCGAAGCAACTCGCGCTGTTCCGCGACGCGAACGTCCGGGTCACGGTCCCGGTCAAGAGCACGGCCGGCAAGGTCCTCGCCGTACCGGTGGCTGCGCTGTCGTCCGGTCCGGACGGTGGGTCGCGGGTCGAGGTGCTGCGGGACGGCAAGGTCGAGCTGATCCCGGTCACGGTCGGGCTGTCCGCCGACGGGTATGCACAGGTCACGCCGGGCGGCGACTCCAAGCTGGCCGAGGGCGACCAGGTGGTGGTCGGACGATGAGCGCGACTGCGGTTGCCTTGCCGGCGCCGGTCGTCGAGATGATCGGCGTACGGCGGTTCTTCCCCGGACCGCCCGAGGTCCGGGCGATCCGTGAGGTCGACCTGACGATCGGGCAAGGGGAGTACCTGTCGATCGTCGGTCCGTCCGGGTCGGGGAAGTCGACGCTGCTGCACCTGCTCGGACTGCTCGACAACCCGACCGGTGGGGTCTACCGCCTGGACGGGGTGGACACGATGAGCCTGCGAGAGCGGCGTCGCGCCGTACTGCGGGGTGAGCGGATCGGGTTCGTATTCCAGTCGTTCCACCTGCTCGACCACCGGACCGTGCTGGAGAACGTAGCGCTGTCGATGGTGTACGTCGGGGTGCCCCGGCGCGAGCGGATGGCGCGGGCGCGGGTGGCGCTCGAGCGGGTCGGGCTCGCGCACCGGATGGACTTCGCCCCCACCACGCTGTCCGGCGGCGAGCGGCAGCGGGTCGCGATCGCGCGGGCGCTGGTCGCGGAGCCGAGCCTGCTGCTTGCGGACGAGCCGACCGGCAACCTGGACAGCGCCAATGCGGAGGCGATCCTCGAAGTGTTCGACGAGTTGCACCACGAGGGGATGACGCTGGCCGTCATCACCCACGACACCCACGTCAGCAGCCGGGCCCAGCGCCAGGTCCGCATCGTCGACGGAACCCTCCAGTGGTAACCCAAGCAGGCCCCCCGGATCCCGCCGGCGGGCCGTCCACTTCACCAGGTGTCCCCCCTGGCGCTCCACCCCGCCGCCGGCTGCGTCCGCGGCTCGCGCTCGCCTTGCTCGTTCGCCGTGCCGCGAGCCCGCGCAGCAGGCGGCGCGCCGGGCCGGGCCGGATGCCTGGCCTCCGCCGCCCCGCCCCCGCAGTGCGGGATCTCCTGGACGAGGCGCTGGCTGGTGTGGCTGCCCGGCCGACCCGGCTGATCCTCACGACGCTCGGCACGGTGCTTGGCATCGCAGCCCTCGTCGGCACGGTCGGCTTGGGGCAAACGGCTTCGGGGCAGATCACCCAGCGGTTCGATCTGGCGGCGGCTACGCGGGTTGTCGTGCAGCCTGAGGAGAAGGGCGGGCAGGAAGGCGAGGCGGCGACCCAGCTTCCGTGGGACGCCCCCGACCGGGTCCAGCGGCTGAACGGCGTCGACGCCGCCGGCACCGTGAGCACGCTGGACGTCGGCGACGACCTGGTCCGCAGCGTCGCGGGTCTCGACGGCCAGAAGGACGGGCACGCGCTGAAGGTGATGGCGGGCTCGGCCGGGCTGTTCGACGCGGTGCGCGCGGTGCTGCGGACCGGCCGGTTCTTCGACGCCGGGCACGACCAGCGCGGTGACAAGGTGGTTGTCCTCGGCAAGAACGCGGCCGAGCGGCTCGGCATCAACCGGGTCGACTCCCAGCCGGCGGTGTTCATCGGCGACGAGCCCTACACGGTGGTCGGCATCCTCGACTCGGTCAGCGGCCGGGCCGAGCTCAACGACGCCGTGATCATGCCGAACGGCGCCGCCCGGACGGCGTACGACCTCGAGTCACCGGACGCGCTCGAGATCCGGACCGAGGTCGGCGCCGCTCAGCTGATCGCCGGCCAGGCCCCGGTCGCGATCCAGCCGAACGACCCGAGCACCCTCAACGTCGACGCTCCGCCGAAGCAGGGCGCCGTACGCAAGGGAGTCGAGTCCGACCTGAACGCGCTGTTCCTGCTGCTCGGCGCGGTCGCGCTCCTGGTCGGCGGCCTCGGCATCGCGAACGTCACGCTGCTGTCCGTCCTCGAACGCATCTCCGAGATCGGCCTGCGCCGAGCGTTGGGCGCGGCCCGAAGACACGTCGCGATCCAGTTCCTCGTGGAGAGCGTGATCGTCGGCTTCCTCGGCGGGTTGCTCGGTACGGCGGTCGGCGTACTGCTCACTGTGGGAGTGTCGTGGGCGCGGGACTGGACCCCGATCCTGGACAACCGGCTGGCGTTCGGGTCACCCCTGCTGGGTGCGTTCATCGGCCTGGTCGCCGGCACCTACCCCGCGTGGAAGGCCTCCGCCATCCAGCCCATCACCGCGCTCCGCGGCACCTGAGTCGTCCCGGCTGAGCCGCGCGTACAGGAAGGCGGTCACAAGGAACCCGACCACGATGAAGGCGAGCACGGCGTACGACTTCCCGTCGTCGGGCAGGATCAGCGCGCCGAGCGCGGCCGCGGAGACCTGCCCGACGTTGAAGATCATGTCGTAGAGCGAGAACACCCGGCCGCGGTAGACGTCGTCGACACCCGTCTGGACGAGGGTGTCGACGCTGATCTTCACGCCCTGCGCGCAGAACCCGGTGAGGAAGCCGGCCGAGATCAGCGCGGGCTGGGTGTAGAGCCCGCCCGGTATCGCGGTCACTACTGCTGCGGCTACGAACAGCAGCGTGATCCACTGCCGCAGCGTCATCACCCGGGTCGCCCAGGGCGTGACCAGCGCGGCGAGGAACAGCCCGGCGCCGACCGCGGCGGTCGCGACGGCGAGGGCGCCGAACGCCTCGTCGAGCCGGTCGGCGCCGTAGAAGTAGTTCCGGTACAGCAGGATCATCGCAACCGTGGTGAGGCCGAAGAAGAACCGCAGCGAGCCGATCGCGGCCAGGCCGAGTGCGGCCTGCTTGCGTTCCTTCAGGTGCCGGGCGCCGTCGACGAGACCCTTGGCGATCGTCCGGATCGCCTCGGCCACGCCGGGCTCGTCACCGTTCAGGTCCGGGCCGAGCTGGTTGCGCTGCAGCCGGAGGGCGAGCAGGGCGGCCGCGGTGTAGATCAGCACGGTGAGCCCGAGGACGGCGAGATCGGAGTCGACCACGAGCTTCACGCCGGCCCCGACCCCGCCGCCGATGAGGAAGGACGCCGTACCGGAGGTCGGGGTGACCGCGTTCGCCATCACCAGCTCGTCCCGGTCGACCACGTGCGGCAGGCCGGCGGACAGCCCGGACAGCAGGAATCGGTTGACCCCGAGCGTCAGCAGTACGGCGACGTAGAACGGGACCCCCGCGTTGCCGATCGCGACGAGCGCGCCGACGCCGATCACGAGCGCGGCCCGGGTCAGGTTCGCCCCGAACAGGATCTGCCGCCGCGACCAGCGGTCCAGCAGCACGCCGGTGAACGGGCCGAGGATCGAGTACGGCAGCAGCGCCACCGCGAACAGCCCAGCGATCGCGGCCGCGTCCGGCGCCCGCTCCGGCGAGAACAGCACGTACGACGCGAGCGCGACCTGGAACACGCCGTCGCCGAACTGCGACGTCAACCGGACCGCGAACAACCGCCGGAAATCCCCGCGCTTCAGCAGCGTCGCCAGATCCCGGATGAACCGCACGCCCGCAGCCTAGGTCAGGCGTCCGACGGGCGGTGCAACCGGTCGGCGGCGGTGTCGCCGCGTGCGGTCGCCGTCGTTCGCCGCCGCCCGTCGACCACGCCCATGCGCCACCCCTTGTCAGATACTCGGCAGGACGAATCTCATGGCCATCACCTTATGGTGGGGCGATGGACCGGAGCTCCTTTCCGCACTTCCTGGGGATCACGTTGCGGTGGAAGGACAACGACGTCTACGGGCACGTGAACAACGTGGAGTACTACAGCTTCTTCGACACCGTGATCAACGACTTCCTGATCCGGGTCGGCGGGCTCGACATCCACGGCGGCGCGGTGATCGGGCTGTGCGTCGACTCGCAGTGCACGTTCAAGGAGTCGCTGGAGTTCCCGGGCACGGTCGACGCCGGACTGCGGGTCGGCCGGCTGGGCACCTCGAGCGTCCGCTACGACATCGGCCTGTTCCGCGCTGGCTCGGACCAGCCCGCTGCGACCGGCCGGTTCGTGCACGTGTTCGTCGGCCGGGAGGACCGCCGCCCGGTTCCGGTCCCGGACACCATCCGCCAGGCACTCGAAGGGATCACCGGATGATCGTGCGCGGCGCCGTACTGCGGGAGATGGGCCTGCCCAGCCCGTACGCCGATTCACGCCCGCTGCAGGTGGAAGAGGTCGAGCTGGCGCCGCCTGGACCGGGGGAGCTGCTGGTCCGGATCCGCGCGGCTGGGCTGTGTCACTCGGACCTGTCGGTGATCGACGGCTCGCGGCCTCGGGTGATGCCGATGCTGCTCGGCCACGAGGCCACCGGCGAGGTCGTGGTCTCGGAGGCGTCCGGGTTCGCGGCCGGTGACACGGTGGCGTTCGCCTTCGTGCCGGCGTGCGGCGAGTGCGCGCCCTGCGCGGAGGGCCGGGCCGCGCTGTGCGAGCCGGGCGCCGCTGCCAACACGGCGGGCACCCTGCTGAACGGCGTGCGACGCCTGGACGGGGTGCACCACCACCTCGGAGTGTCTGGGTTCGCCGACCACGCGGTGGTGTCGGCGCGGTCGGCGGTGCGGATCGACCCGTCGCTGCCGCCGGAAATCGCGGCGCTGTTCGGCTGTGCGGTGATGACCGGCGTCGGCGCGGTGGTGAACACCGCCCAGGTCCGGGCCGGCCGGAGCGCAGTCGTCTTCGGTCTCGGCGGGGTCGGGTTGTCGGCGCTGCTCGGCGCGGTCCTGGTCGGTGCGCATCCGGTTGTCGCGGTGGACGTCGTACCCGAGAAGCTGGAGCTGGCCAGGTCGCTCGGCGCCACTCACACGGTCGATGCCCGCGACAACGACGCGGTGGACCAGGTGCGGGAGGCAACGTCCGGGGGAGCCGACTACGCCTTCGAGACGGTCGGGAGCGCGAAGGTGCTCGAGCAGGCGTATTTCGCCACCCGCCGCGGCGGCACGACCGTCACAGTCGGCTTGCCGCACCCGTCGCAGTCCTTCAGCGTCCCGGCGGTCAGCCTGGTCGCCGAGGAGCGCACGGTGAAGGGCTCGTACCTGGGCTCGTCCGTCCCCAGCCGCGACATCCCGCGCTACATCGCGCTCTACCAGGCCGGACGGCTCCCGATCGACCGGCTGCTCACCTCGACCGTGGAGCTCGACGGCCTGAACGAGGCGTTCGACCGGTTGGCGGCCGGTACGTCGATCCGTCAGGTGCTGCTGCTCCGGTAGTTCTCCGCGACCTTGACCCCGGTCGCCGCCTCCCGGGCCCGTGCCTCAGGCGTGAACTCGGCGCCGAAGTCGGCCTCGGTGGCGACCTGCCGGATCTCCAGCCCGCCGGAGTTGCCGTCGTCGGCGGCCAGGCAGCGCCAGCCCCATTCGAGTGCTTCCTCGCGGGAGGCGACCTCGATCAGGCAGAACCCGGCGATCAGTTCCTTGGTCTCCGCGAACGGCCCGTCGACGACCCGCTGCTTGCCGCCGCTGAGCTGCATCCGGACGCCCCGCGAACTGGGCAGCAGGCCCTCGCCGGCGAGCAGGACCCCCTTCTCGGCCATCTCGGCCATCACCAGACCCATCTCGGTCAGGCTCTTCTCGCTGGGGTTCTCCCAAGCCTCGGACCCCTCACTGGCCCGGAACATCATCATGAACCGCATCGGAATCTCCCCTCGTCCCTTCGGGCTCATCATGGCGCAGCGACGGGTCGGCGGTCTGCTCGGCAGACGAAGGTTAATTCCGCGGAGAGCTATAGCCACCCGGACAGCCATCGGGCAGGCTACGCACAGTGCGGAGCCGCCCACCGCACGTGAGGCATGTCACAAGTGAGGCGTAGGAGTCCCTGAGGAGGACCCCCTAATGCACACCCGTTTCCGCCGCACCGGCGCCCTGGTCGGCGCCGGAGCCGTCGTCTTCGGCGCGCTGGCCGTAGTCGCCGGCAACCAGGCCGACGCCCAAGAGCCAGTCCCCACCCCGATCGACCAGCTTCTAGGTCAGGAGCTGCAGGGCAAGGCCGCGCTCGGCAAGGTCCAGTCCCGGCTCGCCGAGCTGTCCGAGCGCAACGGCATCCCGGCTCCGAAGCTGCAGCAGATCCTGGCGACCGACAAGACCGCCTGGCTGGACCAGGAGGGCACGCTGTTCTACCGCGAGCCCGTCGCCGGCACCCAGAAGGCGTCGGCAGCGTCCCCGCGCTGGGCCACCAAGGCGGTCGCCGCCGCGACCGGTCCGGCGTTCGAGCTGCACAGCAAGCCGGGCTCGAACCGCGTCATCTACCTGGACTTCACCGGCCACACCATCACCGGTACGGCGTGGAACACCAACGGCAAGCCTTCCACCGTCAACGTCACGCCGTACGACACGAACGGCAGCACGAGCACGTGGAGCACGGCCGAGCAGGACGTCGTACGCGATGTCTGGGCCCGCGTCGCCGAGGACTACGCGCCGTTCGACGTGGACGTCACCACGCAGGAGCCGGCCGCGTCGGCGATCACCCGGTCCGGCGGCTCCGACCAGCAGTACGGCACCCGGGTCCTGATCGACCCGACCACGTGGTACCAGTCCGGCTGTGGTTGCGGCGGTGTCGCCTACGTGGGTGTGTACGACAACAGCAGCAACCACTCGTACTACCAGCCCGCTCTGGTCTTCACCAAGGGCGTCGGCACCGGCGCGAAGAACATCGCCGAGGCGGCGTCGCACGAGGCTGGCCACAACATCGGCCTCAGCCACGACGGTACGTCGTCTGTCGGCTACTACCAGGGTCACGGCGCCTGGGCCCCGATCATGGGTGTCGGCTACTCCAAGGCGATCAGCCAGTGGAGCAAAGGCGAGTACTCCGGTGCCAACAACAAGGAAGACGACTTCGCGGTGGCCGCCCAGAACGGCCTGGCGCTGCGGGCCGACGACCACGGCAACGGCATGAGTGATGCTACCGCTCTGACTCTCGGCACCAGCGTGAGCGGTGTGTACGCCAACGACTCGGACGTCGACACGTTCCGGATCGACCTGTCCGCCGGCACCTTCACCTTCGCGGCGAACGCGGCCGCCTCCGGCGCCGATCTGGACATCAAGCTGCAACTGCTGAACTCCGCCGGCACCGTCCTGGCCACCGCCGACCCGGCTGCGGGCCAGACCAACGCGTCGACCCCGACCGGCCTGAGCGCGAGCCTCAGCCGGCAGGTCACCGCCGGGCGGTACTACCTCCGGATCGAGAACACCGGCTACGGCAACCCGCTGAACACCGGCTACTCGACGTACGGCAGCCGCGGCGGCTACACGGTCCGCGTCAGCTGACACACCTGAACTGCCCGGGGCCGTCGTTCCCACCGAGATCGACGGCCCCGGGTCCTGGTGGGGGAAGCCTGTGAGGAGATTCCGTTGCACAGCACCTCCGGCCGCACCGGTGCACTCGCCGTCGCCGGCGCCGAGGTTGCCGCCAGCAACGGACCGCCACGGCCGGTGCACCGGCTACTCCACCTACGGCAGCCGTGGGCCTACAGCCTCACGGTCGCGCCGTCCTGATCCCTGCGGCTGGCCGGCCTCTGGCGGGTCGGCCAGCCATCAGGTTCTTCTAAGCCGGGATGAGGTGCGTGGTCGCCAAGTGGGCGAGTGCGGCAGCTTGGTCGGCCAGTACTGCGTCGTCGAAGCGCACCACGCTGGAGTGGTTCGACGGACCGTCCTCGCCGACGTCGTCCGGGCGAGCGCCGAGCATCACGAACGTCCCGGGCACCTCATTGAGCACCATGGAGAAGTCCTCGGACCCCATCAGCGGGTTGTCGAACGCCGGCACCCGGTCGGCGCCGAACAACTGAGTCAGTTGCTCGACGGTGTGCGCCGTACTCGCGGCATCGTTGATCGTCACCGGGTACTGCAGGGCGAAGTCGGCCTCGACCGTGCAGCCGTGCGCCGCGGCGATGCCCTGAGCCAACGCCGGCAGATCGCGTGACAACTGGTCGAACGTCTCGTGCGACAGCGTTCGCACGGTGGCGCCGAGCCGGGCCGTGTTCGGGATGACGTTGACCGCGACCCCGGCCGCGAGCTGGGTCACTGTGATCACCACCGGGTCGAACACGTTCACCTTGCGCGTCGCGTACGTCTGCAACGCCAGCACGAGCTCGGCCACCACCGGCACCGGATCCACTGTCGTGTACGGCGACGAGCCGTGCCCACCCTTGCCGTGCACGGTGATGTGCAACTGGTTCGAGCCGGCCATCATCGTCCCCGGCCGCGTCTGGAACAGGCCCTTCGCAGCCTGCGACCAGACGTGGACCGCGTACGCCGCGATCGGCTTGTCTCCGGTCGCCTGCAGCAGGCCCTCCCTGAGCATGTAGCCCGCACCACCCAGGCCCTCCTCGCCCGGCTGGAACATGAAGAGCACGTTGCCCTCCAGCTCCTCGCGACGCGCACTGAGCAGACGCGCCGCACCGACCAGGCCGGCCGTGTGCAGGTCGTGGCCGCACGCGTGCATGCTTCCGTTGGTGGACGCGTACTCGAGGTCCGTCTCCTCGACCACGGGCAGCGCGTCCATGTCGCCGCGCAGCAACACCGTGGGCCCTGGACGGCCACCGCGCAGTACGCCGACCACCGACGTCAGCTCGCTGCCGGTGCTGATCTCCAGCGGCAGCCCGGCCAGCGCGTCGAGCACCATCGCCTGCGTCTTGGGCAGATCGAGTCCGACCTCCGGGATCCGGTGCAACTCCCGCCGCAGCTCGACCAGTCCCGGTCCGATGGCGGCGGCTTCCTCGACCAGGTTCATCGATCAACTCCTTCGAACGGGCGACGTCCCGTCACCGTACCCGCCGCCGTCGGGCGGCTTTCGTCGGTGGGCGTGGCTACTGTGGCGGAATGCTGTCGCCTTTGGGCTACCACCGGGCCGTGCTGGCGTACGTACGCCGCGTGGACGAGCGTGCCTGGGCAGCCCTCCGAGGCGGGCCGGTCGGCCGGCTGGACGACGTACTGCTGCGGAACGCCTATCGGCTTGAAGAGTCGGTGCACCCGGAGGTCCACCAGGCAGGCCGTAGGGCGGCGGAAGCGTTGGGCGTGGACACGGAGCTCTCGTTCTTCCAGGTGGATGGGGCCGCGCCCAACGCCCACTACGTCCACCAAGCGGGTGCGGCGGTTGTCGTCTTCGAGGGGTCGTTGCTGGAGAAGCTGGATCACGACGACCTGACCGCTGTGATGGGCCACGAGCTGGCGCATCGGGTGCTGTGGCACGCCGACGACGGCGACTACCTCGCGGTGGATCGGCTGCTGGACGCGGCCGCCGGTGACGCGCGCACACCACAGCAGTACCTGGAGACCCATCGGCGGTGGAGCCTGGCGACCGAGCTGTTCGCCGACCGCGGCGCGCTCACGGCCTGCGGCGACCTCAGCGTGACGATCCGTGCGCTCCTCAAACTCCAGACCGGCCTCAGCACCGCTGACCCGGAGGCGTATCTGCGGCAGGCGGACGAGCTCGATCTCAGCACCGGGAGCCGTGGCACCTCGCATCCCGAGGGCGTCGCGCGGGCGTGGGCGCTGAAGAACTGGCTCGCCGGTGACGACATGGAGTCGCTGATCACCGGTCCGCTCGACATCGACGCGCCGGACCTCCTCGACGCGGTCCTGCTGCGCGACCTGAGCCGGGAGTTCGCGGCGTCGATCGCACACACGTCGGGTCTACGGACGGACGCGGTCGCCACCTTCGCCGCCGGCTTCTCGGATCCGCCCGGGCCGCTCGGCGTCCCGGCATCCACGACGCCTCGGTTCGACGAGCCGCTGGCGGTCCGGCCGATCGACGGCGCACCGCTGCCGCGACCACGACCGCTTGTCGATGCCACCAAGCGGTACCTCTGCTACCTGCTGCTGGACCTCGCGACCGCCGACCCGGACACCGGCGACGACGGGTTGGTCGCCTCGATGGTGATCGCCCGGCGCGCGGGACTGACGGCGTACGACGATTTGGCCGACGACGAGCTCGGCTGGAGCGACAAGCGCCGGGCGAAGCTGGCCAAGGCCGCGGACGAGGTGGTCGGATGAGCGCTGAGGACCTGGTCGCTCTCGCGGTCTCGCGAGGCGGGCTCGGCAACGACGCGCTGCTGGCCGCGGTGCTGCCGCTGTTCCATGCGACGGCCGCTGTGCACGAGCGCGGGCTGGTCGCGCCGCTGCGCGGACTCGACCGGATCACAGTCGACGAGCAGAGCAGGCTCGGCTTCGACCCGTCCTTGGCCGGCCGCCCATTGCTCAATGAGTCGGCCTTGGCGTCCCGGGAAGGTCCGCGGGCACCTGCGGTCGAGGTGGTCGCGCACCGGCAGTCCGATGTCGACCTCGGTGAGAGCGGCGGCCGGCCGCAGACCACGGTGGTCGAGCCGGTCCCGGCCGCGATCACCGCGCCGGTGCACGTAGCCGGCTGGCAGAGCTGGGAGCACGTGCTCGGCCACCACGACCAGCTCACCGACATCTTCAGCCTCGGCCAGTTGCTGATCGGGCTCGGTTGCGGTCTCGACCTGTCCCGAACTCACGACGTGGCCCGGCTGATCGATGCGCGGGGCAACCTCCATGCCCTCGACCCGGCCCTGCACCCGGTGATCGTCTCGGTCGCCGCCCGGATGGCGGAGCCGGATCGCCATCGCCGCGCGCAGGACCTTCACTCCCTGATCGAGCAGCTGGAGAACTACCGGGATCAGCCGCTCGACTTCGACGTAGCAGCGATCACGCAGGGCGTGGCAGACCGCCGTACCGCGGTGCTTCGGGCTTTGCGGGACCGGCTGTTCGACCTGTCCCGGCGCAATCGGCTGATCAACTTCCGCCCGACCGCGCAGACGCTGAACCTCACCGAGGTGTCGGTCCCGCTGATGCTCGATGTGCGCACGATCCGCCCCGACCAGCTGTTCACCTGGCGCGACGACCTCGGCGCATCCCTGCTCGGCAAGCCCCAGCCGCTCGGGCGCTGGATCCGGTACGACGAAGCGCCGTACGCCGCCCTGTCGCTCGACAAGTTGATCGCGACCGCGCGGCGGGATCGCGCCGAGTACGGCCAGGACCAGCTGCGTCTGGTGCCGGCCTTCCTACGCTGGCACGACCTGAAGAACGATCCGCAGACCCGGCTCGCCTCACCGCTAGTGCTGGCGAAGGTCGAACTGGTGAAGAAGCGCGGCGTCCGGGACTCGTACACGCTGCGCATCACCGATCCGGTCGCCGAGGTCAACCCGACATTGCGGCACCACCTGCACCAGCTGTACGGGATCAACCTGCCGGAGTACGTCGACCTCGCCGAGCCGGGCGCCCTGGCGACACTGCACGCGCAACTCGCGCAGGAGATCCGGTCGACCGAGCCGGGGCTGCAGCTGCACCTGCGGGAGAAGCCGCGGATCGATCTGGTCCGGCAGCGCGCCATGCTCAAGCTGCGGAACTACCGCCGCCGGCAGCATGGCAACGCGGCGCATGAGTTCGGCGGGCGGCAGTACGCGTACTCGTACCGGCGGACCGACTACCAGCCGCTCGGCGTGCAGATCTTCCGCGCCCAGCTCGCCGCCCCGGAGCTCCCGCTCGGCGTCACCCTCGGCGGCGAGCCACGTCGACCTGCTGCGATCGAGACCGACACGTACACGCTGGACACTGACGGCGGCCCGTACTCGTGGGATGTGGACCTGTGCGCGGTGGCCCTGGCGAACTTCAACTACCGGACGCTCGGCCTCGTCCGGGACTACGACGAACTGCTCGCCACCGGGACGTCGTGCCCTTCCTTCGACCAGCTGTTCTCCGACCGCCCGCGCCCGATCAGCAGCCCACCCCCTGAGCTCCCGGTTGCTGAGCGCCAGCTCGTCGTCCCCGCCGACGGCTCCCAGGTCGCCGCGATCGCGCGAGCCCAGCGCGGCGAGAGCTTCGTCATCCAGGGCCCGCCCGGCACCGGCAAGTCCCAAACGATCACCAACATGATCGCCGACTTCGTCGCCCGCGGTCAGCGAGTCCTGTTCGTCTGCCAGAAGCGTGCCGCCCTGGACGTAGTCCACGCCCGCCTCGCCAGCCGCGGTCTGGACGACCTCTGCACCCTCATCCACGACTCCCAGTCCGACAAGAAGGCCTTCATCCACAGCCTCCGCGACACCTACGAGTCCTGGCTGACGTCCACCGACGACCTAACTCCCCTCACCACCCGCCGCACCGAACTAACCACCCGCATCAACCACCTCCTAACCACAGTCACCACCCACGAACAAACCCTCACAACAGGCCACCCCCCACTCCGAACCCTCCTAACCACCCTCCTCCACCACCGCCCCCACCCCCACCCCCACCTCTCACCCGCCCCGTCAAGCGCGCCGGCCGTGTTCCTCCAGGTCGATGGTGAACGGCACCTGATCCCATCGCCGGCTGACTGGTGGCCCGCACGGGCGATCGTCCGCAAGCTCGCCCGAGACCTGGCCTCCGCCGACCCCGCCTCAGCCGGTGTACTCGCCCGCACCCCCCTCGCCTTCATCACCCCCACCCGCTGGTCCGACCCCGCCATCCCCGACCAAGCCCGCGCCCTACAACCCACCTGGACAGCCACAGCCACCGCCCTAACCTCCCCCGCCCTCCCCGAAACCCCCACCACCCGCAAACCCACGCGCCCCTCCCCGCCCACGCCCGAGCCGCCCCCCGCCTCCTCCGGCACCGATGGACCTCCGACGACCTCGTCACCGGACCCCATCGCCAGCTCGGCCAGCGGCGGCACCCCCGATCCCACCCCGTCCCGGTCCGGCAGTTCCGACCGCACCCCGACGCAGTCCGGCACTCCCGACCCCGGCCCGGCCCAGTCCGGCAGCAACGAGCAGGACCGTGGCCGGGCGGGCGGTCAACGGGGCGAGTGGACGGTGAAGCAAGTCAGGGCCCTCGCCGAACTCGGCCGCGTGATCAGCCCGCTCGCCGACCGCAACCTCGTCGACGCCATCGACCCCCGCTCAGCCACCGCACAGCGCCTGAACGCGTCAGCCGCCGACCGCGAACACCTCATCGCGACGGAACGCTCAGCCTGGGCAGAAGCATCCGGCTGGAACGAACCACTGACCCCCACCGACGCCCGCTCCGCCCTGAAGCTTGCCCAAAGCAAAGAAGGAACCCTCTTCTCCTTCCTCAACGGCGACTGGCGACGACTGAAGTCCCTGATCAACACCCGCTTCGACACCGCAACCCGAGCCGTCCGCCCAACAATCGTCGAACTACTCACCGACCTCATCGCCGCCCACGACGCAACCGCCGCCGTCCAGCAACACACCGAGCAAACCCAACGCGAGTGGGGCACCGACGACCCCCGCCAACTGCTCACCCGCCTCACCGCAACCCGCAACAATCCCCACCTCGACGACTGGCGATTCGCTCTGCAACCCGGCGCTCCCGCCGCCCTCCTTCGCGTCGCCGACACCCTCGACCTGGCCGAGGCATCCACGTCCGCCCTGCTGGCACCGCAGTACGAGGACCTCACCATCCCCGCCGTACGCGACCTGATCGAGAAACTCGCCTCCGCCGAGCCAATCCTGCGATTCGTAGGCCCAGCCCTGCAGGACCTCGCGACTACCCCGGAGTCCGTGCAGACCGCCGTGCGACAGGTCGATGCCTCTCCAGACCAACTCGAGTACGCCGTCTGCGCCGCCGAGTGGGACCGCATCCGCTCCGCCGCCCCACTGCAACTCTCCTCAGCACAAGTCAACGCGATCGTCGGCGAACTGAGCCTCCTCTACGACGAGCTCACCACCCTCAACGCTGACATCGTCGTCGCCCAGGTACGGCGTCGCTTCCTGACCGAACTCGCCCACTCCGAACTCAGCGTCAGCGGTATGTCGCCCGAAGACCGCGCACGCAAGAAGACGTTCGCCACCGGCCGCCGCGAACTGGAGCACGAGTTCGGGAAGGTCATGCGCTACCGCTCCATCCGGGACCTCGCCTCCGGCGCCCCCGGGACCGTCGTCTCGCTCCTCCGCCCTGTCTGGCTGATGAGCCCTTCCTCGGTGTCCGACACCCTGCCCCTCACCACGTCCTTCGACGTGGTCATCTACGACGAAGCGAGCCAAATCCCCGTAGAAGAAGCCATCCCCGCCCTGCACCGAGCCCCCCAGCTGATCGTCGTAGGCGACCAGATGCAACTCCCCCCAACCCAATACTTCCAACCCCGCACCACCCCCCACCCCCTTCCCACCCCAGCCCACACCCGCCCAAGCCCCACCCCTCTGACGCCCACCCCCGACACCACCACCCCCGCCCTTGAAGCCCCCGGCACCACGCTCAACCGACAAGATCCCGCAGTTGACGGTGGGGATGAGTTTGAGGATGACGGGGTTGCTGAGCAGGTGGGGATTGCGTTGACTGAGGACAGTTTCTTGTCGATCAGTGCGTTGCGGCTGGCGTCGACGATGTTGACCTGGCACTACCGGAGTCGCTCGGAGGCACTGATCTCCTTCAGCAACTCGGCGTTCTACCAGGGGCGTCTGGCGACTGTTCCGGACCGGCTTCCCGCGCATACGGCACCACCGTGGACGCTCCGGTCGGATGCACCCGCGGTGGCTGAGGTGTGCGACAGCCTGCTCGCCGGCAGCATCACCGCTGTGCGGCTCGTCGACGGTGTCTACGTACGGCGTACCAACCCTGCCGAGGCGCAATGGATCGCCGGGCTGGTGCGCGAGTTGCTCAGCCGCCGGACTGGGAAGAGCATCGGCATCGTCGCGTTCTCCGAGGCTCAACAGGGTGAGATCGAACGGGCGCTGGACGAACTGGCGGAGGCGGACCCGGTATTCGCCGCGCTGTACGAGGCCGAGCAGGCCCGTACGCTCGGCGAGCAAGACATCAGCCTGTTCGTGAAGAACCTGGAGAACGTCCAGGGCGACGAACGCGACATCGTCCTGATGAGCGTCTGCTACGCCGCCGGCCCGGACGGTCGGATGCTGATGAACTTCGGCCCGATCAACACCTCCGGTGGCGAGAAGCGTCTCAACGTCATCTTCAGTCGTGCGCGCGAACACATGGTCGTTGTCAGCAGCATCGAGCCCGACGCCATCACGAACACCTACAACGACGGCGCCAACACCCTGCGCCGCTTCCTCACGTACGCCACCGCCATCTCCCAAGGCAACTCCACCGGTGCCAAGGCCATCCTCGGCACCTACCCGCACGCCCGCGCCAGCTCCCCGGGCAAATCCAGCACCGTTGCCACAAGCACCAGCGTCGGCAGCGGCCAGGCCAGCGAGCAAACTACGGCTGTTACTGCGCCCGATGCCGTCGCGCCGGGTGCCGCGGAGAGCGGCGCGGTCGACGGTGTTGGCGGTGTGGCGGGTGCGGCCGACGAGCGGGGTGCTGCGTCGGGCGCTGCTTCCGGTGCGGGAATCCGCGCCGGTGCCGATGCAGGAACCCGTGCAGGTGGGTCTGCAGTGTCGGGCGACGGCTGGCGTGGTGTGGGTGCAGGTGCGTCGTATGCCGGTTCGGGGGCCGGTGCGTCAGGTGCCGATGCGGCGACGGGTGCGTCGGATGCTGGTGCGGGGGCGCGTGCGTCGGGAGTCGGTATGGCGGCCGGTGCGTCGGGTGCCGATGCGGGGGCGGGTGCGTCGGATGCTGCTGCGGGGGTGGGCGTCGGAAGTCGGGGTGGCGGGGGTGTGGTTGGGCAGTTGGGGGCGGCGTTGGAGGGGCGGGGGGTTGTGGTGGAGACGGGGGTGGGGGAGTCGGTGTTTCGGTGTGATTTGGCGTTGAAGCTGCCTGGTGTTGTTGGGTATCGGCTTGCTGTTCTTGTTGATACTCCGGAACGCGTTGAGGCCGACTCGTTGCTTGAGCGGCTGACCACGCATCCGAGAGCTCTGACTGCTACTGGTTGGCGAGTTCACCACGTGCTCACCACCGATTGGATTCGATCGCCGGATCTCGTCGTGGATCAGTTGGTTGACGCGCTCCACCGCCCGACCGACACCTAGTACGCGTGGGTGGAGGTTGGTGGACTCTCGCTGTGCAGGTGGCGCGGACGGTTAGCGGGACAGGGCTTGGGAGGTTGGGGTTGGGCGGGGTGGTGGAGAGGCTGAGGTGGGGGTGGTGGTTCGGGTGAGTGTTGGGGGAGGCAGGCCGGCGAGGGCTGTGTAGAAGGCGTGCTGGGTCGATATGCCGCCTGGGATCAGGCGCGAAGGGACGGCTGAAGGGTTCCCGGCTGCGGCTGCGGATGCCGGTGTGGGAGTTGGTGCGGGGGCTGTGGAGGACGTGGGGATGGGGGTTGGGGCGGGGAGGGCGCAGGCGGTGGGGTGGGGGTGGTGGGCGGACTCGGCGGAGGTGAGTTCGGACTGGAGGTGGGTCAGGAGGAGGGCGGTGGTGGAGCGGGAGCGGGCGCCGGCGTGGCCGGGTGGGTGGAGCTCGTAGGTGTCCAGGTGGGACAGGCCTTCGCGGAGGAGGTGTTCGAGGCGGTTGCGGGTGGTGGTGGCTTGGGTGTGGGTGTCCAGGTCGGGTAGGCGGGTTGAGTTGTAGAGGAGGCCGACGAGGAGGGGGAACTGGCCTTCGGCGGTTTGGCGGTTGAGGGTGTTGAGGACCTCGCCTTGGGCGAGCCCGGCTCGAGTTTCCAGGTCGGTGGTGAGGATGCGGATGGCTGGGACGAAGGCCGGGTAGTAGCCGGTGGACTCGACGTCGTGGATGCCGGGGGCAACTTCGTCGACTCCTAGGCGGATCAGGAACTCGTCCAGGTGGTCCTGGGCCCAGGCTTCGGCGATGCCTTCCTCGAGTTGGCGGGAGCCGGGCTGGATGAAGGCGCCCCGTGCCGCCTCCTGGCTTGCGCCGGCCGGGCCGAGGAAGTGGGCGTGTTCGTGGAGGAGGGTGGCCAGGGCCTCGCGATAGCTGATGAGGTCGGTCGCCGGTTGGGTTTGGCCGGCACGCTCGTACATCTGGCGTAATGGGTCGAGGATGCCGTCGCCGAGGTACAGGGTGCCGTCCCAGTGGGCGAGGCCGAGTACGCCGTCGGTGGTCCGGACGATCTCGCCGTTCCAGGCGGACTGGTCGGCGCCGGAGATCGCGACCGCCGCCGGTGCGCTGCGGGCGAGCAGGTCGTCGGGCGAGGTGGCCGCGTGCGAGGCGACCAGGGTGGCGGTCACGGCTTGTGGGCCGTGGCGAGGCGGATCAGGGAGTCCGCGGATCTCTGGAGGTTCGCTCGCTCATGCGGGTTGTCGGTGGCCGCCGCGAGCCGCCGCAGTTCTGTGACCAGCCAGTCTGCTCTGGCCCGTCGCTCCGCCGGTGTCGAGCGGGGCGAGCTGGTTGGTGGGGTGGGGTGTGAATGCTCCATGGTTCCTCCCGAGGGGTGATCTCGGCGGGGAACATATGGAGATTCGGCCCAGTTTCAGCCGCGAAGTTTTCGGTTGTGGATAAGTGTCAGAACAGCGTCGGAGGCTCGAGTTCCACCGGGTCGGGGAGGGCGGGTAGGTCCGGGAGGCGAGTGCGCACGGCCGCGTGGAAGTGGCGGGCCAGGTTGAGGGACTCGGCGTTGTCGGGGGTGTGGAGGAAGATCGTGGGAGAGCGGCCTTCGGTGAGCCAGGTGGTGACCTGGTCGACGAGGTACTGCCAGCCGGCGATGGTCTCCTCGACCGAGTCCCGGCCGATGTAGCGGACCGTCGGGAAGGCGGTGAGGGCTCGGGTGCGGCGGGCGACTCGGGGCTTCTTCATCCAGGCGTCGCGTTCGGCGTAGCTGGTGGGGCGTTTGCCGAACAAGGTGCCGGTGTCGAAGGGGATCCACTCGGCATCAGCACGCGCCAGCACCCGTTCAAGGTTGCCGGCCGCGCGGGAGTCGTCGAAGAAGGAGCGATGGCGGACCTCGACGGCGTACCGGTGGTCGCGGGGTGCCTGGTGCAGGAACGCGGCGAGGGCTCCGAGGTCAGTGGGCGAGAAAGACGCCGGGAGCTGGATCCACACGCAGTGGTTGCGGGGGCCGAGCGGCTCGATCGCGTTGAGGAAGGCGCGCAGCTCGACCTCGACCCCGGTCAGGCGGCGTTCGTGGGTGATGAGCTGGGGCAGCTTCACCACGAAGCGGAAGTCGTCCGGCGTCTGCTCGGCCCAGGACGCGACGGACGAGCGGGACGGTGTCGCGTAGAAGGTCGTGTTGCTCTCGACCGCGTTGCACCACGACGCGTACGCGCGGAGCTTGTCCCGCGGGGGTTGCGGCCACGCGGGATGTGTCCATTGGGCACATCCCACGTGCAGCCGCATACCCACAACCTAGCGAGACCTCAGCGCTCGACCTCGCCGCGGATGAACTTCTCGACCAGGTCGCGGCAGACGTCGTCGGCATACTGCTCCGGCGGCGACTTCATGAAGTACGACGACGCCGACAGGATCGGCCCGCCGATGCCACGGTCCTTGGCGATCTTCGCGGCCCGGATGGCGTCGATGATGATGCCGGCCGAGTTCGGCGAGTCCCAGACCTCGAGCTTGTACTCCAGCGACAGCGGGACGTCGCCGAAGTTGCGGCCCTCGAGCCGGATGAACGCCCACTTGCGGTCGTCCAGCCAGGCCACGTAGTCGGACGGGCCGATGTGCACGTTCCGGTCGTCGATCTCGTCGCGAAGCTGCGAGGTGACGGACTGGGTCTTGCTGATCTTCTTGGACTCCAGCCGCTCCCGCTCGAGCATGTTCTTGAAGTCCATGTTGCCGCCGACGTTCAGCTGGTAGGTGCGGTCGACGGTGACGCCGCGGTCCTCGAACAGCTTGGTCAGCACCCGGTGCGTGATGGTCGCGCCGATCTGCGACTTGATGTCGTCGCCGACGATCGGCACGCCGGCCGCGGTGAACTTGTCCGCCCACTCCTTGGTGCCGGCGATGAACACCGGCAGCGCGTTCACGAACGCGACACCCGCGTCGATCGCGCACTGGGCGTAGAACTTCGCCGCCTGCTCCGAGCCGACCGGGAGGTAGCAGACCAGTACGTCGACCTGCGCCTCCCGCAACGCCGCGACGACGTCGACAGGCGAGGCGTCGGACTCGGTGATGGTCTCGCGGTAGTACTTGCCGAGGCCGTCGAGGGTGTGACCGCGCTGGACGGTGACGCCGGTCGGCGGCACGTCGCAGATCTTGATCGTGTTGTTCTCGCTGGCGCCGATGGCGTCGGCGAGGTCCAGGCCGACCTTCTTGCCGTCGACGTCGAAAGCGGCGACGAACTGCACGTCCTTGACGTGGTAGTCGCCGAACACGACGTGCATCAGACCGGGGACGCGCTCTGCGGGCTTCGCGTCCCGGTAGTAGTGCACGCCCTGGACGAGCGAGCTGGCGCAGTTGCCGACGCCGACGATCGCTACGCGGATCGAGGTCATCTGGGATCTCCTTGGGTAGGCGGGTGATGCTGGTCAGGGGGCCGCTGTTGCCGCCGCTCGCCGTCGATCAGTTCGTTCAGCCAGCGGACCTCGCGCTCGGCCGACTCCAGGCCGTGCCGTTGCAGCTCGAGGGTGTAGGCGTCCATCCGCTCCGCGGTCCGGCTCATCGCTGCCCGGAAGTTGGCCAACCGCTCCTCCATCCGGGCCCTGCGGCCCTCGAGGATGCGCAACCGGGTGGCCGGATCGGTCCGGCCGAAGAACGAGAACCTGACGCCGAACGTGTCGTCCTCCCACGCCGACGGACCTGCGTCGTGCATCGCGTGCGCGAAGTAGTCCTTGCCGTCGGCGGTGATCGTGTAGACGATCTTGGGCCTGCGACCGGGCTCCGGCGTACCGGAGTCGGCCGTGATCAGGCCGTTGCGGAGCATTGCCTTCAGGCACGGGTAGAGCGAACCGAACGACAGCACGCGTCCCCAGCCGAACTGGGCGTTGACGCGCTTGCGGAGCTCGTAACCGTGCATCGGCGCTTCATGCAGCAGACCGAGTACGGCGAGTTCCAGGACCCCACTGCGGTTTCCCATGACCCCACCTCCCTCGGTCTAGTTTGGCATGACCTGATGTATCGACTCGATACATCGTGCCGCCACTGTAAGCAGAACCGAGACCTGTGGACAAGACCTGACAAAGTCGCCGTATGTCACCTTGCTCACGGCCACACGCCGAGGATGAGTCGTGGTCCAGGAGCGGAGGGTCATGGCCGACAGCCATGTGCACCTTCGTGGTGCTCTGTTCAGCCTGCTGATCGTGCTGCTCGGTGTGGTGTACCTGGTCCGCTACTTCAGCGGGAAGAGCTTCTTCAACGCCCTCGACCTGAACACGGTCAACCTGATCCTGTTCCTGCTCACGCTGCTGCTGCACTGGCGGCCGTGGCGGATGGCCCGGGCGGTCCGCGACGGCGCTCCGGCGGCGGCCGGCGTACTCGTGCAGTTCCCTTGTACGGCGGCATCCTCGGGATGATCGCGTACACCGGCATCTCCGCCCGGCTAGCCGGTTTGGTTGGTGCAGGCAAGCAACCAGTTCCTGTTCCCGCCGCTGGTCGCGATCTACTCCTGCATCCTCGGCCTCAAGGCCCGCGACATCATGGGTTACACCTTCACCATGTTCCTGGCCTGCTTCCCCGCCGCCCTGGTCGGCGTGACTTTGCTCGCACCGCACGTCACGGGGTAACCGCTTGCTATCGGCTCCGGCAGAACTTGGTAAGGCTCTGCCCGCCCGACTCGCGGGTGACCGGGTGGGTTGTTAGCATCCGGAGCGGATTCGGGGCCGTTACCACACCCACCGTAGTCTGTGGGGCAATGACTTCCGCGAGATCGTCGAGGATTGCACTGTGAGTGAAGCTCGTAGAAAGGCCGTACCCGTCAAGCGCAAGAAACACTGGGCGCTCCGGGTCGGCGGCTGGCTCCTCGCTCTGTTCTTCGTGGGGGTGATCGGATCGGTCGCCGCCTTTTTCATTGTCTATCAGACCACGAAGATCCCGGACATCAACAAGGAGTTCACCACCAACACCACCACGGTGACGTTCGCGGACCAGAAGAACCCGCTGGGCTCCTTCTACGAGCAGAACCGGACCACCGTGCCGCTGTCACAGATCCCGAAGCACGTCCAGGACTCGGTGATCGCGGCCGAGGACCGCACGTTCTGGACCAACCCCGGCATCTCGCCGTCGGGTATGGCGCGGGCCGCGTTCAACATCGCGCGGGGCGAGCAGTTGCAGGGTGGTTCGACGATCACGCAGCAGTACGTGAAGATCATGTACCTGACCCAGGAGCGGACGGTCTCCCGAAAGTTCCAGGAACTGTTCATCGCGACCAAGCTGAGCCGGCAGCAGGACAAGAGCAAGACGCTCGAGGGTTACCTCAACACCATCTACTTCGGTGAGGGCGCCTACGGCATCTCCGCGGCCGGCGCCGCCTACTTCGGACAGCCGGATCCGCGGAAGCTGTCCGTGCAGCAGGCCGCCTTCCTGGCGACGGTGCTGAACAACCCGACGCTGTTCGACATCGACGACAAGGACCCGCGCACCCAGAAGCGGATCGTCGAGCGGTACCGGTACGTCATCGACGGTATGCGGCAGATGGGCACGATCAACGACACTCAGGCGGTGAAATACGCCAACAAGCTGCCCGATCTCAGCAAGAAGCAGAAGAAGAACAACCGCTACAAGGGTCCGAACGGCTTCCTGCTCGACATGGCGCGCAAGGAGCTGCTGCGGCTGGGCTTCACCCAGGACGAGATCAGCGGCGGCGGCCTGAAAGTGGTCACCACCTTCAACTACGGCCTGCAGAAGAAGATGATCGCCGCGGCGACGAAGGAGCTGCCGGAGAAGCGCGACAACCTCCATGTCGGGATGGCCACCGTCCAGCCGGGCACCGGTGGCCTGCTGGCCATGTACGGCGGACCGGACTACCTGAAGAGTCAGTTGAACTGGGCAACTCTCAAAGCCCGGCCGGGTTCGTCCTTCAAGCCGTTCGCGGTCGCCGCGGCGCTGAAGGACGGGAAGACGATCTACGACACCTTCCAGGGCGACAGCCCGATCGAGATCCAGGGCAAGGAGCTCAACAACGAGTTCGACCGGGACTACGGCGAGGTCGATCTTCTCTATGCGACCCAGGAGTCGGTCAACACCGCGTTCTACGACCTGGTCGACAAGCAGATGGAGAACGGGCCGGCCAAGGTAGTGGACGCGGCCGAGGCGGCCGGCATCCCGAAGACCAAGGCGCTGGAGGTCGGCCGGGACAACCCGTCCACCGTCCTCGGCCCGGACCCGTACGCGTCGCCGGTCGACATGGCGAACGCCTACGCGACCTTCGCTGCCGACGGCAAGTTCGCCCCGGTGCACACGATCAAGAGCGTGACCGGCCCGGACGGCGAGGTGCTGTGGTCCGAGAAGAAGGATCTGCTGGACAAGCAGAGCAAGCAGACCATCGACCCCGAGGTCGCCAAGATGGTCAACTACGTGCTGCAGGACGTGGTCAAGGAGGGCACCGGCACCGACGCCCGTGAGTTGGGCCGCGCGGTAGCCGGCAAGACCGGTACGGCAGGTGGCGTCGGTGTCGAGCACCGAAAGGAGAACGCCGAGTGCGGCGGCTGCAAGGACGGCGCCGACACCCTGACCTCCTGGTGGACCGGCTACACGCCTGAGCTTTCGACCGCGGTCCTCTACCGCGCCGGAAAGACCGGTGAGTCGGACCTCGACCCCTACTCGAACCAGGCCGCGTTCTTCGGTGGTGGCTGGCCGCTGAAGACCTGGCTGGCGTTCATGAAGCCGGCTCTCGAAGGTGTGTCGGACTCGGAGTTCGCCGAGCCGGACGAGGACGCCATCAAGGACAGCCCGACCCCGACCCCGACGCCGACGCCGTCGAAGCCGCCGGCGAGCACGCCAACTCCGACGAACACGCCCCCGCCGTCGAAGACGCCTCGCAAGCCCACGAACACGCCGACTGAGACTCCGACGAGAACCAAGCCGACCAAGACGCCGGCTTGGCCACCGTTACCGACCGGGACGACCGAGCCGACCGCGACGCCGGAGACACCCGGCGCAGGACAATAGCTTCGACCGGCGGCACCCCACCCGGGTGCCGCCGGTTGTTTTCGGTATGGGGCACCATGGGGGCGTGAGTCGGGCTCGGGTGGGTTTCTGGGGGTGGGTCGTCGGTGTTTGAGCGGGCGGCCAATGAGCAACGGCCTGAGAAGCCGGGCGGGCCCGAGAAGCCGGGCGGAGCGCGGCGGGCTCGGGTCGAAGGGGTGCGCCGGCAACGGTGGATGCCGACCGCGATGACGCGGGAGGTGCTCGGCTGGTGGCTGGTCACCCGGGCCGGGCTGTTCCTGCTCGCGATCTCGGCGCCGCTGCTGTTCAACCGCGGCAAGGACTTTCCGAACGTCTGGCGGGCCTGGCTGCAGTGGGACGTCTGGCACCTGAACGCGGTCGCCGAGTTCGGCTACGCGAACGGCGAGCCGTCCGGGGCGCCGCTGGCCGCGTTCTTCCCCGGCTTCCCGGTGCTCGTGCGACTCGTCAGCTACACCGGCATCGGTTACGTTGCCGCGGGCATCGTCGTGTCGGCGGTCGCCAGCGCCGTCGCCGCGGTCTACCTGGCGCGACTGGCGCAGTACGAGTTCCCTCAGGTGAAGGACCTCGGCCCGATCACGGCGCTGGTCTGGTTCGCGGCGCCGGTCGCTGTCTTCCTTGCCGCCGGCTACACCGAGGCGCTGTTCTGCGCGTTCGCGTTCCCGGCCTGGCTGGCCGCCCGGCAGGGCCGGTGGGCCCGGGCCGCGATCCTGGTCGCGATGGCATCGACGGTCCGGGTGTCCGGGATCTTCCTCGCCTTCGCACTGATCGTCGAGTTCGTCACCTCGAAGAAGCGGGACTGGCTGTCGCTGCCCTGGCTGGCGTTGCCGGCCGTCCCGGTGCTCGGCTTCATGGCGTACCTGAAGCAGATCCACGGCTCGTGGTTCGCCTGGCAGGATGCGCAGGAGAAGGGCTGGGCGCGCGAGTTCACCTTGCCGTGGACCTCGATCTGGCACACCATCGAGGCCGCGAGCAGGGGCCACTTCGCTGCCGAGCGCAGCGACTGGACCTGGATGTTCCGGGCCGAGCTGGTCACTCTGGTGATCGGCCTGCTGCTGCTCGCATGGCTGGTCTGGCGCCGCTCCTGGGGCGAGGCCGCCTGGGTCGCCGCCACGGTCGGCGCGTTCTGCACGTCGTTCTGGATCTACTCGCTCACCCGGGCGACCCTTCTGTGGTGGCCGCTCTGGATCGGCCTGGCCGTCCTCGTCCAGCGCAAACGCTGGCTCGGGCGCCTCTACTTGGCCCTGGCGATACCCCTGGCCGCGATCTGGGCAGCCGGCTTCTTTACCGGCCGCTGGACCGGCTGAGTAGTTTCACTCAGGTACGGCGGGTGTCCGCTCGCCTAGCGTGATCGCATGGACACCCGGTTGCTCGGCAGGAGTTTGCTGCAGGCAGTGTTGGCCGGCCTGCTCGCCGCGTTCGCGTACGAACTGATGGTGCGCACCGGCGCTCCGCTGTGCGCCCCGTCGGCGGATCACTGCGTGGTCGACCTGCTCGGCGACCTGTTCACCGTGCAGATCGGCGGTCTGGCGATGGCGCTCGCGCTGCCGGTGTTCGCCCGGCGAGCGGGTCTCAGTTGGCCCGCCACCGTCGCCGCCGGCGCGGCCGTGGTCGCGCTCAACCTCGTCTGGTTCGCCGCCGTCACCTGACTCGGTGTCCGGCATGTGGACGATTTCGGCCGGAGGCAACCCTACGGACGGTTCGCACGTCGTTAGGGATGAAGGGGTGGCAGTCCGGGCGGGGACCGCCACCCCTCCTCACTCCGTCCGGCGGAACCTTTCAGGGGCAGGCTCCGCCGGAAGATCGTCCAGCAGGGGCGGCGGCGACCAAGCCGCCGCCCCGCTGACGTTTACCCGTAGTTCCGGTCGATCGACGCCGACGGGGTCGGGCTGGGCTTGGTCTCGGCGGCCCGCTTGTCGCTCGGGTGGGTGCCAGGCTCGACACCCCGCAGCGTCCCGAGCAGCTCGAGCTCGGACAACGTGACGCCGTCCGCGCCCGCGGCCGTGAGCACCAGCCGGTACTGCGTGTAGGCCTTCGGCGAGGCGATCGAGAACGACCGGGTGTACGACGCCCAGGCCCACTTCTCCCCGGTACGGCGATCCACCGGCGACCACGTCGTACCGTCGTTCGACCCCTCCAGGACCCAGCCCGACGGCGCCGCGCCGGTGGCGCCGCTGGTCAGCGTGTACATCCCGACCGGGCGGCCCTGCGGCAGTGCCACCGTGATCGTCGGGTTGGCGCCGGTCAGCGTGACCTGGGTCTTGGCGTCGTCATCGGTCAGCGCGGTCACGTCCAGACCGCCGGCGCCGACCACGGCGCCCTCGTCTGACGTGGAGTCCTGCCATGTCTTCGGGTCCTCGCCCGGCGTGGTGATCGACGGCGGCGCGTCGTTCCGGCCGGTGCCCCACTTCGACGGCTTGTCGGTCATCTCGAACTCGATCTTGCCGCCGTTCGCGATCAGCTCGTGCGGCAGCGCGGTCGAGGTCCACTTCTTGCCGTTCACCCGGACGCCCTTGACGTAGATGTTCCGCGCGTCGTTGCCGGGCGCGCTGACCACCAGCTTCTTGCCGTTCGCCAGCCGTACCGTCGCCTTGGTGAACAGCGGTGACCCGATCGCGTACGACGGAGCACCCACCTGCAGCGGGTAGAACCCGAGCATGCTGAACAGGTACCACGCGGACATCTCGCCGTTGTCCTCGTCACCCGGGTACCCCTGCCCGATCTCGGACCCCAGGTACAGCCGGGACAGCACCTCGCGCACCTTCTCCTGGGTCTTCCACGGCTGACCCGCGAAGTCGTACATGTACGCGATGTGGTGCGACGGCTGGTTGCTGTGCCCGTACTGACCCATCCGTACGTCGCGGGCCTCGAGCATCTCGTGGATGGTGCCGCCGTACCCGCCGGTGTGCAGGGCGTCCTCCGGCGTGCTGAAGAACTCGTCGAGCTTCTTCGCCAGCCCGTCGCGGCCGCCGTAGATCGCGGCCAGGCCGGCACCGTCCTGCGGGGTCGAGAACGCCATGTTCCAGGCGTTCGTCTCGGTGTAGTCGTGACCCCAGTCGCGCGGGTCGAAGGTGCCCGGCGAGCTGCCCCAGACGCCGTCCGGCCCCTTGCCCTGGAAGAAGCCGAGCGCCGGGTCGAACAGGGTCACGTAGTTGCGGGCCCGGTTCAGGAAGTACTTGTAGTTGTCCAGGTACTCCTGCTTGCGCGGGTCGTTCTTCTTCGCGGTGTCGTAGAGCCGCTTCGACATGTTCGCGATGCCGAAGTCGTTGATGTAGCCGTCCATCGACCAGCTGAAGCCCTCACCGGTGGTGTTGGCCGTGTAGCCGTTGAACGTGGACAGGTCCAGGCCCTTGCGGCCGACGTTCTGCGACGGCGGCACGACGGCCGCGTTCTTGAGGGCGGCGTCGTACGCGGCCTGGACGTCGATGCCCTTGATGCCCTTCAGGTAGGCGTCGGCGAAGGCGACGTCGGAGCTGGTGCCGACCATCAGGTTCGCGTAGCCCGGGGACGACCAGCGGGAGATCCAGCCGCCGTCCTTGTACTGCTGGACGAACCCGTTGACCAGGTCGGCCGCGGAGTCCTGGGCGAACAGCGAGTACGCCGGCCACACCGTCCGATAGGTGTCCCAGAAGCCGTTGTTCACGTACGTCTGCCCGGCCACGATCTTCGAGCCGGTCGTGGTCGGGGTGTCGGTGCCCACCTTCGGCGAGGTCGGGGACGCGTACTTGATCACCGGGTCCTTGCGGGTGCCGGTGTTCTCCGAGCCGTTGTTCGGGTAGAGGAACAGCCGGTAGAGGTTCGAGTAGAGCGTGGTCAGCTGGTCCGCCGTCGCGCCCTCGACCTCGATGGTGCGCAACTTCGCGTCCCACTGGGCCTGGGCGTCGTCCTTGACCTTGCCGAACTTCGACCCGGCCGGCAGCTCGAGCTCCAGGTTCCGGCGGGCCTGCTCGGTGCCGATCAGCGAGGTGGCGATCCGGAGCTGGACCTGGGTGACCTTCGGGTCGAAGCCGAAGTACCCGCCGACATTCGCGCCGCCGCCGTTCGACAGCTTGCCGGAGGCAATCACCTTCTGGTCGACGACGCCGTACACGAACAACCGGCCGGCGCCGGTGGACAGGCCGCTCCTGACGTCGCTGAAGCCGGTGACGGTGCCGGTCTCCGGGTCCAGCGACAGGCCGCCGTTGTTGTTCACGTTGTCGAACACCAGCGACGCCTTGCCGGCCGGGAACGAGAACCGCAGCAGCGCGGCGTGGTCGGTCGGCGCGATCTCGGCGGCGTTGCCGTTGTCGAAGGTGACGCCGTAGTAGTACGGCCGGGCGATCTCGTTGTCGTGGCTGAACGACCAGGCCCGCGCCTTGCGGTCCGCGGTCGGGGTCGCGGCCGTCGACGGCATCACCTGGAACGTCTGCCGGTCACCCATCCACGGGCTCGGCTCGTGGCTGATCGACAGCGCCTGGATGGTCGGCTTGTTGGCCTCGTTGTTGCCCTTGGCGTAGTCGTACAGCCAGGACGTCGAGCCCGCGTTCGTGACCGGCGTCCAGAAGTTGAAGCCGTGCGGTACGGCGGTCGCCGGGAAGTTGTTGCCGCGCGAGAACCCACCGGTCGAGTTCGTCCCGCGGGTGGTGATCGCCAGGTCCGACGGGTGCTTGGCCGCGGTCTTCCGGGCGGCCCGGTCTGGGTTGATCGCGGCGGCGATCCGGATGTCGTCGATCCAGCCGCGGAACTCGGCCGGGCCGGACGGCTTGTCGTAGCCGACCAGGATCCGGGTCGCCGTCTTGCCGGCGGCGACCGTGCCGAGGTCCGCCTCCACGTTGTTCCACTGGTTCGTGGACAGGCCCTTCGCATCACCCTGGCCGCGCGGGCTGAGCTCGAAGCCGTGGTGGTCGCGCGCCTTCAGATCGCTCAGGTAGGTGCCGTCGGAGAACGCGAGGTCGAGCGCGGCGAACGTGCTCGGGTAGCTCAGGTCGCCCTCGGTGTGCTCGGGGAAGATCTTGTACGACAGCCGGGTGTCCTTGCCGATCTTCAGGTCGACGTCGGCGATCCGGTTCCAGCTGTAGCCGCGGCCCTCGGCGGTCTGGTGGCCGGCGTACCGGAACGACTTGACGCCGGTGTAGCCGACCCGGGCGCGGGCGTTGTAGGCGCTGGTCGGGCCGGAGTCCAGCCGGGACTCGACGACCGGGCCCGGCGGCGGCAGCGGGGCGCCGTTCGAGAGGTACCAGTCGGCGAGCTGGACGATGTTCTCACCGTGGTTCAGCGTGATGTCCAGCTTGAAGTAGGTGTACGGCGTCTCGTTCGAGAAGCTGTAATCCTTGGTCTGGAACCGGTTCTCGAAGCTCTCGCCGGTCCGGGTGTCCAGCGTGGTCCAGGTGGTCCCGTCGTTCGAGCCGGAGACGGTCCAGTTCTGCGGGTCGCGGCCGTCGGCGTCGTTGGCCGAGGTGAGCGCGTACTTGCGGATCACCACCGGGGCCGAGGTCTGGTAGACCAGCCAGCCGGTCGGCTCGAACACCAGCCACTTGGTGAACTTGTCCCCGTCGGCGGCGTTGGTGGCGATCTCACCGCCTCCGGTGTTCTCGCCGTTCGCGGTCACCTTGGTGACCTTGTCCATCTCGCTGCCGCCGATCCCGGTCGGCGTGGGGCCGCGGACACCGTCGGTGCGCGGCTTCCCGTCCGGCCGGGTCTCGACCGTGTCGGTGTAGCCGGGCTGTGGCTGTCCCGGCTCGAACGAGGTGAAGAAGGAGGACCCGGTGGCCACCGGCTGGTCCTCCGACGTGGTTGAGACGGCATTCGCTGGCGTCATGGCAGTCGACATTGTCACAACGAGTCCCAGAGACGCGACGAGCCCCAGTGGGCGGCGGAGATTCATCAACGCTCCTTGCAAGGCCGGACCGGCGCAACGGGTCTCACCCCGTCCCCCGGTGTGGGGTGCGCGGCCCCGATGACAAGGTTGTCAGCCCGCGCCCGGGGCGATCCTGCCCAGCTTCGTCACCCCTGGTCAATAGGTCGTAGCGCACTGTCGACGACTGGTGGGGGATTGACACTCCAGCGGTAGGTTGAAGCCATGGACGAACGTGTGCTGGTGACCGGGGCGGCCGGATTCATCGGGCGGGCCGTGGTGGCCGGCCTGCGGCAGCGCGGAGTCCCGGTGACAGCAGTGGATCGGGAGCCGCCGGACCCGTCGTGGGACGAAGGCGTGCAGGTGGTGACCGGCGACCTGGCCGACCAGGAGGTCTGCATCGCCGCGTTCGAGACCCGGCCGAGCGCCGTGGTTCAGCTGGCCGCGCTGACCTCGGTCCTGCGCTCGGTCGACGCGCCCATGCAGACCTTCGCACAGAACGTCACCATCACCCAGGTGCTCCTGGAGCTGTCCCGCGGCAGCGGCGTTGACCGCTTCATCCTCGCGTCGACCAACGCCGTCGTCGGTGACGTCGGTACGGCGACCATCAACGCAAACCTTCCGCTCCGGCCACTCACGCCGTACGGCGCGACCAAGGCGGCCTGCGAGATGCTGCTCTCGGCGTACTCGGGCAGCTACGGTCTCGCGACCGCCGCGCTGCGGTTCACCAACGTGTACGGACCGGGCATGTCGCACAAGGACAGCTTCGTGCCGCGGATGATGAAGGCCGCGCTCAAGGACGAGGGCGTCCGGATCTACGGCGACGGCAAGCAGCGCCGCGACCTGGTCTACATCGACGACGTCGTCGCCGGCATCATGCTCGCCCTCGACAAGGCGTACGACGGCCGCGCGATCATCGGATCCGGTCGGTCCGTGTCGGTGCTGGAGATGGTCGAGGCGGTCCGCGCGGTCACCGGCCGCCCGGTGCCGGCCGAGCACGTCGAGGCGCCGGCCGGGGAGATGCCGGCGGTGGTCGTCGACATCACGAACGACCTCGGCTACGAGCCGGCGGTGTCGCTGGAAGACGGGCTCGCCCGGACGTGGCAGTACTTCCAGTCCGCGTGAAACCCCAAGTATCCCGCCCCCTCGCTGCGCTCGGGGGCGGGGTGTTAAGGGAGCACTGGCTGCTCGCTGTCTTCCTGCTGGCGGGCACCGTCCTGCGTGTGCTCGCCACCGTCGCCTACCGGCCGGCGATCATCTACACGGACTCGGTCCAGTACCTGAACAACATGTCAGCGCTGAGCCCGATCCAGCTCAACCCGATCGGCTACGAGTTCCCACTGCGGCCTCTGGTCAGCCTGGGCGGTCTCACCCTCGTCGTCATCGTGCAGCACGTCGTCGGGCTGCTGCTGGGCATCGCCATCTACGCACTAGCCCGGCGGCTCAACGTCTACCGCTGGCTGGCCGCTCTGGCCGCCGCACCCCTCCTGCTCGACGCCTACCAGGTGCAGATCGAGCAGAACATCATGGCCGAGACCACCTTCGACGTACTGCTGGTCGCGATCCTCTGGCTGCTTCTGGGTTGGGGAGTCCCCGGCTGGAAGCGTGCGCTCGCGGTCGGTCTGCTCCTCGGCGCCGCCTTCGCGGTCCGCACGATCGGCCTGACCCTGCTCATCGCAGTCGTTCTCTACCTGGTCGTCGTCGGCAATGCCTGGCGTCGCCGTCGCCTAGAGCTGGTACGGCGTACGGCGGCAGCGATAGCCGGATTCGCAGTGGTGTTCGGCGCGTATGCGGTCTACTTCCACGCGGAGACCGGGCGGTGGGGATTCACCGGTGCCGAGAACCAGGTGCTGTACGGCCGGACCGCGGTGGTCGCCGACTGCTCGAAGCTGCCGCTCAACGAGGGGACCAGGCTGTTCTGCCCCAAGGAGCCGCTCGGTGAGCGCCTCGGCGTCGACAAGTACGCGCACAACCACTACGGCGACCCCAACTGGCCTGGACCGCTTCCACCCGGCACCACCAAACAGGAGCTGGCCACGGAGTTCGCCCGGCTGGTCATTCGGCACCAGCCGCTGGACGTCACCTGGGCCGCGCTGAAGGACTTCGCCAAGGGCTTCGCGCCGACTCGCACCACGTCGCCGGACGACGTGCCGCTGGAGCGCTGGCAGTTCCAGACCACCTATCCGAACCTGCAGGACCCGAACACCGCCAAGGCTGCGGTCAAGTGGGGCGGGTCGGAGCCACAGGTGGCTCATGTGCCGGCCGTCATCCTGCGCGCCTACCAGCTGAACGGCGGCTACACGTCCGGAACGCTGCTGGGGATCTGCGTGCTGATCGCCCTGGCCGCAGTGGCTGGTCTGGGCCGTGCCAAGACGTCAGGGCTCCGGTCTGCCGCCCTGCTGCCCGCGGCCGCTGGTGTGATCCTGCTGCTCGGCTCGGCGGCCTTCGAGTTCTCCTGGCGCTACCAGCTGCCTGGTCTGGTCCTCTTCCCGCTCGCAGGAGCGATCGGACTCCGCGCATTGCTCGGCAAGGACCAAGCGCGTCCCGCGATGGCCGACTACCCGGACGAGGTGGACTCCCTCGCGGTGAAGGACTTCGGTACGCCGTCCTTCGCGCCGATCGTCGTGGTGATTGCCGCCTACAACGAGGCCGGCGGCATCGGCCCGGTGCTGACCGACATGCCGCGTACCTGCGCCGGCCTGCCGGTCGACGTCCTCGTCGTGGTCGACGGCTCGACCGACGACACCGCCGATGTTGTCCGTCAACACGGTGCTTACGTGTGCGTTGCCCTCAGCAACCGTGGGCAGGGCGCCGCACTCCGGCTCGGCTACCACCTGGCCGCCGAGGGCGGAGCGCAGTACGTCGTGACGACCGACGCCGACGGGCAGTACGACAACGACGAGCTGGACGTGCTGCTGCAGCCGATCCTGGACGACCGGGCCGACTTCGTCACCGGGTCACGCCGGCTCGGAGCCGAGGACGCGGACAGTCGGCTGCGCTGGGTCGGGGTGCGGGTTTTCGCCGTACTGGCGTCGATTCTGACCCGGCGGAAGCTGACCGACACCTCGTTCGGGTTCCGCGCGATGCGGGCCGAGCTGGCGACCGCGGTGACGTTGCGCGAGCCGCAGTACCAGTCGTCGGAACTGTTGCTCGGGGCACTCGCTCTCGGCGCGCGGGTGGTCGAGCTGCCGATGACGATGCGGCGCCGCGGCGACGGGACCAGCAAGAAGGGCCCGGGCCTGGTGTACGGCGCGAACTATGCGCGGGTGATGACGACTACGTGGCTACGGGAGTACGTGCTTCGGCGGGGTCGGCGGACTCCGGCGCAGGCTTCTTGGCGAACACGTAGCGATCGAACAGCACGAACTTCAGGATGAACAGCACGCCGTACGTGCCCAGGTAGGAGGCGCTGACCAGGGCGGTCTGCCAGGCGTGTGAGGCGATCCGGTCCTGGACCAGGTTGTCGGTGACCGTGGTGACGATCGCCGCGATCACGGCGGACACCACCGAGATGATTGCGTACGGCAACAGCTCGCGACCGCTCGGGTTGCGGTGCCCCCAGGTCCAGTGGCGGTTGATCAGGTAGCTCGGGACCGTGCCGGTCACCCAGGCGACCAGGGTGGCGATCAGCGGCGTCGTGCCGAACCCGTAACAGAGCGCGAACGCCGCCTGGCTGAGCACGGTGGCGACCACGGAGGCCGCCAGGTACTTCGCCCACAGCAACAAACGGGTCCGGCTCAGGCCGAATCCGCTGATTACCTTGGTCAACGTACGCATTGGCCCTATTGTGCACCCCCGCACCCAGCACAGTCCCCTGGTTGCCAATTCATAGCCAATTCCCAGCTTGCTAGTGGGCCCGATCACGTTAGGGGAGCGGGTACTCGGGATAGGAAGGACAGTGAAAGCCAACATCCCTTCACGGAAGGCGGCCGAGCCGTGCGAGTACTCGTCCTGGGCGGTGACGGCTACCTAGGGTGGCCGACCGCGCTGCATCTGTCAGACCGCGGCCACGAGACGGCCGTCCTCGACAACTTCGCCCGCCGGGGCTACGACCAGGAGCTGGGGGTCCAGAGCCTGGTGCCGATCCAGGACCTCGACACTCGGGTGGCGGCCTGGGAGGAGGTGTCCGGCCGGCGGATCGCGGCGTACACCGGTGACCTGGTCGACGCCGACTTCGTCTACCGGGTGGTGCGTGAGTTCGAGCCGGATGCGATCGTGCACTTCGCCGAGCAGCGGGCGGCGCCGTACTCGATGATCGACCGTGCGCACGCGGTCTACACCCAGCACAACAACGTGGTCGGCACGCTGAACCTGATGTACGCCGTGGCCGAGACCAACCCGGACATCCACCTGGTCAAGCTCGGCACGATGGGCGAGTACGGGACGCCGAACATCGACATCGAGGAGGGCTGGCTGGAGGTCGAGCACAACGGGCGCAAGGACCGGATGCTCTACCCGAAGAAGCCGGGGTCGTTCTACCACCTGAGCAAGGTGCACGACTCGCACAACCTGGAGTTCGGCTGCCGGATCTGGGGGATGCGGGTCACCGACCTGAACCAGGGCGTCGTCTACGGCCAGCAGACCGAGCAGACCGTGCAGGACGCGCGGCTGGCGACCCGGTTCGACTACGACGCGGTGTTCGGCACCGTGCTCAACCGGTTCGTCATCCAGGCCGTGCTCGGTGAGCCGCTGACCGTCTACGGCAGCGGCGGCCAGACCCGGGGCTTCCTGGACATCCGGGACACCGTCGAGTGCATCCGGCTCGCGGTCGAGAACCCCGCCGACGCCGGCGAGTTCCGGGTGTTCAACCAGATGACCGAGAGCTACTCGGTCGCCCAGCTCGCGGACAAGGTCGCGGAATGCTTCCCCGGCCCGGTGCAGGTCGAGCACCTCGAGAACCCGCGGGTGGAGCAGGCCGAGCACTACTACAACGTGAAGCACACCGGACTCGTCGGCCTCGGCCTGCAGCCGCACCTGCTGTCCGACACGCTGATCGACTCGATGTTCGACATCGTCGCCGCCAACAAGGACCGCGTCGACCCGGCCGCCCTCCTACCGACCGTCCGCTGGCGCGGCCACCTGAAGACCTAAGGTCGTGTCTGGCAATTCCCCGCCTACTGCGCGGCACTCGGCACGGCACCTCGCCGCACCGAGCACCTGCTCGCTACGGCGCGGAACTGCCAGACACGACCTAGGCGAAGAAGCAGAAGATGTGGCCGGCCGGGTCGGCGTACACCCGGACGTCGGGCTGCGGCTGGAACTCCTGCAGCCGGGCGCCCAAGGAGGTCGCGCGCTCGTGTGCGGCCTCCAGGTCGTCCACCTGGAGATCGAGGTGAAGTTGCATCTGCTGCTTCTCGGTCTCGCTCGGCCAGGTCGGCGGCCGGTAGTTCGGCTCCAGCTGGAACGACAGCTTGGTGTCGTTCGGGCCGATCGCGGTCGCCCACGTCTCGTCGTCCTCACCCAGCTGCCAGCCGAGCAGCTCGCAGTAGAACCGCGCGAGCTGCCGCGGATCCGGTGCATCCAGTACCACGCCCTTGAGTGGAATCATGCTTCGCACGCTAGCGGCGGCCACCGACAAGCAACGTCGGCAGTACGGCGAGGAAACGGTCACGCCGGCCTCGGTCCGCCTGCTCGGCCAGCCACCCGTCCGCGTCCTGCTGCGTGATCAACGCCTTCTCGACCGCAGCCGCCGCAGCCGCCGCGAGTTGGCCGGCCAGCAACCCGTGGTCGGTGACCACCTCGGTGTGTACGACGACCTCGACGTCGCGGAACCCGGCATCGAGTAACAGGTCCCGCACGCTGCGAGCCGCCCGCGGTGCCACCGACCGCGACTCCAGGCCGAGCAGAACGACGTCGGTCAGATCCTGGTCGGCGCTGTCGATCAGCAGGAAGCCGTAATCCTGGCCACCGAGTACGACGTGCCCGCCCGGCCGGATCACCCGCCGGGCCTCGGCCACCGTCGGCACTGGGTCCTCGAGCAGGTGGAAGAGCCGGACCGCGCGGTAGCCGTCTGCCGACGCGTCCTCCAGCGGCAGGTCGTCGGAATGTGCCACGTGAAACATTGCCTCGGGCACCCGGACCCGGGCGGCCTCGACCGCCTCCGGGTCCGCGTCCACCCCGATCGCCTTCAGCCCGGCCGCGGACAACTCGGCAACCGCATTACCGGTGCCGCAGCCGACGTCGACGCAGGTTCCGCCGCTGGTCAGGTCCAGCAACCGGTACGACTCCGCCCGGAGCTCCGCTGCTCCGGGACGCTCCTCGATCCGTTCCAGAAAGCTCATGCTCCCAGGCTGAAACTTCAGGTCCACCTGAAGTCAACCTGTCACACTTCCGCACCGGGATGCGTCAGGCTGGGTGGCGGGACGGTCCCGCCGCAAGTCGCACCGGGAGACGAGTCATGAAGTTCGCCAAGACCATCGTGTACGTCGAGGACGCCAAGGCCTCGATCGAGTTCTTCGAGCGCGCGTTCGGGTTCAAGGGGACGTACTGGGACAACGGCGCCGGCATGGTCGATGCCGGTGGTGTCCAAGTGCACTTCGCGACGTACGAGCTCGGGCAGAGCCACCTGCCCGAGATCGGCAAGCCGGGCGCGGTCGCGTTCGAGCTCTCACTGACCACCGAGGACGTCGACGCCGCCTTCCAGCGGGCCGTCGAGGCCGGCGCCCAGCCACTGCAGGAGCCGGAGAAGTCGCCGTGGGGCCAGGTCACCTCGTACCTCCGCTGCCCCGACGGCACCGTCGTCGACCTCGCGTCGCCTGCCTGAGGGCGTGGCTCCTGACCGTGCCGTCGGCGAGCGTTTGCCGGCGGCACGGTCCTTGCACTCGGTCAGCAGGCCGTCATGACGTGGTGACTATGGGGGCTCCTTCGCTGGCCTGCACCAGCACGAACCCCTGCCCCGTGAAGGCCAGCTGCATGGCCTCCCCACTGCCACGTCCGATCAATGCCCCCGCCTTCATGGTTCGGTTGACCCCGACCTGAAGCCCGGTGCTCCAGCAAACCGCCGACTGCGCATCCGCGGCCGTCGGCATGCGTGCGACGTCGAGCAGCACCGGCGTGCCGTGCGTGGTCACCGCCACCCATCCGGTCCCCGTCACCGTCGTGTTGAACAACCCACCGGCTGCCATCCCGGCCCCCTGAACCCGGTGGATGTCCCAGCTGAGCTGTGGCTGGAAAGCCAGCAGATTCCGCCCGTTGACGGTCAGCCCTTCGTTCTCCAGGAAGAACAGCTGAATGTCGTCAGCGTTGTCGGCAAGGTAGAGCAACCCGTCACCACGAACTCGCATCAGCGACACGCCCTCACCTGTCGCGACCTTCTTGAACAGCTTGCCGAGACCGCCGGCGCCCTCGTAGTCGAAGTCCATCCGCCCTTGGAAGGCGACCATCGAGCCTTGCTTCGCGAGCACCTGGTCAGGCAGCTGGACGCGCAACATCTTCTTGTTCTCCAGCCCGAAGCCGCCGGGCAACGGCTGGCCGTCGAGATTGCCGAGAACCGAACTTCGCACGACGTCCCCCTTCGACCGGGAATGATGCCGACAGCCTAAGCCTCGGTCCGTGGCCGGTCGGCTCAGTCCATCGACACCTTGTCGAACGACGTGGTGGTGTAGCGGACGTCGACGCCCACCTCGTCGCCGACCGCGGGCGGGGCCACTGTCGACGGCAGGAAGAGCATGCTGGCCTGCATGTGCGGGGGCTCGGCGAACCAGCGCTGCTTGCCCTCGATGGTGAACGGCGACAGCGCCATGCCGGCCGCGTCCAGGCTGCCCTTCGCCATCGCGATCGCGCGCTGGCGAACGGTGGCCGCCGCGGTCGGCGCCTCCAGGCCGACGCCGTGCGCCGTACCGCCCGAGACCACCAGGATGTGCCCGTCACCGCTGACCCGGCGCTGCCGGTAGCCGACCCGCTCGCCGCGCCGGACCGAGTGCACGTCGAGCACCGTCGACCGCACGGACAGCGCGCCGCGGTCGCCGAGCCAGAGCCCGGTGCCCATCCGCAGTTTCACGTCCTCGCCGATGTCGGAGAGCTTCTGCGCCGGTACGTGCGACACCCAGAGCGGTCCGCGCCGGACGGCCAGGGCGGCCTTGCCGAGCTCCGAGGCTTCTCTGAGGTTGGCCGACGTACCGCCGGCGCCCATCGGGAAGTGCAGCGACCAGCCCTCGAACCGGATCCGGTCGAGCGCGTTCAGCAGCATCGTGTGCCGGAGCTCGCGGGCGCCGATCCCGTGCCGCCGCATCGAGGTCTGCACCTCGATCAGCACCCGGCTGCCGGCCGGGATCGAGACCAGGTCGGCCAGCCGGCTGACCGTGTGGATCACGTTCTTGCTCTGCGGGATCTCGTGGAACGGCCGCCACGGCGACAGCACGACGATGTCCTCGCGCGGGTCCGGCGGCACCTCGAAGTAGGTGCCGACCGCGACCGTGCGGGCGCCGAGGGCGCGCGCCTCGGCCAGCAGCCGGTGGTTGCCGAAGCCGTACCCGTTGCCCTTGGCGACCGGGACGATGTCGGGGTTCCACGTGGAACGCAGATGTTCGCGCCATCGATCGGAATCGACGTGCAGGACTAGGGGCATGGTGTCAACGCCGTCTCATGTAGAGGTCGAATGCGGTGTAGAGCGCCTTGTTCAACGGCAGATCCCACTCACCGACGTACTCGACGGCCTCGCCGCCGGTGCCGACCTTGAACTGGATCAGCCCGACGTGCGGGTCGTTCGGGTCCAAGGTGTCGGTGATGCCCCGTAGGTCGTACACGGACGCGCCCGCGGCGAGCGCGTCCGTCATCATGCGCCACTGGATCGCGTTCGATCCGCGCACATCTCGCTTGGCGGTCGAGCTGGCACCGTAGGAGTACCAGGAGTGACCGCCGACCCGGACCCAGATGGTCGATGCGACCAGGTCGCCTTCGTGGTAGGCGTTGTAGATCCGGAAGTCACAACAGTCGGCCGGCTGGTCGGCCATCGCGGCGTACATCTTCTCGAAGTACGGCAGCGGCCGCGGGGTGAAATGGTCCCGCTCCGCGGTCTCGACGTACAGCTGGTGGAACGCCTTCAGGTCCTCGGCGCCGCCCTGCGTCACCTCGACGCCGGCCTTGTCGGCCTTCTTGATGTTGCGTCGCCACAGCTGGTTCATGCCCTTGAGGAGGTCGTCCTGGCTGCGGCCGGCCAGCGGGACCTGGAAGACGTACTGCGGTTGTCCGGCCGCGAATCCTTCTCCAGTCCGCGGCGCCTTCCAGCCGAGCGCGCGCAACTGCTTGGCGACCAGCTCGCCGGAGGGCTCGATCACGTCGGCCCGGACGTCGCCGAGCTTGGGCTGCTGCCCGCCGGCGATCGCGTCCTTGATCGTCTTGGCGCCCCACCGCCGGGTCGCCACCGGCGGACCCATCCGGATGCCGAACGCGCCGCGCTCTTGCAGGTGCCCCGCCAGCGGGCGCAGGTACCGGCCGAGATCGACGGCGTCCCAGTCGATCACCGGGCCCTCGGGCAGGTAGGCCAGGTACCGCTTCACCTTCGGCATCTGCCGGTACAGCACCAGGCCGGCGCCGACCAGCTCTGCCGGGTTGGCCGGGTCGTACCAGCCGAGTGACTCCGCCTTCCACTCGCTCTTCACCGCCGCCCACCCGGGGGTCTGCAGGAAGCTCGCCGCCGGTTGCGCTGCGATATAGGCAGCGTGCTCGTCGGCCGAGATGGTCCGGATGCTCAAGTCACTCACGGTCGGTCAGGTTACCGGCCCGAAGCTTTGAACCGTAGCCGAGCCGGTGACCTGATCAAACCTGTGGATAACTGGGCCGGCTTACTGGGCGAGGAGTTTCTCCGAGAGGTCCCACAACCGAGTGGCCGACTCCGGATCGAGGGCGTACGCCGAGACGCCGCTGTAGTCGTTGTCTCCGTGCGGCAGCGCCTCGTTGTTGTCCTCGAAGTACCGGCCGGTGACGCCGTCGACGAGTGGCGACGCGGCCAGCAGGACCGAGGTCGACGCACCTTGCTCGGGAGTCTTCCAGGCGAAGCCCTCCCAGTTCTTGAAGAACTCCTCCGGCAGGTGCCGCTGCAGCGCGGTCCGGATGCCGCCCGGCATCAGCGCGTTGGCGACGATCCCGTCGCTCGCCCAGCGCTTCGCCGCCTCGACGGCGAACAGGACGTTGGCCGTCTTCGATTGTCCGTACGCCGCCCACTCGTCGTAGGGCCGGTGCTCGAAGTGGATGTCGTCGAAGACGACGTCCGAGCGGTTGTGCGCGCTGGAGCTGACGGACACGATCCGGGCGTTGCCCGCCTGGGCGAGCGCCGAGTGCAGGCCGGTCGCCAGCCCGAAGTGGCCGATGTGGTTGGTGGCGAACTGGTGCTCCCAGCCCTCCGGCGTGCGGTTGAGCGGCTCGGCCATCACGCCGGCGTTGTTGACCAGGATGTGCAGCGGTCCGTCCCAGTTCTCGGCGAACGCGCGCACCGAGGCGCGGTCGGCGAGCTCGAGCGGCGCCACGAAGACGTGGCTGTTGCCGGTCGCCTCGATGATGTCGGCCGCGGTGCGCTCACCCGCGGCGGTGTTGCGTACGGCGAGAGTCACCTCGGCCCCCGCCGACGCGAGGGCACGGGCGGTCTCCACGCCGATGCCGGACGCGCCGCCGGTGACGACCGCGCGACGCCCGGACAGATCCACGCCGGCGATCACGTCGGCCGCGGTGGAGTCATAGCTGAAGGGGGTGGTGATTCGGCTCATCAGGTTCGGTCCTGTTCTGCGAGCTAGGCTTTAACCGGAGGAACCTCCGGTAATCCCAGTTAACTGGAGGCACCTCCGGTTATCAAGTCCGATAGGTTCTGGGGTCAGAAGGGAGGGGAGATGGGCACTGGCGAACGTCCGCTGCGGGCGGACGCGCAGCGCAACCGCGAGCAGATCCTGGCCGCGGCGTCGCGCGCGTTCTCGACGTGCGGCCTGGAGGCGACGCTGGAGGGGATCGCGAAGGACGCCGGTGTCGGCATCGGCACCCTCTACCGGCACTTCCCCACCCGTGAGCTGCTGATCGAGGCGGCGTACCGCAGTGAGCTGGCCGCGATCTGCGACGCCGCGCCGGTGCTGCTCGACACGATGCCGCCGGCCGAGGCGCTGCGGGCCTGGATGGACCGCTACATCGACTACATGACGCGCAAGCTCGGGATGGCCGACGCGCTGCGCGCGGTGATCGCGTCCGGCGCGAACCCGTACGCCCAGAGCTTCGAGCTCCTGGTCGGCGCGATCAAGCCGTTCCTGGACGCCGGCGCCGCGTCCGGCGATCTCCGCTCCGATGTCTCGGCGGACGACGTACTGGTCAGCATCAGCGGGGTCGCGCTGGCCACCGGGAAGAACCGCGACCAGGCGGACCGAGCCCTCAACCTGTTGATGGACGGCCTCCGCTACCGGAGCTCTTAGTGCAGAAGGTCGCACTGGTGACGGGCTCGGCTTCGGGAATCGGGGCGGCGACAGCCCGGCGGTTGGCCGCGGACGGGATGACGATCGCGGTGCACTCACGGTCGAGTCGGGACGTGGGTACGGCGCTGGCGCGCGAGCTGAACGGGTCGTACTTCCAGGCAGATCTCGCGGACGACGCCGAGGCGGCTGGATTGGTGCCGCGGGTGCTGGCCGAGTTCGGGCGGCTCGACGTACTGGTGAACAACGCGGGGATCAGCTGGCCGGTGCCGCACGCGGATCTCGAGGCGTTGACGGCGGGCGACTGGCGGCGGCTGCTCGACGTCAACCTGATCGCGCCGTGGTTGCTGTGTACGGCGGCCCTGCCCGCGCTCCGGGAGTCGGGTGGCTGCATCGTCAACGTCACCAGCCATGCCGGTGTCCGGCCGAAGGGAAGCTCGATCGGGTATGCCGCCTCGAAGGCCGCGCTGAACCACATGACCAAGCTGCTGGCCGCCGCACTCGGACCAGAGGTGCGCGTCAACGCGGTCGCGCCCGGCCTCGTCGACACCCCGCTCACCGCGTCCTGGACCGAGGCCCAGGAGCTGTGGAAAACCATGAGCCCGATGCGCCGCGCGGCCCAGCCGTCGGACGTCGCGGACCTGATCTCCGCACTTGTCCACAACACCTACGTGACCGGCGAAGTAGTCCTGCTCGACGGCGGCCTGAACCTGCGCTAGTTCTGTCGGTGCCGGCTCCTACGATCGCCGGATGTCTTTGGGTCGAGACTTCCGGCGGCTGTGGGTCGCGTTCACCGTCAGCGCGGCCGGATCGGCGGTCGGCCTCGGCGCGTTGCCGCTGATCGCCGTACTCGCTCTCGGCGCCAGCACCTTCCAGGTCTCGATGCTCGCCGCGCTGTCCGCGATCGCGGCCGCTGCGATCGCGTTGCCGCTGGGCGACTTCATCGAGCAGCGGCGGAAGCGGCCGGTGATGATCGCGGCCGACCTGGTCCGGTTCGTCGTACTGATCTCGGTGCCGGTCGCGGCCGTGCTCGACGTGCTGACCTACACCCAGCTCTGTGTGGTCGGCGTCGTGCAGGCAGCCGCGTTGATCGTGTTCCAGGCGGCGAGTGGCGCGCACCTCAAGGCGCTTGTCCCGGCCGAGGGGCGAGCCGAGGCGAACAGCCGGTTCGAGCAGACCAACTGGATCACGCTGAGCGTCGGACCGGCGGTTGGCGGCGCGCTGGTCAGCTTGGTCGGTGCGACCGTCACGTTGGCTGTGGACGCGGTGTCGTTCCTCGGATCGGCGCTCGGCATCCGGCGGATCCAGCAGCCCGAGCCCGAGCCGGTACGGCGGGATGGGAAGGCTGACATCACCGCCGGGTGGCGGTACATCCTGCGGCATCGCGGACTGCGGGTGCTGTTCTGGAACTCGCAGCTGTTCGGCGGACCGGTGATGATGACGTCGCCGCTGCTCACCGTCCTCATGCTGCGCGACCTCGGCCTGCCGGCGTGGAACTACGGGCTCTCGCTCGGCCTGTCCTGCCTGGGTGGGGTCCTCGGCGCGCGTCTCGCGCCCCGGCTCACCCGACGGTACGGACTGCAGTGGATGCTGCTCGTGTTCGGCGTACTCCGGGCGCCGTGGCTGCTGCTGATGCCGCTGGCGCCGGCCGGCTGGGGTGGGTTCGCGCTGATCACCGCGGCCGAGGTCGGGCTGCTGGTGGCTGCCGGAGCGTTCAACCCGTCCTTCGCGACGTACCGCATGGAGGCGACCGAGGACGGCTACATGGCGCGGGTGGTGGGCGCGTGGTCGATCAGTTCGCGCTGCGTGCAGCCGGCGTTCATGGCGCTCGGCGGGGTGCTTGCAGCGACGATCGGACTCCGTGGTGCGCTGTGGATCGCGGGCGGATGCTGCCTGCTGAGCGCCGCCGTACTGCCGTGGCGGTCGGCTACAGCAGCTCCATTGCCTGAGCCAGTCTGACCTGGCTGCCCATCATCCCGCCGTCGGCCTGGGCGTCGAGATACGTGACCGCCCGCTCGGCCGGGAGCACGAGGACCTCGACCACCTGCTCGCCGTCGTCGGGGTTGGTCGGCTCCTGGTCGACCACGACGTCCGCGACGACAGTGGCCCAGTACGAGATCGGGTGCGGGAGGTGCGGACGGTAGGGGCCCGGGCGGCGGTGCTCGGCGCGGTGCGCACCGAGCCAGGTCAGCGGTCCGGTCAGGCGGGCGCCGGCCTCCTCGAGCAGCTCGCGCTGCACCAGCTGCTCGATCGTCTCGTCCGGCTCGCGGGTGCCGCCGGGGAGGAAGCGCCAGCCGAGGTCGTTGCCGCAGACAACGACTCCGCCGTTGGTGCGGCCGATCACGTGCACGTTGCTGATCAGCTCGTCCGGCGGCACCTCGGTCGAGAACCGGACATCGAGCTCACCCCAGGCCCAGTGGTCCGGTGCGAAGAGCTCGGGAAACCGCTCGGCCCAGGTCTGCATGGGGGCCATTCTCGCGGCTGCGCTACCGTCCCCCCATGGCGGCCCAACCACCGGACCCATCGCCCGACCCGGATCCCTCGCCTGACCCGGCGCCTGCACCCGAGCCTGAGCGCGCCCGGCGGACGACTGCGCGACTGCTCGGGACCTCGGCCGCGCTGGCTGCCATGGTCGGTCTCTTCCAACTCGCCGACATCCTCCGCGGCGCCTCGACGTACGGCGCCGCCGCCTGGATCGCCGTGGTCGTCGCGCTCCTGGCCGTCCTCGCGCTCATCGCCTGCTACGCCGCCTGCGCGCTCGAGCGCGCGACCCTGCGCACCCGCGTGATCGGGAGGCTCGACCTCTTCCAGACGTCGACCGTCGTACTGCTCATCGCGCTCACCGCAGGCGTTCTCCTCCCCACCCGCAACACCACCGCGCTCGCGCTGCTGCTTCCATGGGGGATCGCCTACTGGGTGCACGGCCTGCCCGCGGCTACTTCAGATGAGACCTGAGGTAGTCGATGTCGGCCTTCTGACCGTGGTTCGCGTTCGGGGTCTCGACCACCACCGGGGCACCGGCTGCCTGCACCACCGCGACGATGTCGGCCGGGTCGATGTGACCCTCCTCGAAGTTGCTGTGCCGGTCCGCGCCGGAGCCGAACTCGTCGCGTGACCCGTTGGCGTGCACCAGGTCGATCCGGCCGGTGATCGCCTTCACCTTCTCCACGATCGTCGGCAGTTCCTCGCCGGCCGCGTGGAAGTGGCAGGTGTCCAGGCAGAAGCCGACGTTCTCCAGCCGGTCGTTGCCCGAGGACTGCACCGCGTCCCACAGCCGGGCGATCCGGTCCAGCTGGCGGGCCATCGCGTTCTCACCGCCGGCCGTGTTCTCGATCAGCAGTGGCACCGGCAGTTCGGCCCGCTCGATGCACTTGCGCCAGTTGTCGAAGCCGGCCTCCGGGTCGTCCTCGTCGCCGACGTGCCCGCCGTGCACGATGACGCCCATGACGTCGATCTCTGCCGCCTTGTCGAGGGTCTGCTGGAGCAGCTTGCGGCTCGGGATCCGGATCCGGTTGTTCGTGTTCGCCACGTTCAGCCGGTACGGCGCGTGCACGTACAGATCGACGCCCGCCGCGGCGGCTCGCTCCTTCAGCGCCGCTTCGCCGTCGGCGTAGGCGAGCTTCGGCGCCTTGTAGTCCTGGGGGTTGCCCAGGAAGAACTGCACCAGGTCGGCGCCCCGGTCGGCCGCCTCGGCCAGCGGGTCTTCCTGGTCCACGTGCGCACCCAGCTTCAAGCTCATGACCCCACCCTAGAACCGCCCACCGACAGTACTGAATTCCTCCCCCGCCCCACCGCCCCGATCTCAGGAACCCCATCCCTCGGAACGTGTCACGGGCCGCGAGTCGTGAGCGGGCGGCTGGACCGGCCGCCCCTCGAACTCCGTGGAGAGAACGACGTGCGTGTTCATCTCGCCGTGCTCGCCGAGGCGCTCGAAGAGACCTTCGAGGTGCTTCATGGAGGTCACGCGGACGCGGAGCATCGAGCAGGAGTTGCCGCTGAGCTTGTGGATCTCCAGCACCTCGGGGAAGTCCTCCGCGCGGGTGGTCTTCAGCAGGCAGCGTCCAGTGCTGCAGCGCATTTGAATGAAGGCGGACAGCGGCTGGCCTGCGCGGGCCGGGTCGACCTGCGCGCGGTAGCCGACGATCACGCCCGACTCCTCCAGCCGCCGTACCCGGTCCGCCACCGCAGGCGGTGACAGGTTGACCCGCTTGCCGAGCTGGTTGAACGACAGTCGCCCGTCAGCCTGCAGCTCGGAGAGGATCTGCCAGTCCGTCGCGTCCAGGTCGCGCTCCTGAAAGGTCATCTCCCCAGAACACCTTCGACATCGCCACTGCACAAGGGTGAATGCCTTACTTCGTACATTCAGCGACGGCGGCTGCCTTTCTAGCGTTGCAGACATGCTGATTCCCGTCGTTCTGGCCGCCGCCCTGATGAACGCCGCCATGGTCGCCGCGAGCGCGGTGAGCACCATCCTGATCTCCGACAAGCTGAGCCCCGGCTTGGCCGGTCTGCCCAACACAGCCGGCGTACTGGGCACGGCCGCCGGCGCACTGGCCGTCGGCAAGTGGACTGCCCGCCGCGGACGCGCTCAGGCACTCCGCACCGGGTACGGCGTTGGCGTCGCCGGCGGAGCGTTGACCGTGCTGACCGCAGTGGGCGCTCACGTTTCGCTGCTGTTCGTCGGCATGTTCCTGCTCGGTGCGGGCAACGCTGCGAGCCTGCTGTCGCGGTACGCCGCGGCTGACGCCGTACCTGTTGCCCGACGCGCGTCTGCCATGAGCACAGTCGTCTGGGCCAGTACGGCGGGTGCTGCCGGCGGACCGTTCTTGATGGCGCCGTCGCAGTCGTTCGCTCGGGCACTTGGGCTGCCGGCGGTCGCGGGACCGTTCCTGCTGGCGTTGGCCGCGGTGTTCTGCGCTCTGATTGCGTCCACCTACATCCCGCGGGCGCGGGCGGTGGAGGTGTCGACGGATGGCGAGCGCTTGGCGGCGCCTCGTCGTACCCAGGTCGTTCTGGCTGCCGCTGTGATGGTCGTGGGGCATCTGGTGATGGTGGCGCTGATGACTGCGGTGCCGGTGCATGCACACCACCACGGAGCGGGGCTGGGGGCGCTGGGGCTGATGCTGTCCGCTCACACGCTCGGCATGTTCGCCCTGTCTCCGCTGACCGGTTGGAGCATCGATCGGTTCGGCACTCGGCCTGTTGTGGTGGCCGGGCTCGGGTTGTTGCTCGTCTCCGGCGTACTGATCACCCAGTCCGGCCCGGTCTTCACGCCGGCGTTGTTCCTGCTCGGCTACGCCTGGAACCTCTGCTATCTGGGCGGCAGTGCGCTGCTGGTCACCGCGGAGCTGGAGAGCAAGGTCGAGTCGTCCATCTGGACCGTCTCCGCCCTGGCCACAGCCGCGTCTCCCTGGCTCTTCACGCTTGGCGGCTTCAGCCTCCTGGCCACCTTCTCCTGGCTACTGGCAGTCCCGCTGCTACTCCTGACCTTGCGACGTACCTCTCCGGCCGACCGTCGCCAGACCTCTAGCATTGGTTCGTGATCAGCCCCGACTACTTCCGTGCACTCCGCCCTGGTCCCGTCGAGGTCGACGGGAGGACGTGGTCCTTGACCGTCCATGACCTCGGCTTGCTGCGCGTCCCGAGTGGCCGCCTCGAGGCCTGCGACCCGTTCGTCACGCTGGGGGAGGCGCCGGTGGTCGACGTACCGCCTGGTGACTACCCGGTGCAGGTCACCGTGGCGGACGTGTCGGAGGAGCAGGACGGGAGCCACCTCCGGGAGGCGTTCCTGTCGCTGCGCGTCGCGGACGGCGAGGTCGCGCGGGTCGAGGCGGCGACCAGCTCCGGCGACGCTCTGGGCGAGGACGAGTTCTGGGCGGTCGGTGTGGACGCCGGCACGGTCGCGTTCGTGGATGCGGAGGCCGCCCGGTCCAAGATGCCGGAGGGCAACTGGTACGACGACCTGTTCGACAACGGCCGTGACGACAGCTGGTTCGCGCTGATGGACTCGGCCGACCACCTCCGCGAGGGCTGCGCGAACATCGTGCTGCCACTCGCCACGGACGGTGAGAATGTGGTGCTGGCCCACTCGGGCTGGGGTGACGGCGCGTACCCGGTGGTGCGGACCGTGGACGCGGACGGCCGGGTTCTCGCCGTACACATCGATCTGCTGGTGGTCGGGCCGGAGAGTGACGACTGATCGCCGCCGAGTGACGGAGAGTTACCGGAAGTGCCCTGTGGATATGGTCAAGAGGGCGTCCGGACGCTGGTATTCTTTTGGGTGTGGCCCGGTCCATCGACCGGGCTCATTGCTTGGCGCCGGTGGCAAGTGCCGACGCCGGGCATCATCGCATCGCCCTCCTGCCACGGAGAGACCGTGGCCGCCAAGTCCGAAGGAGGTGGAGTTCGCGCATGCGTCGTTACGAAGTCATGGTGATCCTCGACCCTGAGCTCGATGAGCGCACCGTGGAGCCGTCCATCGACCAGTACCTGAACATCGTCCGCAAGGAAGGTGGCACGGTCGAGAAGCTCGACATCTGGGGTCGTCGCAAGCTTGCTTATGACGTGAAGAAGAAGGCCGAAGGCATCTACGCCGTCATCGACCTGACCGCGGAGCCCGCGGTGGTGAAGGAGCTCGACCGTCAGCTCACGCTGAACGAGTCGATCCTCCGCACCAAGGTCATCCGGCCGGACCAGCACTGACCCTGGGGTCGTCAGCAACCATCGGTACTGTCGGCGCCAGCCGCTACTGATAGTTGTGGACACAGCCACACCCGACAGCAGGAGGAACGGCAATGGCAGGCGAAACCGTCGTCACTTTGGTCGGCAACCTTGTCGACGATCCGGAGCTCCGGTTCACCCCGTCCGGCGCCGCCGTCGCGAACTTCAGGATCGCGTCGACGCCGCGCACGTACGATCGGCAGACCGGTGAATGGAAGGACGGCGAGTCGCTGTTCCTGAGTTGTTCCGTCTGGCGGCAGGCCGCGGAGAACGTGGCCGAGTCGCTGCAGCGCGGCATGCGCGTGATCGTGCAGGGCCGGCTCAAGTCCCGCTCGTACGACGACCGTGAGGGCAACAAGCGCACGGTCTTCGAGATCGACGTGGACGAGGTCGGGCCCAGCCTGCGCAGCGCCACCGCGAAGGTGACCCGGGCGATGCGCTCCGGTCCCGGCGGTGACGGCGGCGGCTTCGGTGGTGGCGGTGGCGGGAACCAGGGTGGCGGCGGCTACGGCGGCGGCCAGGGCGGTGGCGCCCAGCAGCAGAACGACCCCTGGGCGACCCCGCAGGGCGGTGGCGGCCAGTCCGCCCCGCAGAACGACCCCTGGGCCGGCCAGGGTGGCGGCGGCTCGATGGAGGAGCCTCCGTTCTGATCCGGTCCCGGGTCGTGACCAACTGACAAGAGTGACCATTCCGGCACGTGTGCCGGGCTCTGGAAGGAAGAGAGCACCACAATGGCCAAGATCATTCGGAAGCCGAAGAAGAAGATCTGCGGCTTCTGCAAGGACAAGGCGTCGTACGTCGACTACAAGGACACCGCGCTGCTGCGCAAGTTCATCTCGGACCGCGGCAAGATCCGCGCCCGCCGGGTGACCGGGAACTGCGTGCAGCATCAGCGTGACGTGGCCACCGCTATCAAGAACGCTCGTGAGGTGGCGCTGCTGCCGTACACGAGCACGGCTCGCTGAGGGAGGTCCGGCACATGAAGCTGATTTTGGCGCAGGAGGTCGAGGGCCTCGGAGCCCCCGGCGACATCGTCGAGGTGAAGGACGGCTACGGCCGCAACTTCCTGGTCCCGCGCGGCCTGGCCATCGGCTGGTCCCGCGGCGCCGAGAAGCAGATCCAGTCGATCAAGCGGGCGCGTGACGCCCGGGCGATCCAGGGCAAGGAGCACGCGAGCGAGGTCAAGAACCAGCTCGAGCAGCTCACCGTCACGCTGGACGTGAAGGCGGGCGAGACCGGCCGGCTGTTCGGCTCGGTCACCCCGGCCGACATCGCCGGCGCGATCAAGTCCGCCGGCGGCCCGCTGGTCGAGAAGCGCGCGATCGCGATCGCGTCGCCGATCAAGACCACCGGCAAGCACCAGGTCTCGGTCCAGCTCCACCCCGAGGTAGCGGCCACCGTCCGCCTCGAGGTAGCAGCTAGCTGACGTACCCCGTTCAAGGCCCGCACTCCCCACCCGGGGAGCTGCGGGCCTTGTTCGTTCCACAAGCCCGCGGCGTGGCTCGACTGCACCGGTGGTGCGGCCTCTCGTTCCGGGGGCTGGGGATGTGGGTGGTCAGCTGGTTTTTGTGGGGGCGGGCCACTGGACTGGGGCGGGGTTTGAGGAGGAGCCCGTGTCTTCCGGCTTGGTGACGCTCGGCCAGCTGACCGGCGCCGGACCACCCTGACCGCTACCACCGGACTCCGGCTTCCCGACCGACGGCCACGGAACCGGCGCAGGATCGTCGTCCGCCACCGCCGACCCCGGAGGCGCGACCATCACCACTACCGCCACCCAACACGCCACCGCGCGCACCACCCGCCGGCCGACCCCAGGAGTCAGCTCGACCGCCGTACCTGTCCGGTAAACCATCGGCGTCACTTCTTCTTGTCCAGGGCGTACAGGACGGAGTTGTGGACGACGATGGCGTGGGCGCCTGCGATGCCCCACGGGCGGGCGGTGCCGGTGGTCAGCGGGTGGGTGGGTTTGCCGGGCGAGGTGGCGACCAGCTTGCCGGTGAGGTTGCCGTAGACGACGTTGGCGGTGATCGACAGCGGCTGGAAGTCGGGGGCCGGGAAGGTCGCCTTCCGGGTAAAGTCGATCAGGCACTCACCCCAGGCGGCGACCTTGCGCCCGGTGTCCGGGACCCAGTCCCAGTTCTCCACCGTGCCCTCGGAGTCGCCCTGACAGATCGCCACGACCGCCCCGTTGGCGCTCGAGTGCACCACCGGGATCACCACGTTGGCGTCCGCGGTCTTCCACAGCACCAGCACGTATCCCGGGCTGGCGGCGAGCACGCGGAGGATGCCCTTGGACCCGGTCGGCGGCTTGGGGTCCACCTCCTGCAGGTCCTTGCCCGGCTGGCTCCAGTAGAGCGGGCCGCCGTACCGCGCCATCAACGCGCGGTCGCCCTCGGCGAGCAGGATGGTCGCCTCGCGGCGCTGGTGCTCGACGGTCTTGAGCTCGCCGCCGGAGACCACGCTGGCCCCGGCGCTGCCCATCTCGATCAGCGGCGACGTGCCGAAGAACTGCACCTTCGCCGAGTCCGGAAGCTCCACCTCCGTGGCCTCGGCGCCGTCGCCGGCCCAGTAGTACAGGGTGTCCGACGTCGCGACCGCGAGGACCACCTTGGAGTCGACGGTGGTGTAGACGGGGTTCTGCGCGTCGTTCGGGACCTTGTCCTGCCACAGCACCTTGCCGTTGCTGTCGAACACCGCGATCTTGTCGTCGGGCGTCAGTACGGCGACCTCCGTGCCGTCCGGCGACACCGCGGGGATCGTGTCCTGGGCGATGTCGACCGTCCAGGACGCGTTGGTCGTGAAGCCGGGCGGCGCCGGCCGGGAGGCGAGCTGGTCCGGCCCGACGCTCGGCTCGGGCAGCGCGGGCAGCTTCGGCGACGTGGTCGGCTTGGCGACGCCGTCGCCCTTGGGCAGCACGGTCAGGTAGAGGACCGTGCCGACGACCAGGCAGCCGGCCACCACGGCGGCGACGATGATCGGCCAGATCGGCTTCTCGGCGCCGCTGCCCTTGCCCTTGCGGGTCTGCTCCTCGACCGCCTCGACCCGGCCGTCCGGGTGGATGATCAGCGGCCAGGAGGCGCCGTCGGACTCGACAGCGGTCGCCTTCACCGGCCGCCCGAGCTGTCCGGCCCGCTCGCTGACGAGCGCGATCGCCGCCTGTCGCGGATCATGATGGTTGACCGGGTGGCTGCGGCCGGCGATCTTGACCTCGGCGTTGTGGTCGTCGTACAGCCGGATCGTCACCTTGGGCCAGGACGGGACCTTCTCAGCCACGACGACCTCTCATTCCCGCCACCTGACTCCTCACTCGTCCGACTCCGCCACCGTCATCAGTGGTCCAGACCGCTGTACCAGTGAGCCACCACCCGAGTCCCCGGCAAAGTAGACCACTAGCATGTCCACCGCATCAAAGGCAGGCCGGGGAGCCCGGGTCCGCCGATGACGCGAGATCTCGGCTCGACTGACCCCGACAAGGGGGTAGAAACATCCTCGCCTGTGGATGGGTCACGAAAGTACACCCGGAAAGCGAGAGAATACTGTGGGCGACAGCCTGTGACGCACTGCGAGAGGAGGGGGCATGACGCAGAACCCGTGGACTCGGCAGCAATCGCCGACCCCGGGTCCGGAACAGTCGGCTCCAGGTCCCTCGCAGCCTGCGGATCTCTCCCGGCGCGGGCCGTCGGCCCCGCAGCACGGCGTCCCGGCCCCGGCCGAGGACCAGCGGCTGCCGAAGTTCGCCATCCCGGCCGCCGACACGCTGTGGTGGGTCGGTGTGCACGGTGGTGCGGGCGAGACGACCATGTCGCTGCTGCTTCCGGGGACCAGGGCGGCCAACCACCGCTGGCCGATCCCGCCGCCGCCGGTGCCGACACCCGTGATCCTGGTCGCGCGGACCAACGGTTCGGGTCTGCGGGCCGCTCAGCGGGCCGCGATCGAGTGGGCCTCCGGAGTCGTCCAGGGCGTCGCCGTACTCGGCCTGGTGCTGATCGCGGACGCCCCCGGCCGGCTGCCCCGCGTGCTCGACGACTTCGCCGACATCGTCGGCGGTGGCGTGCCGAGGGTGTGGGACATCCCGTGGATCGAGGAGTGGCGCCGAGGGGAGGCACCCACCCCTGACAACACCCCCGACGAGGTTTTCGAAGTCCTTGAATCCATCTACGCTCTTCGCGCGTCAAACCCAGCGGACTATCCCGCCCCGTACTGAAAGGCAACCACCGCAATGATGCTCGTACATCTGGTCTCGGAGGCCGCCAACCTGGTCCCGATGATCGACGACAACCCGCCCGGCATGGACAAGCTCCGGGGCGTCATCAACTGGGTCAAGATCATCGCGTACCTGATCTGCGGTCTGGGGATCATCATCGCCGGCGCCATGATGGCCATCGGCCAGCGCCGTGGTGAGGGTGGCGAGCACGCGGCCCGGCTGGGCTGGGTCCTGGCGGCCTGCATCATCATCGGCTCGGCGACGGCCATCGTCGACCAGCTGAAGTGACCGCGCTCTCCGTCGCCGGAGCCTGATCGGCTGTGGGACTGTTCAGCAGGGACTCCGGCTCCGGTTCCGCGGGAGGCGATGGCGACGGCGACGCGTCCGGCAGCAGCTTCTGGCAGGACAACGGCTTCATCGCCTCGGCGATCATCGTCGGCGCGGTGGTCGTCTGCCTGATCGTGTGGCTGTTCGCCCGCGACCCGGGTACGCCGGCCTCGCAGCCGTCGACGTCGCCGAGTGTGGTCGAGCCGACCGAACAGCCCACCGAGGAACCGTCCGTGCCGCCCGCCACGCCCACGGGCCGACCCACCTCCACCGTGACACCGTCCGGGCCGCCCACGCCCGGTGTCGGTGGCTGCAAGCTCAAGAAACCTGACCAGAGGATCCCGCGGATGGCGCCGTCGGCGGTCACCTGGCAGTTCGAGGCCGACATGCTGATTCCGCTCCAGCAAGAGGGAGGTCCGGCCGTCATGGACCGGACCGGTGTGCGCTCCTGCTTCGCCCACTCGCCGACCGGCGCTGTGCTCGCGGCGATGAACGTGCTCGGCCAGATCCGGAACCCGGACCTGACCGACGAGGTGCTGGCCACCCGCGTGGTGCCCGGTCCGGGCCGGAACCGGGCGGTCACCGAGGCCAGGGTGAGTACGACGCCGCGCAACGAGGGCAAGGTCGCGCAGTTCATCGGGTTCAAGGTGTTCGACTACCTGCCGGACCGGGCGGTGCTCCAGATCGCCGTACAGATCGACGAGACGAAGATCGCCTCGCTGCCGGTGACGATGCAGTGGTACCGCAGCGACTGGCGGGCGGTGCTGCAGGAGGACGGCAGCTTCAACGGCGAGACCGCGCCCGACGTGCTGCAGTCCCTGGACGGCTACGTCCGGTTCCGGGGGGCGTGATGATCGTCCTCGGCTGTTCCTGGGCGCCCTGGGACTGGGACGACTGCGTCGAGGAGAAGCTCGGCGACGTCATGGAGGCGGTCATGGGACCGTTCTTCAGGATCATCCTCGAGGTCATCAAGGACGTCGTGGTGGCGGCCGTCGAGGTGGTGCTCGAGGCGGTCGGCTTCCTCTGGGTCTGGATCGACACCCCGGACGTCGGCAACACCGGCGCGGCCGGCTTCATCCAGGTCCACACCAACTACATCCTGGCCGTCGCGGCCAGCATCGCGGTGATCGTCGCGGCGATCCAGATGGCGATTTCGCAGCGCGGTGAGCCGTTGCGCGACATCCTGCGGTCGCTGATCACGATGGTGGTCGTCTCGGCCGCCGGCGCGGCCTTCGCGGCCACCCTGATTCAGGCCGCCGACCAGTTCTCGCAGTGGATCATTCACGAGGCGGTCGGCGCGGACGACTCCGGCTTCGCGAACAAGATCGCCTCGGTGATGCTGGATCCGCTCAAGGATCCCGGCGAGTCGTTCGCGATGGCGCTGATCATCTTCGTCGGCATCCTGATGGTGATCACCGCGATCATCCAGCTCGCCCTGATGGTGGTCCGGTACGGGATGCTCGTCCTGCTGGTCGGCGTGCTCCCGCTGACCGCCGCGGCCACGAACACCGAGATGGGCATGATGTGGTTCAAGCGGGCGCTGGCCTGGCTCGCGGGCTTCATCATCTACAAACCGGTGGCGGCGCTGATCTACGCCACCGCGATCAAGCTGATGGGGAGTCCGGCGGCGCCCGACGGCGCCCCCGACGGCACCTCGCAGACACTCAAGCTCGTGATGGGCGTGACGCTGATGATCCTCGCCTGCGTCGCGCTCCCCGCCATCCTGCGGTTCGTCTCACCGAGGACGTCCTGACATGATCCCGCTCGGGTGTGGTGACGGCTGGTACGAGTGCCTGAAGGCTGCTGTCGAGGTTGTGCTCAAACCAGTTGCGGAAGCGGTGATCAACTTCGTGTTCCAGCCCATTCTCGACATCGTCGCCGAAGCCGTCACGGTGCTGATGGGCACCATCGGCACCTTCTGGGTGTACGTCGACACCCCTGCCGTCGGCGGGGCCAACGGCGCGCCGGCCAACGACACGGTCGGCTGGATCTGGGAGCACACGCAGTACATCGCGCTGTTCGTCGCCGCGATCGGCCTGATCGTCGGCGCCATCCAGATGGCGTGGAGCCACCGTGGTGAGGCGGCCCGGGAGATCCTCCGGTCGCTGATCACCCTGGCCCTCGCGTCCGCGCTGACGATCGGCATCGCGCAGGCGCTGATCGAGGTGGTCGACAAGTTCGCCGACTGCATCGTCACCACGTCGCTCAGCGACTCCGGCGAAGGCTGGCGCTGCGGCATGGGCAACACCGGCGGCGGCGAGAGCTTCGGCGAGGTGATGGGCGCCATGATCGGCCTGTCGCCGGCGGCCGGGCCGCTCGGCATCGGGCTGGCGATCACGATCGGCATCCTGGCGATCATCGCCGGGGTGATCCAGATCGTGCTGATGATCGTCCGCAGCGCGATGCTGATCCTGCTGCTCGGCGTGCTGCCGATCGCGGCCGCGGCGACCAACACCGAGATGGGCCGGACCTGGTTCAAGAAGATCCTGGGCTGGATCCTCGCGTTCATCCTCTACAAATTCGTTGCCGCGATCATCTATGCGACCGCGATCAGACTCACCTCGAACAACGGCCAGGGCCTGAACTTCGAGGACTCCGCCGAACCCGGTGGCACCCAGGTGATGAACATGGTCACCGGCCTCACGCTGCTGATCCTTGCCCTGTTCGCGCTGCCCGCGCTGATGCGCTTCCTGGTGCCGATGGTCGCGGCGACCGCGGGCTCGGCGGGCGCCGGCATGATCGGCGCGAAGATGCTCGGCATGGACAAGCTCGCCGACAAGGCGTCGCAGGGCGCCGACCAAGGCGGCGCCGACGGCAGTGGCGGCAGTGGCCAAGGCCCGAGCGGTGCCCGCAACGTCGGCCGGCCCAGCCAGGCCCAGAGCGGTTCCGGCGGGGGCGGCGGCGGAGGTGGAGCCACTGGTGGTGCCGGCGGCGGTGGCGGTGGAGGCGCCGCCGCAGGTGGCGGCGGTGGTGGCGGTGCTGCTGCAGCCGGTGGTGGCGGAGGCGCTGCTGCCGCGGGTGGTGGCGGTGCTGCTGCGGGCGGTGGTGCTGCGGCTGCAGGTGGTGGCGCTGCGGCGGCCGGTGGTGCCGTGGCCGCTCCGGTAGCTGCTGCGGTGGTCGCGTTCCAGAAGGCCAAGGAAGCGTCCGAGACGGTCGCATCCGAGGTCCTGGACGACGACTCCACAGGCGGTGGCGGTGGCGGCGGAGGAGGCGGCGGTGGTGGCGGTGGCCCGTCGGGCAGCGGCGGCTCACAACGTGACCTGAGCCGCGAGCGCGATCGCGACCGCGCACAGCAGCAGCAAGACACCCGTTGGCGGGACGACCAGGCCCGCCGCGACGCTCAACGAGACTCGGACGGACCACGTGGCAGCGGCTGACAACGTACGAAGCGCCCCGCGCACCTACGGCAACTGGAGGCAGCCCGTCTCGGCGGGTATCGCCGGCCTGGGCACGCTCGGCACCGCCCTGATGATGGGCGGCCTGCTGATGACGGTGTTCGCCATGATGTCCGGCGGACCCGAGGCCGCGATCGTGACGATGGTGATCGTCGGCATCTGCCTGCTGATGCTGATGACCAAGGACAAGCACGGGCTGTCCACCCTGCAACGGCTCTCGACGCGTATTGGATGGCAACGAGCGACCATGGCGAAGCACAACATCTACCGTTCGGGTCCACTCGGCCGGACCGCGTGGGGCAAGTTCCAGCTCCCCGGCCTGGCCGCCGCGTCCCAGCTGAGCGAGTACCAGGACTCGTACGGCCGGCCCTTCGCGCTCCTGTACTACCCGAGCACCCGGCACTTCACCGTCGTCATCAACGCGGAGCCCGACGGCGCCTCGCTGGTCGACGAGGAGCAGGTGGACGTGTGGGTCGCCCACTGGGGCCAGTGGCTGGCCTCGCTCGGCCACGAGCCGGGCATCGTCGCTGCCTCGGTGACCGTCGAGAGCGCGCCCGACACCGGCATCCGGCTGCGTCGCGAGGTCAGCAACAACATGCTGGACGGCACGCCGGCCATCGCCCGGGCGATGCTGACCGAGGTCGTGCAGTCCTACCCGGAAGGCTCCGCGCTCATCTCGGCCCGCGTCGCGCTGACCTTCAAGGGCACCGACCGGAGCGGCAAGCGCCGCAAGGAAGACGACATGGGTCGCGAGCTCGCGTCCCGGCTGCCCGCGCTCACCCAGAGCCTCAACGCGACCGGGGCGGGTGCTGCCCGGCCGGTCACCGCGCAGGAGCTGTGCGAGACCGTGCGGATCGCCTACGACCCGGCCGCCGCCGTACTGATCGACGAGGCCCGCGGTCAGGGGATGGCGCCGGAGCTGCAGTGGACCGATGTCGGTCCGGCCGGTGCACAGGCGTTCTGGGACAAGTACCGGCACGACTCCGCGTGGTCGGTGACCTGGCAGATGACCCAGGCGCCGCGTGGTGAGGTGTTCTCCTCGGTGCTGTCCCAGCTGGTCGCACCGCACTCCGACATCGACCGCAAGCGCGTCACCCTGCTCTACCGTCCGCTCGACGCGGCCACCGCGGCCCGGATGGTGGAGGCCGACAAGCGCAACGCGTCCTTCCGCGCGACCACGTCGAACCGTCCGACGGCCCGGACGATGGCCGAGGCGCGGGCGGCGGACCGCACCGCGCAGGAGGAGGCCCGGGGTGCCGGTCTGGTGAACTTCGGCATGGTCGTCACCGGCACGGTGATGACGGCCGAGCAGATCCCGGACATGATCGCGGCCATCGACAACCTGGGCGCGACTGCGCGCATCCTGCTCCGGCCGGCGTACGGCTCGCAGGACTCCGCGTTCGTGGCCGCGCTGCCGCTCGGCGTCGTACTGCACAGCCACCTGTCCATCCCGGCCGGCATCCGGGAATCGCTCTGACCGCTGGGGAGTCATCGTGAGCAAGAACGAGAAGCAGCCGGCCGACCCCAAACGGCGCGGCAAGCGGCCGATGCCGCGGGGCTGGCCCGGGATGGGCGGCGGCTACTCGACGTACGTCCAGGCCCCGGCCGAGTGGCGCGGTACGACGGTCCAGGTCTGCGGACTGTGGCCGTTCTCGGCCGGCACCGGCAGCCCGATGGTCGGCGTGCCGATCGGCCGGAACATCCTGTCCGGCGCGACCATGTGCTGCGACCCGATCAGCTGGTTCATGCGGGCGAAGCTGATCTCGAACCCGTCCATGTTCGTGCTCGGCAAACCCGGTCTGGGCAAGTCGACGATCACCCGGCGGATGGCGCTCGGCCTGGCCGGGTACGGCATCCAGCCGCTGGTGCTCGGTGACCTGAAGCCCGACTACAAGGACCTGATCGAGGCCCTCGGCGGCCAGGTCATCCAGCTCGGCCGCGGCCGCGGGCACCTGAACGTGCTCGACCCGGGCGAGTCCCGGCAGGCCGCGCTCCGGCTCACCGGCAAGGCCCGGGAGGCGATCCAGGCCGACGCGCACGGCCGCCGCCAGACGATGGTGTCGGCGCTGATCTCGATCATGCGCTCGGCCCCGCCGACGGACCGCGAGGAGACCATCATCGACGAGGCCCTCAAGGTCCTCGACGAGCGACACCAAGGTACGCCGCTGCTGCGCGACCTCCTGAAGGTCATCCAGGACGCTCCGGACCAGGTCCGCAACGTGGCGCTGGACCGCGGCAGCCTGGACCGGTACCGGCAGATCACCGAAGGACTCGAGGCCTCGCTGATCGGTCTGGTCGGTGGTGGCCGGCTCGGCGAGATCTTCTCCGAGCAGACCGACAACCCGATGCAGATGGACCGCCCGGTCGTCTTCGACGTGTCGAACATCGACGACTCCGAGACCAGCCTGCAGGCCGCCGTACTGCTGGCCTGCTGGTCGTACGGGTTCGGTGCGGTCGCGGTGTCGCAGGCGCTCGCGGACGCCGGCCTGGAGCCGCGGCGGCACTACTTCGTCATCCTCGACGAGCTGTGGCGGGTGCTGAGGGCCGGGCGCGGCCTGGTCGACCGGGTCGACGCGCTGACCCGGCTGAACCGGCAGCGCGGTGTCGGGATGGCGATGATCTCGCACACCATGTCCGACCTGCTCGCGCTCGAGCACCCCGAGGACCGGATGAAGGCGAAGGGTTTCGTCGAGCGGTCCGGCATGGTCATCTGCGGCGGTCTGCCGCGGGCCGAGATGGAGAACCTGACCGAGGTCGTGCCGATGTCCGAGGAGGAGCAGAACATGCTCATCGGCTGGCAGGACCCGCCGGCGTGGGACCCGGCCACCGGCCAGGAGGCGGCGCCGCCCGGCCGGGGCAACTTCCTGGTCAAGGTCGGTGGCCGCCCGGGCATCCCGGTGCACGTCGGCCTCACCTCGGTCGAGCGCGAGATCAACGACACCAACAAGCTGTGGAAGACAGGTGCCGACGGCAACCCGATGAAGGTCGAGGTGGCCGACGACGGCTCGGAGGAGGTCGTCGAGCAGTACAACCTCGACGACCCGACGATGTTGCCGCCACCCGACCCGACCACCCGGCTGGTCGCGCCGCCACCCGACCCGGCCACCCGGCTGGTCGCCCGAACGGGAGTTGACGAGTAATGGCCCAAGGCAGGAAGAGCACCGGTCCCGGCGGGCTGTCGGTCGAGTCGGTCCTGGTCTTCATCGGCATCGGACTGTTCGTCCTGGTCGTCGGCGGTATCTGGGGCGCGCTCAAGGCTGCGGCCGCGATCAACGACACCCGCGCGGTGCCGGGCCCGATCGGCGCGCTGGCCGACCTGATCAACGGCCGGATCCGCTGGTCCGGCGCGGCCACCGGAGTACTCATCCTCGAGCTCGTCGTGCTGGGCCTGATCGCCGGCGGGGTCTGGTTCCTGCTCCGGCGCCGGCAGGTCAGCGTCGGCCGGGTCGACAAGCAGGCGTTCCTGATGTCGAAGCGGTCCGAGATCTTCAAGATCACCCGGGAGGGTGCGCAGGGGATCGCCAACCGGCTCGGCGCCGGGCACGCCGGCCCGGGCGTCCTGATCGGCCGCACCGTCCGGGACAACCTCGAGGTGTTCGGGTCCTGGGAGGACATGCACGTCGACATCTGGGGGCCTCGAACCGGTAAGACGACGTCCCGCGCCGTACCGGCGATCCTGGACGCGCCCGGCGCGGTGATCGCCACCTCGAACAAGCGCGACATCGTCGACGCCACCCGGGGACCGCGGCTGGAGAAGGGCCCGGTCTGGGTGTTCGACCCCCAGGAGGTCTGCGAGGAGCCGCCGAACTGGTGGTGGAACCCGCTCACCTACATCACCGACGAGACCAAGGCCCGCGAGCTCGCCGAGCACTTCGTCGCCTCGCAGCGCAAGGACCGGAACGCCCAGACCGACGCGTTCTTCGACGCCGCCGGCACCGACCTGCTGGCCGGCCTGCTGCTCGCGGCCGCGGTCGCGAAGCGCCCGATCACGCAGGTCTACAGCTGGCTCGCGGACCAGCGCAACGACGAGCCGGAGCGGATCCTGCGCAACACCCCCGGGCTGCACCTGTCCGCCGACGCACTCGCCGGCGTCATCAACGCGCCGGACAAGCAGCGTGCCGGTGTCTATGGCACGGCGCAGCAGAGCGCCCAGTTCCTGATCAACCGCAAGGTGACCCGATGGGTCATCCCGCAAGGCTCGAACGACACCCGCCCGCAGTTCAACCCGCACGAGTTCGTCCGCCAGGGCGGCACGCTGTACAGCCTGTCCAAGGAAGGCGCCGGTACGGCGGGACCGCTGGTCACCGCGTTGACCGTTGCGGTCGTCGAGGCGGCCGAGGAGTACGCCAAGGGCAACCCGATGGGCCGGATGCCGAACCCGCTGGTCGGCGTCCTGGACGAGGCGGCGAACGTGTGCCGGTGGAAGAACCTGCCCGACCTCTACAGCCACTTCGGCTCCCGCGGCATCGTGCTGATGACGATCCTGCAGTCCTGGCCGCAGGGCGTGGAGTGCTGGGGTCCGGAGGGGATGGAGAAACTCTGGTCCGCGGCGAACGTCCGGGTGTACGGCGGTGGCGCGTCGGACGCGAACTTCCTCGAGAAGCTGAGCAAGCTGATCGGCGACTACGACATCATTTCCAGCTCGGTCTCGTACAACAAGGGTGAGCGCGGCACCAGCCGGCAGACCCAGCGGCACAACATCCTCGAGGTGTCCGACCTGGCCTCGATGCCGCCCGGCCGGGCCATCGTCTTCCCGTCCGGCATCCCGGCCACCATGGTGAAGACCGTGCCGTGGTTCACCCGGCCGGACGCCGGCGCGGTGAAGGCGTCGCTGGCGAAGTACGATCCGGGTGCCGCGACCGGCGGATCGTCGCAGGGCGGGGCGAACCCGTGGGTGACGGCCGGCCCGCAGCAGTCCGGACCGCCCCCGCTGCCGACGGGCGTCCCGGTCTGGGAGCAGCAGAGTGAGGAGCAGCGTCGTGGATGGTGAAGCGCAGGAACTCTTCTACCCGCATGTCGCGGCCTTCGTCGAGGACCGGCTGATCTACCTCTACGCGCGGCGGATCGGGCAGCAGTACGTCTGGTGCCCGGAGTGGTACCGGCACGCCGAGGCGCTGAGCCGGCTGGACTCGATCTGGCGGGCCTGGGAACACCTGCGCCTCGACCCGGCCACCGGGATGTCGGTCTGGTGGCGCGACCACGCGGACCCGCACATGATGGCGCTGCTGGACCCGGACGGTCCGTTCGCGGCCTGCCGAGGTGCCCACACCGACTACCCGATCCCGCCGCTCCCGGTGGAGGAGCCCCCGGCCGGCCTGTTCTTCGACCAACGCCAACCCAACCTGCGCGGCATCTAGTGTGGCGCTGGGGCAACCTGCTGCTTGCCTTCCTGGTCGAGCTGGTTGCCCTTGGCATCTTCGCCTGGTGGGGCTGGACAGCTTCCGGTACGACGGTCGTCCGGTTGCTGCTCGCGATCGGTCTACCCGCGGTGACCGCGCTGGTGTGGGGACTCTTCGCCGCACCCACGGCGACGCGCACGACACCCGTCGTACGGGCCATTGTCAAGGTCGTCGTCTTCGGTCTGGCCGGTGCTGCGCTGTGGAGCCTCGGGCATCCGGTGTGGGCGGTGGCCTTCGTCGTGGTGGTCGCGGCGAACCTGGTGGTCATCCACGTCCAGGGGCTCACACCTGACTAGTCGTCGCCCAGGCCGATGTTGCGGAGCTCTCCTGGGCGGCGGTCCTTGCGCTTGTCGTGCTTCGGCTTGCGGCGTTCGAACTTGCTTGCGACCGGCGGCTCGGACGGCCTGCGGGCGGCTTCCTCGGCCGGTGGTTGCCCGGATTGCTGGGCGGCGTCGTTCCGGCGGTCGCGCGCATCAGCGTCGTACTCGTCCGCCCGAGCCCGGTCGTACCTCGCCTCCCGCTCCTCGCGGCCGGCGGCTCGCTCGTACCGGCGACCGGCGGCTGCGGTGGCGTCCGCTCCGGGCTCGTCGGGCCGGGCTGCGGCTTCGTCGAGCAGGTGGCGGCCGTGGGCCCGGTCGCTGAGGCCCTGCTGGTACTTGCCGGCGGCGTCGGTGCGGAGCCGGTCGGCCTTGGCCTCGTCGGCGTACGCGAGCCTTAGCGCCTGGTGGGTCTCCAGCCGCGCGTCCTCCTCGGCTTCCCGGCGGACCCGGTGCAGCTCCTGCTGGTCCTTCGCGGCGAGCTCGAACGTCTCCTCGTCGTCGCGGAGATCCTCCTCGAGCTCCTCCTCCTCGCGAAGTTCCTCGAGCTCCTCGTCGCGGGCGTCGTCCGTGTCGGCCATGCCGCTCCTTTCCTCCCGCCACACCATGCCGCACCGGAAGGGTCAGCGGATAGCCCCAGTCACCAGCCAGGCGTCGCTACGCTCCCGGGTGACCAGAGTGAGCAGACGAAGCAGCATGAAGCCGCCAAACGCCCACCACAAGGCGACGACACCACCGTCGAACCACAGCACACTCAGCGCCAGCGGCACGTACAGCACGAGCGCGATCACGCCTGCCACCGCCAAGTACGGCCCGTCGCCTGCACCGATCAGTACGCCGTCCAGCACGAATACCACACCGTTCACCGGTTGCCAGAGCGCCGCGACGACCAGTACGGCGGCCAACGTACTCCGCACCTCTGGATCGGCGGTGAACCACGGCACGTAGACGTCCCGCAGCCCCCACAACGCCAGTCCGCCGAGCACTCCGGAGAACAGGCCCCACCACATCATCCGACGCGTGATCGCGCGCGTCCCCGCGACATCACCGGCGCCCAATGCGCGGCCGGTCAACGCCTGCGCGGCGATGGCGATCGCATCGAGCGCGAGAGCCAGGAACGACCACAGCGTGAAGGCGACCTGGTGCGCGGCGACGGACGTCGTACCGAGCGCGGTGGCGACGAACGTGAGCAGGATGATTGCCACCCGCAATGTCAACGTGCGGACGATCAGCGGCACACCCATCTGGGCCGACGCGAGGATGCCAGGGCGGTCCGGTCGCAGCTTGGCGCCGTCCCGTCTTGCGCCCTTGACGACGACCACGACCAGTGCGACTCCGGCGGCTGTCTGGGCGAGCGCCGTACCGAGTGCGGAGCCGGCGATGTCCAGGTCGAGGCCGTAGACGAGCAGGAAGTTCAGGCCGATGTTGAGCAGGTTCGCGCTGATCGCGACGATCATGGGGGTCTTGGTGTCCTGCAGACCCCGCAGTACGCCGGTCGCGGCGAGCAACAGCAGCATCGACGGGATGCCGAAGCAGGAGATGCGCAGGTAGACGACTGCATGGTCCGCGACGTCCGGCGACGGGCCGAAGGCAGCGATGGCGGCCGGCGCGAAGACCAGCCCAGCCACGGCCAGTACGACGCCCAGCAGCAACGCCAGCCACAGTCCGTCGATGCCCTGGGCCAGCGCACCGCGGTGGTCGCCGGCGCCGATCCGCCGGGCAACGGCCGACGTCGTGCCGTAGGCAAGGAAGACGCAGACGCCGACCAGCGTCTGCAGGATTGTCCCGGCGATCCCGAGTGCTGCGAGTTGCGGCGTACCGAGGTGGCCGACGATGGCCGAGTCGGCCAGGAGCATCAGCGGCTCCGAGACCAGCGCGAAGAACGCCGGGACGGCAAGCCGCAGGATCTCCCGGTCCTGCTCACCGAGCAGGCGCCGCAGCCCGGACCTCACCGTTCCGGGTGGCCTGTCATGAGCATGACGCTCATTGTGCCTGACTCGGGCTGTGCACAGGCCACCGGACCCGGGAGTCCGGAAGAAGGTGCGGAAGTTTTTCTTCTCCACAGTTGTGCATTGGTGAAACCGCAGGTCAGGGCCCGGTTGCGGAGCGTTGTCCCCAGATATCCACAGGATTGTGCCCAACCTGTGCACACCTGCTCCCGGGGTTTCCCACAACTCGTCCACAGGGGGTGTGGACGACGAACTACCACCCTGTGACCTGACCGGCGTACGGTCGCGTGACTGACGCCGTCCGGGTGACGGGAATTGTCGGCGGCCCGGCTTATGATTCGATCAGGTGTTCGATTCGAGCCGGTTGTTCGTGGTGCGGGTCAGCCGGTCGGGTGGCGGACGAGGAGGTCGGGCGAAGTGAGCGTGGCGGAGTTCCGCGGGGGACCGGGCGGCGGCCAGGAAGAGCGCAACCCGGAGATGGGCTTCGACCGCACGCCGCCGCAGGACCTGGCGGCCGAGCAGTGCGTGCTCGGCGCGATGATGCTGAGCAAGGACGCGATCGCCGACGTCATCGAGACGCTGCGCAGCACGGACTTCTACCGCCCGGCGCATGAGGTCGTCTTCGACGCCGTCACCGACCTGTATGCGCGGGGTGAGCCGGCCGACGCGATCACGGTCGCGGCGGAGCTGAACCGCCGGGGCGAGATGGCCCGGATCGGCGGCGCGCCGTACGTGCACACCCTGGTCGCCTCGGTCCCGCTGGCCGCGAACGCCGGCTACTACGCGCACATCGTCCGGGAGAAGGCGATCCTGCGCCGGCTGGTCGAGGCCGGCACCAAGATCGTCCAGCTCGGGTATGCCGGTGAGGGTGAGGTCGACGACGTCGTCGACGAGGCCCAGGCCGAGATCTACTCGGTCACCGAGAAGCGCACCGCCGAGGACTACGCGCCGCTGAAGGACATCATGGAGGGCGCCCTCGACGAGATCGAGGCGATCGACTCCCGCGGTGACGCGATGGTCGGGGTGCCGACCGGGTTCACCGACCTCGACGAGCTGACCAACGGCCTGCACCCCGGGCAGATGATCATCGTCGCGGCCCGGCCCGCGATGGGGAAGGCGCTCGCCCTCGACACCCCGCTGCCGACGCCGACCGGCTGGACCACGATGGCCGAGATCGCCGTCGGGGATCAGTTGCTCGACGCCGACGGGTCGCCGACCACCGTGGTCGCGGCGACCGAGGTGATGCTGGACCGGCCGTGCTTCCGGCTGTCCTTCTCCGACGGCTCCACGATCGTCGCCGACGCCGAGCACCAGTGGCGCGTCGAGGACGGCGGCCGCCCGGTGGTCTGCACGACCGCCGACCTGCACACGGCGATGTCCGCGAGTCCCGGGCTGACACCGCCGATTCCCGGGTCGGCGCCGCGTCAGATCACCGGGCACGGCTTCCCGGCAGCGCTGGCCGGCGAAGGTGAGCGCCGGATCGAGTGGATCGACCCGGTCGACAGCGTCCCGGTGCGCTGCGTCGAGGTGGACAACGCCGACCACCTGTACCTGGCCGGCAAGACGATGATCCCGACCCACAACTCCACCCTCGGGCTGGACTTCGCCCGTTCGGCCTCGATCAAGCACGGCCTGACCTCGTGCATCTTCTCGCTGGAGATGAGCCGCAACGAGATCACCATGCGACTGCTCTCGGCCGAGGCGAAGGTGCCGCTGCACCACATGCGCAACGGCAAGATGACCGATGAGGACTGGGCCCGGCTGGCCCGCAAGATGGGCGAGGTCTCCGAGGCCCCGCTGTTCATCGACGACTCGCCGAACCTCACCATGATGGAGATCCGCGCCAAGGCCCGCCGCCTCAAGCAGCGCCACGACCTCCGCCTGATCGTCATCGACTACCTCCAGCTGATGACGTCCGGCAAGAAGGTCGAGTCCCGCCAGCTCGAAGTCTCCGAGTTCTCCCGCTCCATCAAACTCCTCGCCAAAGAGCTGGAGCTCCCCGTAGTAGCCATCTGCCAGCTCAACCGAGGCTCCGAACAACGCTCCGACAAACGCCCCATGGCCTCCGACCTCCGCGAATCGGGCTGCCTGACTGCGGACACCCGGCTGCTGCGCGCGGACACCGGCGCCGAGATCTCCCTCGGCGAGCTACTGGCCACGGACGCACGCGACGTCCCGGTCTGGTCGCTGGACGATCGCCTCAAACTGGTGCCCCGGACGCTGACGCACGCCTTCCCCAGCGGCGTGAAGGAGGTCCTCCGGCTGAAGCTCGCGTCCGGCCGGGAGATCAAGGCGACCGCAAACCACCCCTTCCTCACGTACGACGGATGGAAGCCACTCGGTGAGCTGAGCCCTGGGGCCCGGCTGGGGTCGCTTCGACACGTGCCGGCGCCACTGGACGTCGCACCCTGGGACGAGGATGAAGTCACGCTCCTCGCCCACCTGCTCGGTGACGGCTCATTCGTCAAGCGTAAGCCGATCCGCTACGCGAGTATCGACGAGGCCAACCTGACAGCCGTCGCCGAGGCCGCCCACCGGCGCTTCGGGATCACCGGGATCCGCGACGACTACGCCGCTGCCCGGGTGATCAGCTTGCGACTCCCGGCGCCGTACCGGCTCGCCCGCGGCAGGCGGAACCCGATTGCCGCCTGGCTCGACGGCCTCGGCCTCTTCGGCCTGCGCAGTCACGAGAAGTTCGTCCCGGCCGGCGTTTTCACCCTGCCGAAGGACCAGCTCGGCCGCTTCATCCACCACCTGTGGGCAACCGACGGCTCCGTCCGCTGGGACGCGAAGGCCGGCCAGGCCCGCATCTACTACGCCTCCACCAGCCGCCGCCTGGTCGACGACCTCGCCCGCCTTCTGCTCCGCCACAACATCTTCAGCCGGATCAAGACAGTCAAGAAGGCCGGCTACCGCGATAGCTACCACCTGCACATCTACGGCGCCGAGAACCAGTTGCGCTTCTGCGACGAGATCGGTGTCCACGGCCTGCGCGGACTCAAGGTCCTTGAGGTCGCTGCAGCTCTGCGGGACATCAAGAGCAACACCAACCTCGACACGGTCCCCAAGGAGGTCTGGACGCGCGTCCGCGAGGTGCTCGCCGACCGGAAGGTCAGCCACCGCGAGTTCGCGGCGGCCATGGGAACGCAGTTCTCCGGCTCGACGATGTGGAAACATGCCCCGAGCCGCCAGCGTCTCGCCAAGGTCGCCGACATCCTCGACCACGCCGACCTCGACGTTCTCGCCACGAACGACATCTTCTGGGACACCATCACCTCGATCGAGTCCCTCGGCGATCAGCCGGTGTACGACGCCGCCGTCCTAGGCACCCACAACTTCGTCGCCGAAGGCATTGCCACCCACAACAGCCTGGAGCAGGACGCCGACGTCGTGATCCTCCTGCACCGCGAGGACGCCTACGAACGCGAGTCCACCCGCCCAGGCGAAGCAGACTTCATCGTCGCCAAGCACCGTAACGGGCCGACCGCCGACGTAGTCGTCGCCTTCCAGGGCCACTACTCCCGCTTCGTCGACATGGCCCACGACGGCTGATCAGGGCTGCTGCCACCGCTTGGCTGAGATGGATTCTTGGGCTAGGAGGCGGAGGGAGGAGATCAGGGTTTCGCCGAGGATGGTGCCGATGACTACTGACTCGGCCAGTTGGTCGCGGGTGGGGTTGGTGGAGACGGCGGCGATCTCCAGTTCGGTGAAGCCTTCGACGGCTTCGGCGTAGGCGTCGAGGAAGCTGACCAGGTTGTCCTGGCCGAGGGTGCGCAGGGCGGCCACGGTTTCGATCAAGGTGGCCAGGGCGGGGGCCGTGGACTCGACGGACCAGCCGCGCCGGGCGATCAGGTCGGTGACCTGGGCGGCCGCGGCGGTGCGGGCCTCGTCCGTGGCGGCCGGCTTGCGGGTGGGGGTGAGGGCCCGATGTGCCCGGCCGATCTGTTCGTGCAGCGGTACGGCGTCGGAGTCGAGCGCCACGAGGATCTCCTTCACCTGTGCCACCGGGACCTGAGCCAACTCGACCAGCGCCCGGATCAACCGCAGTCGGCGCAGGTGCGCCTCGTCGTACGACGCCTGGTTCGGGCTGCTCAGCTCACCCTGCGGCAGCAGTCCCTCACGCAGGTAGTACTTGATCGTCGGCACCGGCACGCCGGCGGCCCGGCTGAGTTCCCCGATTCGCATCTCGCTTGCCTTCCTCGCGGTTGTGATGGATAGTAGCAGTATCCATAAACGGATAGCGCGACTATCCATAGTCAGGAGGTGACCGGATGATCCCCCTCGTCCTGGTACTGACCACGCTGCTGTTCCGGGCGCTGGGTGCGTTCGGAGTACGGCGATTCGCGAGCTGGCCGGTCAGTGCGGCGCACGGGATGGCCGTGATGCTGCTCTTCACCGCCAGCGCGCACTTCGTGCCGGCAAGCGTGACGGTGATGCCGAACCACGCCGACCTCGCCCGGATGGTGCCGCCATTCCTGCCGTTCGCGGACGGGCTGATCTACCTGACCGGGGTCCTTGAGCTCGCCGGTGCGGCCGGGCTGGTGCTGACCGCGACCCGCTGGCCGGCCGCGGTCGGGCTGGCGACGCTGTACGTGACGTTGCTCCCGGCAAACATCTACGCCGCGACCGCGGACGTCGCGTTCGCCGGTGAGCCCGCGACCCCGCTGTGGCAGCGCATCCCGGAACAGGTCCTCTACATCGCGGTGGCGCTGTGGGTCGCCTCGAAGTCGAGCAGCGCCCCGGCGCGCCAACTCCTCAACCAAACCAAGAAAGAGAAAGTGCACTCATGACGGAAGCTTCGCGGATCATCGCCGGAGCGATCCTGCTCACCATCGTGACCATCCAGTTCGGTGGCTACTTCATGACCAAGATCGTCCGCGGCCAGGTGCCGATGACGGACTTCCAGAAGTCGTTCGCCCGGGCCGGTCACGCCCACGCCGGCGTGCTGGTGATCCTCAGCCTGGTCGGCCTCCTGTACGTCGACCAGACCGGGCTGACCGGGGTCCTGCTCTGGGTGGCGCGGCTGGCGATCCCGGTCGCCGCGATCCTGATGTCCGGCGGCTTCTTCGCCTCGTCGGCGGGCAAGGGCCGCATGCAGCCGAACCAGTTCCTCTGGGTCCTGTGGCTCGGCGCCGCGTCCCTCGCCGTCGGCGTTCTGACCCTGGGCATCGGCCTCATCACCGCCTGAACGATCGCTGGAGTCGCTCGCCCACCTGGGCGATCGCCTCCGCGGTCTCCGGGGGTGCCTCGACCACGGTGAAGTCGGCGCCGAGGGCAACCACCGCGGCGACGTACTGGATCAGGAGTTGTGGTGACTCCGCGGTCAACCGCACCACGCACGAGTCGGGCCCGTCGTCCTTGACGGTGCCGGGCAGCCACCATCCGTAGAAGTTCCGCTTGAACTCGTCGGCCGGCAGCCGCACCCGCAGGGCCGCCGAGTGCCGGTACGACGCCGTCGCGAACGACTGCACCAGGTACGACGCGGCGTCGTCCGCCGGCAGATCCCGTGGCGTGAAGTGGTGCCGGCCGGGCCGCACCGTGCTGATCCGATCGACTCGGAACGTCCGCCAGTCCGACCGATCCGGGTCGTACGCGAGCAGGTACCACTGCCCGTGCACCGCCACCAACTGATGCGGTTCCACGCGACGCCAGCTGGTCGCACCCGATCGGGATTCGTAGTCAAAGGCAACGATCTCCGAGTCCCGGCAGCACGAGGCCAGCGACGCCAGCAACTGTGCGTCGATCCGGGGCAGGCCGAGGTGCGGCGCGACCGACGACTCGCCGAGCGCTGCGACCTGCGGGCGCAGCCGGGCCGGCAGCACCTGTTCGAGTTTGGCCAGCGCACTCATCGCGCTGTCCTCGATCCCGTCGATCCCGGTCACGGTCGCGAGCCCGGCCGCCACCGCGATCACTTCCTCGGCGTCCAGGATCAGGGGTGGCATGTTCCGCCCCGAGGTCAGCCGGTAGCCGCCCGCCGTCCCCGTCGTCCCCCGCACCGGGTAGTCGAGGGACCGCAGCCGCTCGACGTCGCGGCGCACGGTCCGCTCGGTCACGCCGAGGCGCTCGGCCAGTTCGCGGCCGGACCATTCGCGGCGGCTCTGCAGCAAGGACAGCAACTGCAGCAGTCGGCCAGGCATGTTCATATCACCCAGCATGCCCTTGCGGACAAGATCTGTCCGCAAGCGCTCCTAGCGTGGGCACCATGATGTTGACAAAGGAATCGAACGAATACGACGAGGCGCGACTCGGTTTCCAGCGCTTCGACCCGCACGAGCCGGACGCGATCTTCCCGGTCACCAGCGCGGCGGAGGTCCAGGAAGCCGTCAAGTACGCCGCTGACCACGGCCACCGCATATCCGTCCAGGCCTCCGGTCACGGACTGACGCGCGGCAGCAACGGCGTACTCATCGCCACCCGCGACTTCAACGGTGTGCAAGTCGATCCCGCGGCGAAGACCGCCTGGGTCGAGGCCGGCGCGACGTGGCGGCAGGTGATCGACGCGGCCGCGCCTTACGGACTCGCCCCGCTGTCGGGCAGCTTCCCCGGCGTCGGCGCGATCTCGTACACGCTCGGCGGCGGCGTCGGCCTGATGGCCCGCCGCCACGGCTTCGCGGCCGATCACGTACGGCGGATCGAGGTGGTCACCGCGGACGGCGTACGACGGAACGCGGAAGACGACCCCGAGCTGTTCTGGGCGCTGCGCGGCGGTGGCGGCAACTTCGGCGTGGTCACCGGCATCGAGATCGAGCTCTTCGACGTGCCGACCCTGTACGGCGGCAGCCTGTCCGTCGACCTCGCGGAGAACCCGGCCATCCTGGAGACCTGGCGCGAGTGGACCCGCACGGTGCCCGACGAGGTGACGTCAGCCGTTGCGTTGGTGCCGTTCCCGGACATCCCGCCGGTGCCGGCTCCGCTGCGCGGCAAGCACATCGCGCAGATCCAGGTCGCGATCCTCGGCGATCGAGGGCCTGAGCTGATCGAACCGCTGCGACACGACACCGTGCTCGACACGGTCGGCGAGCTGCCCTACGCCGAGTCCGGCAAGATCTTCGCCGAACCCGAACGCCCGGACAGCTACAGCTCGCGCAACGTCCTGCTCCGCGACCTCGACCCGGACGCGCTCGCGATCCTGCCCAAGCACACCACCGTTGTCGCTGCCATCCGGCACCTCGGCGGCGCACTCGGCCGGCCGCCGGCCGTCCCGAACGCGGCCGGTCACCGCGCGGCGTCGTACTCGCTGACCGTGCTCTCACCAGGCCAGGGCGACATGGCCGGCCTGCACCGGGAGATCCTCGAGCCGTGGGCCGCCGTGACGATCGGCCGATCGCTCAACTTCAGCTTCGGTCCGCTGACTCCCGACGAGGTTCGCCAGGCCTTCGACCCGCGCGACATCGACCGGCTCCTCGAGCTCAAAGACCGGTACGACCCCGATCAGCGCCTGGCCCCGAACCATCAGCTCACCGCGCCGCGGTGACGTCGATCTCGACGAGCTGGCCGGGGAAGCCGAGCTGGGCGACGCCGAGCAGCGTGCTGGCCGAGGTTAAGGCGGGCGCGAGCGGTGAGGCGTTGAGCTGCGTCCACACCGCCGCGAGGTCGTCGCGGACCGGGCTGGCGACGTAGATGACCGTGCGTACGACGTCGTCCGGGGTGGCGCCGGCGGACTCGAGCGCGACGAGGATGTTGCGGATGACCTGGTCGGTCTGGCCCTCGAGCCCGCCCTCGGCGAGGTCGCCGGAGGGATCCAGCGGGCACTGGCCGGCGAGGTAGATGAGGGTGTCGGCCTGGACCTTCGTGATGTGGTGGTAGCCGGGGGTCGGGTGCAGCTTGTCCGGGTTGGCGCGCTCGATCGTCACCCAGCCGAGCAAACGCGACACCCGGCCCGCGGTCAACGGGATTTAGCCGGTGAAGCGCCGTACGTAGCGCTTCTGCCAGGGGGTCTCGACGGCGTGCCGGTCGTAGTTCCGCCGGACGAACTCGACGGCTTGCTCAGCGGGGATCCCGTCCAGGATGGCGAGGCAGGCGAGCGCCGTACCGGTTCGGCCGCGGCCGCCGCCGCAGGCGAACTCGACCCGCTCGGAGCCGGCTCGCTCCAGGGCGTCGGCGAAGACCCGGCGCGCTTCGGCGCGGTCGGCGGGCAGCCGGAAGTCGGGCCAGCGCAACCAGTGCGAGTCCCACGAGACTTCCGGAGGCCGCTTGCCCAGGAGATAGACGCCGTACGACGGCAATGGTCCTGCCGGCAGGCCGTTGCGCAGACCGCGTCCGCGCACCGTCAGGCCCGACGGCAGGACCATCACACCGGTTGCCTTCTCGTCCCAGGTCGTCACCTGGTCAGCCTATTCAGGCGCTGAGCCGCTCCTCGGTCGAGGTGGAGAAGAGGTGCAGCTTGTCCGGGTTCGGGGCGAGGTGCACGATCGTGCCCTTGTCGTTGTGCAGGCGGGTGCCGATCCGGGCGATGATCTGCTGGTTCGTGGTGTGCTCGGCGGTGCCGTAGAGGAAGGCGTCCGAGCCGAGCTCCTCGATCACCGCGACCTTCACCGGCAGGCCCTGGTCGGCGAGGCTGAACGCCTCCGGCCGGATGCCGAGCGTCAGCGTCTTGTCGTCCCCGGCCTTCGCGAGCAGCTTGCGCTCGATCGGGACCACGAAGTCGCCGATCTTGGCGCCGCCGTCGACGATCTCGGCCTCGATCAGGTTCATCGCGGGCGAGCCGATGAAACCGGCCACGAACTTGTTCTTCGGCCGGTCGTAGAGGTTCAGCGGGGTGTCGACCTGCTGCAGGACGCCGTCCTTCAGTACGGCGACCCGGTCGCCCATCGTCATGGCCTCGACCTGGTCGTGGGTGACGTAGACGGTGGTGACGCCCAGCCGGTGCTGGAGCTCGGCGATCTGGGTGCGGGTCTGGACCCGGAGCTTGGCGTCGAGGTTCGACAGCGGCTCGTCCATCAGGAAGACCTGCGGGTTGCGGACGATCGCGCGGCCCATCGCGACCCGCTGACGCTGACCACCGGACAGGGCCTTCGGCTTGCGGTCGAGGTACTCCTCGAGGCCGAGCAGCTTGGCGGCTTCGAGAACCCGCTTCGCCCGCTCCTCCTTGTGGATGCCCTGCATCTTGAGCGCGAAGCCCATGTTGTCGCCGACCGTCATATGCGGGTAGAGCGCGTAGTTCTGGAACACCATCGCGATGTCGCGGTCCTTCGGCGGGCTGTTGGTCACCTCGCGGTCGCCGATGTAGATGGAACCCTCGTTGACCTCCTCGAGGCCGGCCAGCATCCGCAGCGCGGTCGACTTGCCCGACCCCGACGGTCCGACCAGCACCATGAACTCGCCGTCCTGGATGTCCAGGTCGAGCTTGTCCACAGCGGGGAGGTCGGTGCCCGGGTAGACCCGGCTGGCTCCCTTGAACGAGACAGTTGCCATGTTGCGCTTCCTTCCTTCGCCGGCAGGAACGTGCCGGACGGTCCGTAGCAAAGGCCCCCAGGCGTGTGGGTGTCTTGCTTCGGTGATGTATCACCAAAGCATCTGTTCCAACGATTGAGCCGGCAGATCCATTCCCGGCCAATGGATCTCGGGCAAGCATTGACAAAAGAGATTTTTACGTACAAAGTTCTTTGTGTGATCAGAGACGTGATGCACCTGGAGCAGCTCGAGCAGGCCGAGGCGCTGTTCAAGCCGCAGCGCATCGAGGTGCTGCGGCGGCTGGCCGAGCCGCACACCTGCGGCGAGGTGGCGGAGCAGCTCGGGCAGACTCCGCAGCGCGTCTACTACCACGTCAAGCGCCTCGTCGAGGCCGGCCTGGTGACCCTGGTGGAGGAGCGCAAGGTGCGCGGCATCCACGAGGGCATCTACCAGGCGACGGCCCGCTCGTACTGGCTGTCACCGCGGCTCGTCGGCCGGATCGGCGGGCTGCGCAGGGCCCAGGACGAGCTGAGCCTCGGCTACCTACTGGACCTGATGGAAGAGGTCCAGACCGACATCGCCGCGCTGGACCGGGCAGCTCCGGAGCTGCCGTCCATCGGGGTGTCCGGTGAGATCCGGGTCCCACCGGACCGGCGGCGGGAGTTCTTCGAAGACCTGCAAAGCACGTTGAAAGACCTGTTCTCGCGCTACGGCGGCTCCGAGGGCGACGCCTTCAAGCTGGCCGTGGCCTGCTACCCCAAGGGAGACCAAGACCATGACTGAACCGCTCGTTCTCACCGCCCGCGCCAAGACCGGCATCGACGCCGTCCAGCAGGCGCTGACCGACCCCAAGACCCTCAACCTCTGGCTCGGCGAGCACGCGAACGTCGACCTGCCCGGGACCTTCGAGTTCTGGGGCCGCTACATCCCCGAGGGCGACGCGCCGCACCAGCGCGTCCTCGAGTACGACGGCCGGACGCTGAAGCTGGCGTGGACCCTCGGCGGCGAGGAGACCACCACCGAGATCACGCTGGTCGACGAGGGCCCCGACGCCACCCTGATCAAGCTGTCCCAGACCGGGTTCGACTACACCGACCTGGTGGCCGGCGGCAACATTCGCGGCGTGCTGCAGACCTTCTGGGCGCTCGCGCTCGCCAACCTGGTCGACCACCTCGAGGGCCGTGAGCTGACGCCCCGGCAGGACTTCACCTCGACCGACTTCAGCGGTGAGGTGCTGATCGACGCCCCGGTCGCGCAGGTCTACGACTCGCTGGTCGACTCCGAGAAGGTGTCCGCGTGGTTCGGCTACCCGATCGGCATCGAGCCGGAGGTCGGCGGCCGGTACGCGATGGGCGGCTTCGACTCCGGGATGCCGCCCGCGAAGGTCGTCGACCTGGTCGAGGGCAGCAAGATGTCGGTCGACTGGGGCCCGGCCGGCGTCAGCACCTGGGAGCTGGCCGAGTCCGAGGGCAAGACCCGGCTCACCTTCGTGATGAGCGGGTTCGACACCGACAACGCGCCGTACTCCGCATGGCTCGGCTGGCTCAGCGGCGTCGCCGAGCTCCGCCGCTACAACGAGCAGGCGAACTGGCAGCCCATCTGGGTCGCCTAGAAGTACCCGGGCCGGATGGAGTCCGACATCAGATCGAGCAGGGCGGTCACCGCTCTGCTCGGTCTCCTTCCGCCCATCGTGATCGCCGACAGCGTCCAGCGCAGGTCCGCCCCGGCGATCGGCAGCCGGGTCACGCCCGGCAGTTCCGCTCCCTCCAAGTTCGGTACGACGGCGACGCCGAGCCCGGCGCGCACGTAGTCCGGGACCGCGGTCACGTCGGGAACCTCGACCTGGACCCGGCGCTGGATGCCGGCGTTGTCGAAGACCCGGTCCACCGTCCGCCGGTTACCGAACCCGCCCAGCATGTCCACGAACCGTTCCCCGGCCAGCTCGCCGAGCCTGATCTCGGACCGGCCGGCCAGCGGGTGCGACGACGGCAGCAGCACGACGAACGGCACCGCGCCGATCTCCCGCACCTCCAGCCCGACCAGGTCCGGCTTGGCCAAACCGACCAGGGCGAGGTCGAGCCGACCGTGCCGGACGTCGTCCGCGAGTCCGCTCGATCCGCTCGGCGACGTGGTCACCTGGACGTCGACCAGCGGGTACTTCCGGTTGAACGCACCGAGCAGCTCGGCCAGGTCGACCAGCCCGATCCGGGTCATTGTCCCGATCCGGATGTTGCCGCGCAGGCCGGTCGACACCTCCTCGACCGCGGCCCGGGCCCGGTCCAGCGCCTCCAGCGCAGCCTTTGCCTCCGGCAACAAAGCCTGGCCGGCCGTGGACAGCGTCACGCGCCGGGTCGACCGGTCGAACAACGTCGTCTTGAGATCGGCCTCCAGCGCCCGTACGGCGGCCGACACCGTGGACTGGACCGTGAACAGGCGCCGCGCCGCGCGGGTGAAGCTCAGTTCCTCCGCGACCGCGACGAAGTACTCGAGCTGGCGGCTGTCCACAGACTCAATTATCGCTAGCACCGATAAGACCGTGCAAGAACTTTCGTTGGACTCGATAGATCCTGCGAGCGAACCTGGTGACATGTCCGCTCTGACCAGTTCCCACGCGCTGGAGTCGAGGCGTGTACGGTTCGCGCACGGTCCGGGGTTCTGGGTGATCGCCGCGGCGTTCCTGACCGTGATGGCGTTCTCCACCGTGCCGACCCCGCTGTATGCCATCTACCAGCAACGCGACGGCTTCCCGACGTACGTCATCACCGTCATCTTCGCCAGCTACGCGGTCGGCGTGATGGCGTCGCTCTACCTGGCCGGCCACGTCAGCGACTGGCTCGGCCGACGCCGGGTCGCGCTGCTCGCCGTACTCGCGCAGGCACTCTCGGCCCTCGTATTCCTCGTCTGGCAGGACGTACCGGGATTGCTGCTCGCACGCTTCATCTGCGGCGTCGGCGTCGGAGTGCTCACCGCGACGGCGACCGCCCACCTCTCCGAGCTTCGCCAGATAGCCCGCCCCGAGGAGGACCCGAGCCGCTCCGCGCTGATCTCCAGCATGGTCAACCTGGGCGGCCTGGCCTTCGGCCCGTTGGTGGGTGGTCTGCTGGCGACCTACATGTCCGCACCGCTGGAGCGCCCGTACGAGGTCTTCCTGGTGTTGCTGGTGCTGAGCGCCATCGGGATCGCGCTGGTGCCCGAGACGGTCGAGCGGCTGGAGGAACGCCCGGCGTACCGGCCGCAGCGCGTGGCGCTTCCGTCGGCGGCGAAGCCGTTGTTCTTCGCCACGGCCATCGGCGCCTTCGCGGCGTTCGCGATCTTCGGACTGTTCACGTCGCTGGCGCCGACCTTCCTGGCCGGCACGCTGCACCACACGTCCCGGCTGCTGGCCGGAGTGGTCACGTTCGTCGTGTTCATCGCCGGGGCGGTGAGTCAGGTCGTCTTCGTCCGGATGAGCCGGCGGAACCAGTTGCGGCTCGGGCTGGTGTTCATGTCGCTCGGCCTGGCCGGCGTCGCCGTGGGTGGCCTTGTTCCCAGCCTCTGGTTGTTCACCCTCGGCGGCGTCGTCTCTGGCGCCGGGGCAGGCGTCGTCTTCCGGGGCGCCGTCGCGACGGCGGCTTCGCTGGCCGACCCAAGCTCCCGAGGTGAGGTGCTGGCCGCGCTCTTCCTGATCGCGTACGCCGGTCTGGCCGTCCCGGTGCTCGGGATCGGCGCCGGCATCGCCTTCCTCCCGGCTCAGGTCGCGCTGCTGCTGTTCTCCGCCGTCATCCTGATCCTGGTAAACACCGCCGTCCTCCGCATGCTCGCCGCAACCAAGTAGACCCGCTACGGAAGACCCGTGAACTGGGCGATGGCGGCCGCTACAGTCCTGGCGTGGGAGGTGTGCCGGAGTACTGGCTGATGGGTGGCGTCATCGCGCTGAACAGCGGCGCCGAGAACGGGTTCAAGCAGGAGGTCGACCGAGTTGTCGACCTCCTCGGCGAGGACGAGGCGTGGCTGGCCTGGTGGCGGGGTATCAGCGAGGCTCCGGTGCTGGAGGTGCAACTCCTCGTGCTGAAGGCGGAGCACACGTTGAGTCCCGACTCCGACGAGCGAGTACGGCGCGGTCGCAAGCGGCACGTGGTGCGGATGCACGTCGACTTCGATCGGCTCGAGCCGTTGGAGCCTGACGAACGCAGACTGTTCGCCCTGCCGGCCGTCCTCGACGGCATCACCCGCATGGCGGAGTCGCTGGAGGCCGTGGGCGAAACCCCGGCGGTGCCGTACGACGTGCGTCCGGCACCGCTCAGCGTGGGCACCGTGCGCCGCCGACGTCTCCGTGAACTGCAGGGACAGCCGAATGCTCAGCTGCCACGACACTGGGTGCTGGCCGAGGGTGATCCGGTGCCACGTGAACGAGACTGCGGGGATGGCTCGGTCGCACACAGCGGAGGCGAGGAAGCGGTGATCGTCGAGATTCACGTGCCGTTGAGCGGGGAGGGCGGGATCCTGCCAGGCGAGGCTGGGTATGAGTTCGGGTGGATCGACGACGTCGAGGAGTTTCTTGACGATGAGTCGAGTGACGGCAGTTTCGAGATCTATGACGAGGGTGAGGAGTACGGCGACACCTACGTCTTCTTCATCACCGGCGCCGGCGAGGACGCCTTGCTGAGCACGGCGGTCGCAGTCGCCGCGCTGCCGGGAGTACCTGCAGGTGCCTTCGCCGTCATCACAGACGAGGAGTCAGAGGAGATCGGCACCGGCCGCCGCGTCGCGCTGGGCGGACGGGAGGCGCTCCTCGCGGCGTGGCGTGCGGAGGAGGAGCGGGTTCGGGAGGGCTGGGACTTCTCGCATCTGGCTGGGCGTGTCGACGCGGAGGATCCGCCGTGGGACTTCGAGACCGCTTGTCGTACGGCGCTCCGGGGCGCGCGGCACGTGCTCGACATGGGGACCGGGGGCGGGGAGCGGCTGCTGGCCTTGGCGGATGCGCTGCCGGCCGATGTCGTCGCGACCGAGGGATGGGAACCCAATCTCCCGGTCGCCACCGAGCGCCTCGCCGTTCGCGGAATACCCGTGGTGCAGTACGACGCCGACACCGACGAAACCATGCCCTTCGAGGACGGCCGCTTCGACTTGGTGATGAATCGGCATGAGGTGCTGGATCCGGCGGAGGTGTATCGGGTGCTGGCGCCGGGTGGGGTGTTCCTGACCCAGCAGGTCGGCGGGGACGACTTCGCCGAGGCCCACGAGATCTTCGGTGGCACGGCGGCGTACCTCGATCTCACCTTGGCGTATGCAACCCAGAGCCTGACCGCAGCCGGGTTCGTGATCGACGAGTGTGACGAGTGGCGCGGGTCCATGGCCTTCCGGGACATCGGTGCGCTGACCTACTACTTCAAGCTCGTGCCGTGGGACGTGCCGGACGACTTCGGGGTCGATCGGTACGCCGAGACACTGCTGCGACTGCACGAATCCGTGCCGGTGACCTTCACGCAGACGCGGTTCTGGGTCCGTGCGGTGAAGCCTGTTTAGGATCTGCGTATGGGTGTGACGGTGCGGGTTGGGGAGCAGGATGCCTATCTGGCGCGGGTGGGGCGGGCCGGGATGTTGTTGCTGCCGATGATCACGGGGATCGGGGAGCAGGTTCGGGAGTGGGCGGACGAGTTGGCCGGGGAGGGGATCACGGCACTGGTCTGGGATCCGTTCAAGGGGCGGAGTACGGACGACTCGACGCGCGAGGAGCTTGGGGCGCTGCTGCGTGAGATGGATGACGACAAGGCGCTGGCCGACCAGATCGAGTTGCTGGACTACCTGACGGGTGATCTCGGGTGCAACAAGGTCGGGGTGATCGGCTGGTGCCTCGGCGGGCGGTTCGCGTTCTTGCTCGCGGCGCGGGACCACCGGGTGACCAACGTGGTCGCGTTCCACCCGACCGTCCCGTCGAAGCTTCCGCCGCACCACACGTACGACGCCATCGCCGAGGCCGGCGCGATCACGGCGCCGGTGCTGGTCAGCTACCCGAGCGCCGACACCGCCGTACCGAACGCCGACTTCGAGGCCCTCGAGACCATCCTTCAGTCCCGTCAGACCGGTGCGACCTTCACCCAGTACTTCCCAGCCGCCGACCACGGCTTCTCCGACAAGTCCCGCCACGACAAGCCGGTCAACGCCGACGCCTTCCGCCTGGCCTGGCCGCAAGCCCTGGCCTTCATGCGATCCACCACGCACTAGGCAGCAGTTGCGGTGCGGCGGTGGGCTGTGGGGGTGGTGCCTCGGACTCGTTTGAAGGCGACGCTGAGGGCGAAGGCGTTGGCGTAGCCGACTTGGCGGGCGATGGACTCGACGGTGTCGCGGGTCGAGCGGAGGAGGTCGGCGGCGAGGGTGATGCGCCAGCCGGTGAGGTAGGTCATCGGGGCCTCGCCGACGAGGGCGGTGAAGCGCCGGGCCAGGCTGGCTCGGGAGACACCGACGCGGTCGGCGAGCTCGGTCACGCTCCACGGATGCGCGGGATTCTCGTGGATCAGCCGCAACGCCAGCCCGGCAACCGGGTCGCTCTGCGCCTGGTACCACCCCGGCGCCTGCGACTCCGGCCGCGCGAACCACGCCCGCAGCGTCGTGATCAACGCCAGATCGAGCCACCGATCCAGCACGCTCTGCTGACCGGGTTCGTCCCGCGCGATCTCGGCCAGCGCGATGTCCATCACCGAACCGGCGACCTCGGCAGCCGGTACGACGAGCACCGATGGAAGCGCCGCCAGCAACCGCTGACTCACATCCCCAGCCAGCTGATACGTGCCGCTGGCAACCATCGCTTCGCCCTCGGCCCGCCCGCCGTACGTCCGCACCCCGAGTCGCGCGCTGTAGTCGACAGGTGCCCCAGGCAACGGTTCGCAGCGGCCGCCGGGATGGATCCGCAGCTGTGGCGCCGTCGCCACGGCATCACCCACGATGTACGGCGCCGGCCCGGTGAACACCGCGACGTCGCCCTGCTCCATCCGCAGCGGCTCGATGCCGTCCCGCCGTACCCAGGCCGATCCGCGGACCAGCGTGGCCAGCGACAGCGCGGCCTCGTCGCAGATGTCGAGCGCCCAGGGCGGATCCATGATCGTCAGGTTGAACACGCCACCGCGCGCCCGGGTCCCGGCCAGCAGGTCGTCCAGCACATCCATGGCGACCACAGTACGCCACCTGAGCGCCTCGGACATCGAATTGCGCCGAACAACCATGGTTTGTCTCATCGAACCACGATGAAGTTATGCCATGACAACGACACCGATTCTGATCCTGAGTGGTAAGGGCAAGACCGGCCGCCGCGTCGTCGAGCAGCTCGAGGCGCGCAACGTCCCCTACCGGCTGGCCTCCCGGTCGAGCGCACAGCCCTTCGACTGGTACGACGACAGCACCTGGTCCGCCACGATCGCCGGCGCCGAGACGGCGTACCTGGCGCCGCCGGTCGGCCCGACCGGTCTCGCCCAGGCCTGCCGGTTCATCAAGCAGGCCGCCAACGAGGGCCTCCGCCGGGTCGTGCTGCTCTCCGGCCGCGGCGTCGGCAGCCCGGGACGCGACTTCGCCGTGTACGACGGTTCGCTCGCGCTCGAGCACGCGGTCAAGGACAGTGGCGCCGACTGGACGATCGTCCAGCCGTCCTGGTTCGCGCAGGGGTTCAGCGAGGACTTCTTCCGCTACCACGTGCTGGCCGGTGAGATCCGGGTGTCGGCCGGGACCGGCGGCGAGGCCTGGATCGACACGAACGACGTCGGCGACGTGATGACCGCCGTACTGCTGGACGAGGCCTACACCGGCGCGACCTTCGCCATCTCCGGACCGCGCCACCTGTCCATGACCGAGGTCGCCGCCGAGCTGACCGCCGCGACCGGCCGGCCGATCCGGTACGTCGACCTCGAGCCGCAGGCTCACGTCACCGAGCTGGTCGAGCAGGGTCTCGACCAGGAGGACGCCGAGGCCGTCCGCGACCTGTTCGCGGTGATCCGCAACCACCGGTCCGAGTACGTCTCCGACGGCGTTCAGCAGGTCCTCGGCCGCGCCCCGCGCGACTTCGCCGACTGGGCCCGCGAGACCGCCACGACCGGAATCTGGCAGCAGTAGTAGAGCAGGCGCCACCTCGAGTCGGGAGACTGCAGGATGGGGAGCGGCGGGCGGCCGCGACAGCGTTGAAGCACCCACCAAGGAGGCATCGATGAAGAGAGTCCCGGCCGCTGTCGCCCTGCTCGCCGCAGTGGCGCTGCCCGCATCCACAGCGACCGCAGCACCGCCCACCAACCCGGTCCCGGCCCTGACCCGAGCGGCCCACCCCCTGATCAGCACCGACCCGTCGAGCACCGCCTGGGACCTTCGCCCGCTGACCCGGATGGTCGGTACGGCGAAGGTCGTCGGCGTCGGCGAGGCCACGCACAACTCGCACGAGTTCTTCACGCTCAAGCACCGCATCTTCCGGACGCTCGTCGAGCAGAAGGGCTTCACCGCGTTCGTCCTCGAGGCGAGCTGGAGCACCGGCCTCGAGCTCGACCGGTACGTCGTCACCGGCGTCGGCGACCCGCGCGAGATCATGCGCCGCGAGTTCCAGGGCGCGTACGGGTTCTGGAACGTCCAGGAGTACCTCGACCTGATCGAGTGGATGCGCGCCTACAACCGCACCCACGCCCGCAAGCTCCGCTTCGTCGGCGACGACGTCGGCTACGCGAGCCCGGCCCTGATCGACCGCGTCGCCGCCAAGGACCCCAGACTCACCCGCCTGTACGCCGGCATCCGCTCGACCGCGGAGTACAACGAGTGGAGTACGACGTACTTCGCCAAACCCCTGCCCGAGCGCCAGGCCCTCGAAGCGTCGGCCCGTGAAGCGCTGAAAATCGTCCAGCAGACCAAGGACCAGTGGACGATCCAGCACGCCCGGGCGATCTGGCAGACCACCAAGCTGTACTCCTTCGACGTCGAGAGCCCGACGGAGTTGCCCAAGGCAATGTTGTTCCGCGACCAGGCGATGGCCGACAACACCGCCTGGTGGACCCGGACGACCGGTGACAAGGCGGTCCTGTCCGCGCACAACGGGCACGTCGGCTACGACTCGTCGATGCCGTCGCAGTACCCGAAGATCCAGGGCGCGTTCCTGCGTGAGCAACTCGGCAAGGGCTACGTCAACGTCGGCCTGAGTTTCGACAGCGGCTCGTTCAACGCCAACGACACCGAGGATCCCCAGGGCCGGCTACGCACCTTCACCATCGGGTCCGCACCGGCCGGCAACAACGAGCACACCCTTGACCAGGTCCCGTACCGCGACTATCTGGTCGACCTGCGGACCCTCCCGAAGCCGACCAAGGACTGGCTGAGCGTCGCTCGCCCGACCCGCGACATCGGCACCGCCTACCCGTGGCCCGACCTCCCGGTGAAGCTCGGCACGACGTACGACGTCCTGATCCACCTCCACCGAGTCACCGCAGCCCAACTGCTGCACTGACCCAACGCGAAGGCCCCGCACCCACCTGAAGGTGCGGGGCCTCGCGCTGGGCCGTCAGCGGTGGCTGTGCTGCACCTTGACGTACTCGGAGTGGGTCATCTCCTGGAGCTCGGACGCCGCGGTCTTGGCCTGGAAGCTCGCGCCCTGGCCGACGGCGCCGCCGCCGAAGACGATGTTCGCCCAGTTGTTCTGGGCGGTCAGCGTCGTGGTGGCGTTGTCGTCGTTGATGTCCGCGGCGGTGGTGTCGGTGGCGTCACCGTCGCAGTTCCAGTCGATCGGCCCGCTGGCTGCGCCGGACGTCGTCCGGGTGGTGCCGTTCGGGCACTTCCACTTGGTCTTCCACGCCGACGCCGAGCTGCCGAGGCCGACGGACTCCCGCAGGCTGGCCTCGTTCAGCGCCGCCGGGGCGACGTTCGAGTAGCCCCAGTAGAGGGTGCCGTTGGAGCGCAGCACGCCGCCGAGCTGGAAGAAGTAGTTCATCACGCTCAGGTAGTTGGGTTTGTAGTTCCCGTGGTCGGTGCCGCCGTGCCGCAGGCCCAGGTTGTGCCCGAGCTCGTGGATGAAGGTGCCGACCTCCTGGTCGTCGGTGCCGGCCCAGCCGCACTTCGGGCCGACGGTGACGATGAACGTGTCGTTCGGGATCGCGAACGCCTGGCCGCTGCTGCAGCCGTTGTCGTAGCTGTCGGCCCACAACATGTAGTGGAAGACCGCACGGCGGGCGCTCGCGAAGTTCGCGTTCTTGATCGCGGTGGTCTGCGACCCGGACGGCTGCAGGTTGTTGTCGTACGGGACCTGGTTGCCGCCGCCGAGGTTGTACGCCGCCCCGGCCGCGGCGCCCGCGTCGAGGTGGATCTTGATCCCGGTGGTGCCGTCGGGGTTGCTGACCGGCGCGGACGCGAAGACCTGGACGATCCGGTCCAGGCCCGCGGTGCTGGTCAGCCGGCCGGACATGTAGTCCATCTCGACGAACAGGTCCTTCTTGGTCGGCGACGCGCCCATCGCGGGCAGGTTCACGTCGATGGTGCCGTCACCGTTGGCGTCGTACCCGTTGGTCTCCCAGGTGTCGGGCAGCGAGTCGCCGTCGGTGTCGGTCGCCAGCACCGCCGTGGCCGCGGCCGGGGGCTTCGTCGGGCGCCGACGGAACGGCCGCCACCGCGCTCGTGGTGGCGAGCGCGGCGACGGCCATGGATCCGAGCATGGATCCGAGCATGCTGAGCAGGGCGGGGCGGGGCCTCATCAGATCTCCTAGTGGGCGGTGGGTGATCTGTCCGCTACCGTAGGTGATTCGCCTCGGTTTTCAGAGGCTCATCAGGGTCATGGCCCAATTGGGTCAGCTGCCCGAGCGGAGCATCGCGCGGATGCCGACGGTCAGGCCGAGGACGGCGGTCACGATCGCGGCGACCCAGCCCCACAGGGCCGCGCTGGAGAACACGTCACCGGAGAACAGCGTCCGCTCGGCGTCGACGACGTACGACAGCGGGTTGAACTTCGCCGCGACCTTCATCCAGCCCGGACCGGTTTCCAGCGGCAGCAGCATCCCGGACAGGATCATCAGCGGGAACAGGAAGGTCTGCTGCACCACCCAGAACATCCAGTCCTGCTTGCGGACCGCGATCGCCAGCGCGTAGCTGAACGCTCCGAGCCCGACCCCGAACACCGCGAGCAGCGCCAGGCCGACGATCGCGCCGCCGAGGTGCAGGTCGAAGGCGAACGGCGTCATCACCGCGATCACCACGACCGCCTGCCCGAACAGCGGCACCATCTCCTTCAGCGCCCGGCCGACCAGCAGCGACGACCGCGACAGCGGTGTGACCAGCATCCGCTCGTGCGCGCCGGTCTGGAACTCGAACAGCAGGTTCGCGCCGGTCGTCGAAGTGCCGAACAGCGTGGTCATCACCAGGATCGACGGGACGAACCACTGCCAGACGCCGTCCCCGAAGGTCGCGCCCATCGAGCCGGACAGCAACGGCCCGAACAGGGCGAGGAACACCAGCGGCTGGATCATCCCGAACAGCAGCGAGAACGGATCCCGCAGCACCGGCTTGAGCTCCCGCGTCATCACGATCCGGATGTCGCGGAGCAGGTTCCGCCGCGGCTCCTCCGCGACCTGGATCGCAGGGGTCGAAAGCGTGAGGGTGGTCATGTCAGGCTGCCTTTCCGTTGGTCGCAGCAGCAGCCTCGCGGAGGCTGCGGCCGGTCAGGTTGAGGAACACGTCGTCGAGGGTCGGGCGGTGCACCTGGGCCGCCGCGACCGGTACGCCGTACTGCTGGGCTGCCGCGATCAGCTCCGGCAGCGCCGCCGGCCCGTCCGCGACCCGGACGCTGAGCTCGTCGCCGACGGCAACGACTTCCTGGGCTCCCGGCAACTTCTCCGCCAGCTCGGCGAGCTTCGCGAGGTTGCCCGGCGCGGCCGTCACGGCCAGCCGGTCGCCGGCCAGCTTGGCCTTCAGCGCCTCGGCGGTGTCGTCCGCGATCACCTGGCCGTGGTCCACCACGACGACCCGCTCGGCCATCGAGTCCGCCTCGTCCAGGTAGTGCGTGGTGAGCACGATCGTCATCGCGTACTCCTCGCGCATCCGCAGGATGTGGTCCCACAGGTTCGCCCGGTTCTGCGGGTCGAGACCGGTCGACGGCTCGTCCAGGAACAGCAGCTTCGGCGCGTGCACGAGGCCCATCGCGACATCGAGGCGGCGCCGCTGGCCGCCGGACAGCTCGGACACCTTGCGGCGGGCAAGCTCGGTCAGTTCCAGCGCCTCCAGCAGCTCGCCGGTACGGCGCTTGGCCGCCCGTCGGTCGAGTCCGTAGATGACGCCCTGGCCGACCAGTTCGTCACCGGCCCGCTGGTTGTGGCCGGCGCCGTTGCCCTGGCCGACGTACCCGATCCGGCGGCGGACCTGGCTGGGGTGCGCGGTCACGTCGTACCCGGCGACCGTCGCCGTACCCGACGTCGGCGCGATCAGGGTGGTGAGCATCCGCAAGGTCGTCGTCTTGCCGGCGCCGTTCGGGCCGAGGACGGCGACCAGCTCGCCGGGTTCGACGTCGAGGCTGATGCCGCGGACGGCGTGCACGGTCTCGGTGCGGCTCACCGCGAAGTCCCGGGTGAGCTCTCGGGTACTGATCACGGATGTCTCCTTTGCTGAGGTTGGTAAGCACGACTTTTCCAGCGGTAGAGGACAGGTTCTGGCCGGTACTCGTGGCAATCTGAAGTCATGTCCGAAACCTCGGCTCGACTTCTCTCGCTGCTGTCCCTGTTGCAGGCCCGCCGCGACTGGCCGGGCGCGCTGCTGGCCGAACGACTCGAGGTCAGCCCGCGCACCGTCCGCCGCGACGTCGACCGGCTGCGCGATCTCGGCTACCCGGTGCGCGCGACCAAGGGACCGGACGGCGGCTACCGCCTCGACGCGGGCGCAGACCTGCCGCCGCTGCTGTTCGACGACGACCAGGCGATCGCGGTCGCGGTCGCCCTGCAGACCGCGACGACCACGGTCACCGGCATCGAGGAGGGTGCGTTGCGCGCGCTCGCCACGGTCCGTCAGGTGATGCCGGCGCGGTTGCGGCAACGGGTCGACGCACTTCAGGTCACCACGGTCGACCGGTACGCCGGTTCACGCCGTACGAAGGTGGATTCGGACCACCTGATCGCGATCGGGATGGCGTTGCGGGCCCGGGAGGTACTGCGGTTCGACTACGCGTCACCGCGGGCGTCCAACGACGACGAGTGGCAGCCGCCGCGGAAGGTCGAGCCGCATCACCTGGTGACGTGGGGCTGGAAGTGGTACCTGGTCGGCTGGGACCTGGACCGGAAGGACTGGCGGACGTTCCGGGTGGACCGGATGACGCCGAAGACGCCGACCGGGCCGCGTTTCACCCCGCGGGAGCTGCCGGCGCCCGACGTGGCGACGTACATCTCGAACCAGTTCAAGTCGCGGGACCAGTGGCCGTGCCGTGGGGAGGCCATCCTGCAGGCGAAGGCGTCCGACATCGTCCAGTGGGCCGGCCGCGACGCGGTCGTCGAGGAGATCACCCCGACCAGCTGCCGCCTCATCCTCAACGGCTGGTCCTGGACCGGCCTTGCCGCCAACTACGGCATGTTCGAGTGCGACCTCGAGTTCATCGGCCCCCAGGAACTCAAAGACGCTGCCGCCCACCTCGCCCAGCGCTACACCGCCGCGGCGTCATGAGCACCGAACTCGTGGTTGCCGACGCGAACGCCTGGCACGACTGGCTTACAGAGCACCATCAGGTCAACGACGGGATCTGGCTGGTCCTCGCCAAGAAGAACGTGACCACCCCGACGAGCCTCAGCTACGACCAGGCCCTCGAGGAGGCGCTGTGCCACGGCTGGATCGACGGCCAGCGGAAGGGGCGGGACGAGCACACGTTCACGCAGCGATTCACACCTCGGCGCGCCCGCAGCCTGTGGTCGAAGCGGAACGTGACCATCGTCGAGCGGCTGGAACGAACAGGCCGGATGGTCCCGGCCGGCCGCGAGCAGGTCGAGCTCGCGAAGTCCGACGGCCGCTGGGACCGGGCGTACGGCGGATCCGGTGCGCTCGAGGTTCCGGCGGACCTGGCCGAGGCACTGGCGGCGGTGCCCCGGGCGCAGGCGATGTTCGACATCCTGACCAGCGCCAACCGGTTCGCGGTCGTGTACCGGGTCACGTCGCCGAAGCGAGCGGAGACCAGGGCGCGGTGGATCGCGCGGGTCGTCGAGCAACTCGAGCGGGGCGAGACGATCTACCCGCAGAAGCGGACGCTGTGATCAGTACAGCAAGGGGTTGAGGGGGGAGGAGACCTGGTCGCCGGGTTGGTTGCCGGGCATCCAGGTGGCGAGGTCGGTTTCCTGGTACTTGTTGGCGGGTGCGGCGATCTCCATCGCGGCGTCGACGTAGATGATCGTCATCACGCGCCGCGGGATGTCGGTGGTGTTCGGCGGCGCGTGGTGGAAGGTCCAGCCGAGGTGGTAGCTGACCTCGCCGAGCTCGTAGGGCTCGGAAACCTCGGTGAAGTTCTGCTCGGCCAGCGCCTCTTGCAGGACCCGCTCGGACTCGTCGCTGATCGGCAGGTCCCGGCCGTGCTCGAAGACGTGACTGCCCGCGGCGAACGACAGCGGACCCATCTCCATCGGCGTCTCCTGCAGGGGCACCCACACCGTCACGCACCGGTCGGTCGTGAACGGCCAGTAGTACTGGTCCGCGTGCCACGGCGTGACCCCGCCGCCGGACTCCTTGTACAGCGCCTGGTCGTGGTACAGCCGGACCGACTGCACGCCGAGCAGTTGCGCCGCGATCCGCGCCAGCCGCGGTGAGGAGACGAACTCGAGCACCTGCTCGCTGTCCTGCCACAGGTTCATCACCTGCAGGAACGCCTTCCCGTAGGTGTCACGCTCCTCCAGCGGCAGGTCCTGGGTGTTCAGCTCGATCACCTTGCCGGTGATCTCCGGCTCGTACGCCGCGATGGTCTCGGCGCTCAGCACGTTCTTCAGCTTCACGAAACCGTGCTCGGCGAAGTGCGCGATGGCGGACCGGCTGAGGGTGTAGTCGGTCACCAGCTCTGGGCGGGTCAGAGTCATGGGACACAAGGGTTGCGGGACGCTTTATCGATGTAAAGATCAGTGATCAAATCTTTGCCCGAATCAGAGCACCGACCCGGCTCAGCCCGCGAACCGATCCAGCGCCGCCAGCACCAGTTCGTTCGTTCGGCGGCCACCGGCCCCGTGCCCTTCCTGCTCGACCAGGTGCAGCTCGGCATCCGGCCAGGCCTGGGCCATCATCCAGGCGATGTCGGGCGGACCGCTGATGTCGAGCTTCCCGTGGATCAGCACGCCCGGGATGCCGGCCAGCTTGCCCGCCTCGCGCACCAGCACCCCTTCGTCCAGCCACGCGGCGTTGCTCCAGTAGTGCGTGACGAGCCGGGCGAACCGCATTCGGAAGACCGGATCCTCGAACGCGGCGTCCGGCTTCCAGTCCGGGTGCGTCCGGACGTGCGTGTCTTCCCAGTCACACCAGTCCCGCGCCGCCTTCTCCCGGACAGCGGGATCGGGGTCGTGCAGCAGGCGGCTGTACGCCAGCGCCAGGTTCCCGTCCCGCTGGTCCTCCGGCACGCCGTCACGGAAGCGCGCCCACTCCTCGGGGAAGATCCGGCCCATGTCCCGGGTGACCCACTCGACCTCCCGCCGGGTCGTGTTGGTGACGCTGAACAGCACGATCTCCGAGATCGCGTCAGGATGCTGCTCGGCGTACGCGAGCCCGAGCGTTGCGCCGTGTGAGGCGCCCAGCAGCAGCCACTTTCCGATCCCGAGGTGGACCCGGAGTTGCTCGAAGTCCGCGATCAGGTGGGCGGTGGTATTCGTGCTCAGGTCCACGTCCGGCTCGGCGGCGTCCGGCGTACTGCGGCCGCAGTTCCGCTGGTCGACCAGCACCACCTTGTACCTCGACGGGTTGAAGTACCGCCGCCACGAGGAACCCGCGCCGGAGCCTGGGCCGCCATGGATCACCAAGGCCGGCTTGCCGTTCGGGTTGCCGCAGACCTCCCAGTACACGCGGTGGCCGTCGCCGACCTCGAGCAGGCCGTGGTCGTACGGCTCGGTCTCGGGATACATGGTCCGATCAGAGCACGCCGGTGTACGTCAGCGCGAACGTGCCGCAGGGAAAGAGGAACAGCGACGCGAGCACGATGATCCCCCTGAACGACTGCCCCGGCCCGATCAGTCGCCGGTACGCCGCGATCAGCACCGGCACCATCACGACCTCCAGCACGAGCATGCTGCGCGGGATGATCGTGTCCGTCGCGGCCAGCACGACCGACAGCCCGGCCGCCGCGATCCAGGCGCCGTACCCGATCAGGTACGTCGCCCGCGCGCCGAAGCGGACCGCGATCGTCTGGTACCCGGCCGCCCGGTCGGCTTCGAGATCGGCGAGTGTCGTCGGCAGGTACAGACCGACCGCGGCCAACGTGCCCTGCAGGCCCATCAGCCACGGGAAGCCGCTGAGGTCAGGATTGACGGCTGCCCAACCGGCGAGCGGCCCGAACGCGCCGAGCGCCACCGCGTTGACCGCGACGTCGAAGCCCGCCCGGGTCTTCAACCGGACCGGCGGCACGCTGTACGCGTACCCGAGCAAGACAGCGAGCAGGACGCCGAGCGCGAACACGATCCCGACGTGCAGGCTGATCCCGACCGCGGCGACTGCTGCCGCGAACGCCAGTCGCTTCACGGCTCGCAGCGTGATCCGGCCGTCGAGCAGTGGGGACTTGGACTTGCGCGGGTTCAGCCGGTCGCTCGGAGGTCGTACGCATCGTTGATCGCGAGCACCGCGAGCCAGACCAGCGGGCCCATCACGACGGCGCCGACGATCAGCCGCGGCCAGTCCTCGAGCGGCGGGACCAGCCGCCGGGTCGCGAGCAGGATGCCGACGTAGTACGGCACGATCGACACGACCCAGAACGCCGGCCGGCCGACCGCGAGCACGTCCCGGACCCGCGGTGCCGCGGTCCGAACCCCCAGCGTCGTGGTCACACCACCACTCTGCTCCCGCCGGCCCGGACCGGTCCTCCTTCCGGAGAGTGAACCCCCTCACTCTCCCGGTTGAATGTGAGCAACGGAACCCTTCTCGAGCGCCACCCAGACCGATCCGTCCGCGTCCAGGGCCAGCCCGTGCGGCTCGGACCTCTCGCCCAGCGCGACCTCCTCGATCAGGTTGCCCCCGGCATCCAACCGGGCGACCGCGCCCGCACCCCACAAGGTGATCCAGCAGCCGCCGTCGTCGGTCGCGACCACGGCGTGCGGCTTCCACCCGGCCGGCAGCGCGAACTCCTCGACCTTCCCGTCCGGCGTGATCCGGCCGGCCTGGTCCGCGAGGATCTCCACGAACCACACCGCGTCCGCGCCCGCGCTGATCCCGACCGGTCCCGCCGCGTCGGTCGGCAGCGGGTACGTCGTCACGTCGCCGGCCGTGGTCATCCGCCCGATCGCGTTGCCCTGGTTGAGCGTGAACCACAGGTCGTCGGCCGTCGCGGTGATCATCGCCGGAAACGCCCCGGACGTCCCGATCGGGTACGTCGTCACCGCGCCGTCGACCGTGATCCGCCCGACCTGATCCGTGTCCATCAGCGTGAAGCACACCGCGTCATCGGGCCCGGCGCAGATCCCGTACGGCGACCCCGGCACCTCGAACGCGGTCGCCGACGACCCGATCCGCCCGATCCGGTTGTCCCCGCTCCGCGTGAACCACAGCGCGCCATCCGGACCCGGCACGATCACGCTCGGCCGTTCGCCGGCGTCGTACCGCTCACCTGAGAGCCGGGCGACGACACCGGCGTGAACCTGCGTCGTCCACACCTCACCGTCGACGACGGCAACGCCGTACGGGCCGCTGACTTCATGTTCGGTGACCAACAAGGCTGGCTCCTTCACTAATGCGACGGCTGTTGCATTAAGATGCTGCCATGACGACAGGCGAGCGCGCAAGCAGGCCGGGTGGGCGGACGGCGCGGGTGCGCAGTGACGTGCTGGCGGCGGTCGAGGCCGAGTTGGCCGAGCACGGGTACGACGGGTTGACGGTCGATGCGGTCGCGGCCAGGTCCGGCGTCCACCGCACGACGGTGTACCGGCGGTGGAAGACGGTGGCCGGGTTGCTCGTCGACCTGCTGCAGGCCGGGCTCGACGACTCGTGGGAGCCGGCCGACACCGGGACGCTCGAGGGCGACCTGGTCGCGCTCAACCGGGAGGTGCACGAGGCGCTGACCGCTCGCCCGTCGGTGACCCAGGCGGTGATCGCGGCCTCGTTCCGGACGCCGGAAGCCGCCGATGCCCTGACCGCGTTCTGGGTGGACCGGTATCGCCGCAGCGCGGACGTCGTACGGCGGGCCGTTGTACGCGGGGAGGTGGACGAGTCGATCGATCCGCACGAGGTGGTGATGACCGCGACCGCCCCGCTCTATCACCAGCTCGTGCTGCTCCGGCAGCCGTTGTCCGAGGCCGCCGCTGACCGCTACGCGAGAGCAGCCGCCGCATCAGCCCGGTCCGGATTAGGGTCTACTCACGCCTAGGTTTGAGGAGACTGCGTTGACTGGACGTCTGACGAACGAGGTCGTGCTGGTGACCGGGGCCGCGCGCGGGATCGGGCGGGCCGTGGCCGCGAAGGCCGCGGAGGAGGGCGCCGCCGTCGCGCTGGTCGACGTACTGGCCGACCAGCTCACCGCGACGACCGCGGAACTCCAGGAGACCGGCGCCAAGGTCGCGGCCGCGGTCGGCGACATCACCGACGAGACCTCCGTCCGCCAGGCCGTCGAGAAGCTCACCGACGACCTCGGCGCGCCGATCACCGTGCTGGTCAACAACGCCGGCAAGAACGCGTACGCCGACGCCACCAAGATGACTGTCGAGGAGTGGGACGGCGTCTTCAACGTGGACCTGAAGGGCGCCTGGCTCATGGCGCGGCAGGTGCTGCCCTCGATGATCGAGAACCGGCACGGCTCGATCGTCAACATCGCCTCGATCCACTCCAGCCTGACCACGGCCGGAATGTTCCCGTACGCGGCGGCCAAGTCCGGCCTGGTCGGGATGACCCGCAGCCTGGCCCTCGACGTCGCGCCGCACCAGGTCCGGGTGAACGCGGTCAGCCCCGGCTACATCGGCACCGACCTGCTCGAGGAGTTCTTCGACACCATCCCCGGCGAACGCGAGAAGGCGCTCAGCGTGCACCCACTCGGCCGGATCGGGACACCCGAGAACGTCGCCGAGGTGGTCTGCTTCCTGGCCTCGCCGGCCGCTGCCTTCGTCACCGGCGCGAACTGGGCCGTCGACGGCGGCCTCGGCGTCCGCTACGCCTAGGCCCCGGCGAGCTCAGCTGGGGTTGTAGGCGCAGGCCTCGGTGAGGTTGTCGGAGGTGGTCGGCGTCGCGGCCGGCCGGGTGGACGGTTTGGTCGTCGGTTGGGTTGTGGGCCGACGCGTTGTGGTTGTCGCCGGTGCGGTCGGCCGCGGCTTCGGCTGCGGGGTGAGCGCGTTCTGCACGATGGCCCGCATGCCCGCGTAGTTCGGGTTGCGCCCGTTCGGGTAGTTCTTCTTCTTGTCGAGGTCGATGTTGCTGATCCTGGCCGACTTCACCTTCTGGCCGAGGCCGACCAGGTGCGGCACCAGCTTCTCCGGGACGTCGGTGCGGATCAGCTGCTCGCCGGCCTTCGCGATCGACTGGTAGTTGGTGAGGACGTTCTGCGGGGTGGCGCGCTCGACGATCGCCTTGATCGTGCAGCGCTGACGCGCCTGCCGGGCCACGTCCGCGCCCGGCACCTTGTAGCGGCCGCGGGCGAACCACAGCGCGTCCTCGCCGTTCAGATGCCGGTTCGGGCCGGGCTCGAGGTAGCGGTTCGGTGGGATCTGCTTGTCGTCGTTCCCGCCGACCGGGACCGGGTAGTTGATGTTCACCGTGATCCCGCCGAGTGCCTCGACCAGCTGCTCGAACCCGGCCAGGTTGATCTGCACGTAGTAGTGCAGCTTCAGACCGAGCGCCTCGCCGACCGACAGCTTCAGCACGTCGGCGCCCTCGTTGTCCGACGGCCCGAGGATGCCGGGGTGCAGCTCCGGGACCATCCGGTACATCGCGTCCAGGTAGAAGTTCGACTGCTCCTTGGGCCCGTTCGGGTCCCAGAAGCCGGTCGGGTACAGCTTGTGCAGCGGCGAGTCCTTCGGGAACGGCATCCGCATCCAGTTCCGGGTCAGCGAGATCAGCGCGGTGTCCCCGGTCCTGGTGTCGATACTCGCGACCATCACGGTGTCGGTCCGGGTCCCGTCCCGCCCTTCGCCATCATCCGCGCCGAGCAGCAGGATGTTCAGCCGGGGGAGTTGCGCCCACACATCCTTGGTGTTGGTGATGGTCGGCCGGGTCTGGCTCTTCGTCTCGTCGTTCCCGAACACCTTCCGCACCAGGCTGCGCTGCGCCATCAGCGTCTGCGCGCCGAGCGCCGTACTGGACGCCATGGCGAAGCAGACCAGCCCGACCACCACCGCGCCGAACAGCCGCGACACCGGCGCCGCTGTGAGCGGCCGCAGCATCTTGTACGACGTGACGAGTACGACGACCCAGCACAGGGCGGCCGCGGCCAGTCCGCCGACCACCCAGAGCAGCAACTCCGGATCCAGGGCCCACGCGATCACGTCGTCCCGGCGCTTCAGGCCGAGGTAGGCGGCCGCGCCGTACGCCGTGAGGCTGGTCAGCGTCACCACGGTGCCGAGGCGGAATCGACGGGCGGCCAGGTACGCCGTACCGGGAAGAAGCGCGCCGAGGACTGCCAGTGCGAGGGCGCCGACGGAGGTCCGCAGCCGAGGTCTCGGCCGACGGGCACGAGCGGCGCGGCGGGCTCTGGTGCTCGGGGACACGGCGCTCCTGTCGATCGGCGGCAAGACAGTGGACGCGTCCCCGGTTCGCGTCCACTCCGTTCGATTCCCTGACCGGACAAAAAGTTCGGCTGGCAGGATGGTTTGGTGACTGACATTCAGGTACGGCGGGCCAAGCCGGACGACGCGGACGCCCTGGTCCGGCTGCGCGGCCTCATGCTCGAGGCCATGGGCAACGACGTCGGCGGCCCGGACGCCCCGTGGCGCGGGATCGCGCGGGAATGGTTCGCCGGGCAGCTCGCGTCGCCGGAGACCTTCGCCGCGTACGTCGTCGACGACCCGAGCGTCGGCGTGGTCGCGGGCGCGGCGGGCAACGTCTACGTCCACCCGCCGGGCCCGAAGGACATCACCACGCTGCGTGGTCACCTGTACAACGTCAGCACCGAGCCGGACTTCCGGCGGCGCGGGCTCGCCCGGGCCTGCGTGGTCGCGTTGCTGGACTGGTTCCGCGACGAGACCGCCGTCGGCCGGGTCGAGCTGCACGCGACCGATGACGGCATCGACCTGTACCGGGCGCTGGGCTTCGTCGAGGCGAACTATCCGACGATGCGCTTCGGGGTCGGGGCTGTGGGCTGAGAAGGGATTCTGGGCACCCGGGCAAGAACGAGTGAGAATGCGCTCAGAGGGGCGCTGTGAGGAGCTCACCAGATGCGCCGTCGGAGTGTTGCCAGGATGACCGGGTTGGCGATCGCGGTCGTGGTCGCGGCCGGAGCGCTGTACCAGCTACCCGCCAGCCCGTTGGCCAGGCACGGCTACCCGGCCCGCCCGGTCGCGGAAACCTCGGAGCAGGCGCAGAGCGTGCAGCAACCCGTCAGGCCGGTCGACCCCGGCGAGCGCTCCACCCCGTCCCCCGCGCGGCCGCTGCCACAGATCACCTACCCGGCGCGAGGGTCCGTGTCGTACGCCGTCCTGCCCGCGAACCCGGCGGTCATCGGCCGCGGCGGTCGGCTGCTCACCTTCCAGATCGCGATCGAGGGCGGCATCAAGGGCGTCGACCGGACCGCGCTGGCGCAGTTCGTCCGGGCGACGTACGGCGCTCCGCAGGGCTGGGCGTCGCACGGGCTCTGGCGGTTCCGGCAGGTCGGTCCGGGCGAGAACCCGGACTTCACGCTGATGCTGGTGACGCCCGCGACGCGCGACACGATCTGCGGTGGCGGGTACGACCGCTACACCAGTTGCCGGATCGGCGACCGGGTCGTGCTCAACGTCGCGCGCTGGGTGCACGGTGTGCCGAACTCCGGCGCATCGCTCGCGGCGTACCGGCAGTACATGATCAACCACGAGACCGGGCACCGGCTCGGCCGCGGCCACGAGCTGTGCCCGGGACCCGGCCAGCCGGCGCCGGTGATGCAGCAACAAACACTGGGCATGCACGGCTGCACGCCGTACTCCTGGCCCTACTTCAACGGCGCCCGCTACAAGGGCCGCCTGGGCCAGTACGACGACCCGATTCCTCACTCCTGAATGATCGCCAGCGTGTTGCCCGCGGGGTCCTTGAACCAGGCGATCGCCGGACCCCGCGGGTCACGAAGGATCCCGAGCTCGTCGTGGTCGTCGCTGTACCGCTCGAAGGTCACTCCCGAGCCGGCCAGCTCCCGTACGGTCTTCTCGATGTCGTCGACCGGGAAGTTCAGCACGGTGTGCTCGGCCGGGACGTGGTTGTCCTTCGGGTAGACCATCACCGGGTTGCCGCCGGCGACGTTGAGCCGGAGCAACCTGTTCTCCTCGGCGACATCCAGTCCGAGCTTGCCGCCGTAGAACTCCTTGGCGGCCGGGATGTCGTTGACCGAGAAACTACTGAACGCCTTCGTGTCCTTGAACATGACATACCTCCCTGAGATCAGGTTTACGTCAGGTACGTCGTTGCGGACAGCGGCTGCTCGACATGAGTCAGTTGTGGATGGCCACCTGGGGGACGGCTGCGGTGACGGCGGCGGACTCGAGGCCGTCGGCGACGGTGTGCAGCAGCCGGATCAGGTGGCCGGCGTCGGACGGGCCGAGGATGCCGGTCACGACGTCGAGCACCCGGACGGTGAGCGCGTCCAGCTGGGAGAGCCGGGCCTGGCCGAGTGACGTGACGGTCAGCCGCGGATCCGTCCGGACCATGCCGAGCGCCTCGAGCTCGGCGATCGCGAGCTCCGCCTCGCCGGGCGTCGTACCGACCTGGTCGGCGACCTCGTCGGCGTTGCGCCGGCCGTTCGCGATCGCGCTCAGCACCAGCGCCGCGGGCATCTTCAGGCCGACCGCGTCCTGCAGGCCGAGGACGAGGGGATGCGCGTGGCCGCGGACGCGCTCGACCGCGTCGAGCAGCCGCAGCGCGTCGCCGACGTCGCCGATCAGCTGCTCGGTCTGTACGGCCGCGAGGCCGGTGGGTTGGATCCGATCGGGTGCTTGCACGACCCCGTCGGCCCGTCGCTCGGGGACCGCCAGGGCCAAACTCACAGGTCGAGGCTGCGTTCCAGCGTCTTCGATGGTCACGAAATCCAGCGTACGGACTCCTTCCGACAGCCCGGCGTGTCGTTCCTGAGGAAATCCTGTGAATTCATAATCAAACACGCCCTCGACCGGTTGCGCCCGCGATCGTCTACGCTCCGGGACATGCGGCTGACCGGGAAACGTGCGCTGGTGATCGGTGGCGGTGGAGCGGGAATCGGCCGCGCCGTCGGCAACGCCTTCGGGGACGAAGGCGCGGCAATAGTTGTCGTGGACATCGATCCCGCCCGCGCCGCGGAGGCCGCGGCCGAGCTCCGTCAACGCGGCGCGACGGCCTACCCGTTCGCAGGTGACGTCCGTTCCCTGCAGGACGTCGAGGCCATGGTCGCCGCTGCAGTGGAGCACCTGGGCGGCCTCGACATCCTGGTCACGGTGGTCGGCGGCCAGGTGGCCTTCGTTCCCGCGGTCAAGCTGCACGAGATGACCGACGATGACTGGGACACCATCTACGAGGTCAATCTCCGCTATGTCATGCGGGCCGTCCGCGCGGCCGTGCGGGTCTTCCTCGGCCAAGGTGGCGGCGGTTCGATCGTCAGCATCGGATCGGTCACAGGGATCATGGCCGCTCCCGAGCAGGCGGCGTATGGCGTGATGAAGGCGGGCCTGCTCAGTCTGGCCCGGACGGTGTCGGCGGAGTACGCCCGCGACGGCATCCGGATGAACGTCGCGGCCGGCGGCGCGATCGCGACCGCGGTGGCGAACACCGCACCCGACGCGGGCGGGGAGTGGGTCGACGAGATCCCGGCCGGCCGGCTCGGCCGGTCCGAGGAGATCGCCGAAGCCGTCGTCTACCTCGCCTCGGACGCGTCGGCGTACGTCACCGGTCAGCAGCTCGTGCTCGACGGCGGGGTCTCGACCCGCGGCCCGTTCGGCTGATTGCGGTAATCGAACACAGGCTCGAAGAATTCGGGCCTGGGCGGTCTCGAAAAAGTTCCCGGAATCGCGATCGGGGCGTGACTTCGGGTCCGCGTCCTCCGTTGGATCTGACGTGACGGTGAACACACGGCGCACCGCCATCGCGCTCGCTCCGCGTCCCAGGCCGGCCACCTTCGAGTTACAGCCAGGAGGACCAGTGACAACCGCCACCGCCACCCAGACGTCTGAACGCCGACGCGTCCGAGTCTGGTTCGGTGAGCACGTGATCGCCGACTACAACGCCGAGCCGGCGTTGGCCGAGCGGTACGCACACGCCATGAGCCGCCGCTTCGCCGGTCTTCGGGTCACCAACGACCCGATGCCGGCCGTCGACCGGCTCCCCGACCCCCTGCCCGGCGAGCGCATGTGGGATGTAGCACCCCGCTGAGAAGCACTCGGCACCTTTTCGCGTTCCGTATCTCACCAGACAACCCACCCGGTAACGCGGCCCGGTCGAGAACCTCACCTCGATCACCAAAGGTGTCGACGGCGGCAGGCGGGCGTTGGCGCTCTGCCCCCCGCTTGCCGCCCTTTCTCCCCTGAATGCGCCTGATTGCACGACCAGCAGAAGAGACCCCGTCCGCACCGGTTCCCAAGGCCGGCGCGGACGTTCTCTGTGCTCAGAGCCCGGCGAAGTACTCCGGCTTCATCTGGATCAGCTGGACGTAGTTGCCGTCCGGGTCGACCAGGGTGGCGAACCACCCGACACCGCGGTCCTCCGGGTGCACCAGCCACTCGACGTCGAGGCTGCGCAGGTGCGCGGCCGCGGCCTCGATGTCGTCGACGGCGAAGTTCACGATGCACCGGCCGGGTTCGGCGGTCTTGGCGGCGACGTCGTCGCGGTGTTCGATGACCAGGCCGAAGCCACCGAGGTTCAGGTTGCCGTAGCCGTCCACCTCGGCGTGGAAGCCGTCGCGGTACCACGTCTTCAACCGCTCCGGGTCGGCGCTGCCGAGCAACATGCTGTTCAGAACGGGCTGCATCACTGTCCTCTCTGCGAGAGCTGCCGATCAGCTCCCCACATCGAGTACGTCGGAACTACCCGAGCCGCCTCGACATGGTCCGGGCGACGAAGTCCTCGACGATCGGGCCGAGTACGTCCGGCTCGACGTCGTGCGGGTGCCCGTCCATGGTCAGTCGCCGCCCGTCGGGGAGCAGGTCGGCCACGACCTGCGCGGTGTTCCGGCGCCAGTCCCGACTCTCGCCGCCGTCGATCACCAGCGTGGGCACGGTGATCGCGGTCGCCCAGTGGTCCGGGATGCTGAAGTCGCCCATCACCAGGACCTCGTACGCCAGCGTCGGAGCCAGGGCCTCCAGTTCCTTCCACAGTGGGGCGGACCGCATCGGCGCGAGCACTTCGGCCGGCATCTCAACGGCCTGGACCAGGAACAGCTCGGTCGCGTCGCCGTACCGGTCCTGCTCGACCAGCTCCTGCAGCCGGCCCGCGAAGTCCGGGGCGAGCCGCGGCCGGGTGTCGTCGATGATGAACGGCGGCTCGATCAGGAGCAGCCCGAGGATCGGGACGCCGTACACCGCTGCCTCGGCCGCGAGCACCGCGCCGGACGAGACCCCGAGCGCGTACGCCGAACCACCGGCCGCGTCGACGACCGCGGCCAGATCCTCGAACTCCCGCTCGACCGCCCACGGCAGCACCTCGCCGCTGTCGCCTCGGCCGCGCCGGTCGTAGGTCACCACGGTGAACCGGTCGGCCAGCCGTTTGGCGAGTGGGACGAAGGTCCGCCGGTCGTTCAGCGCGCCGCCGACGAGGACGAGCGCCGTCTCGCCGGCGCCGTACGTCTCGAGCGCGATCGGGGTCCCGTCGGCCGAGGTCACGGTCGTTGTCCGAGGCAACATCGCGGCCGGGGTGGCGGCCGGCTGCGGGGCGTCGCCGTACAGGCCGCCGAGGTACTCGAACAGCTCGCTGTGCCCGTAGAGCCGGGGCTCGGTGTGCCGGGCCAGCCCTTCGAAGTACCGCTCGTAGCGGAGCCGCGTGGTCTCGAGCTCCCCGGCTGCCTCCAGTCTTTGCAGGCAGAACGCACGGACCGTCTCCAGCAGCCGATACCGCGACCCGGACGTCCCATCCACGCGTACGACGAGCGAGCGGTCAACCAACCGGCTCAGCAGCTCGGCGACATCAGCGACCGGTACGTCGTCGCCCGCGCACACCGCCGCGGCCGCGGCCAGCGTGCACCCGCCAGGATGCGGCGCGAGCCGGCGCAACACGGCACGCTCCGATTCGCCGAGCAGATCCCAGCTCCACTCGACCATCGCCGACAGCGTCTGCTGCCGATCGGGCAGACCACGCTGGCGGTAGCGGTCATCGAACCGGTCGACCAGGTCGCGCACATCCATCGCCGCCACCCGGCTCGCGGCCAGCTCGAGCGCGAGCGGAAGCCCGTCGAGCCGACGGCACAACGCAACCACGGCTGCGGTGTTGTCGGCCGTCAGGGTGAAGCGCGGATCGGCCGCCGTGGCACGCGCAACGAAGAGCTGGACGGCCGGGCTCGCGGCCGCGTCTGCATCAGCGGAGGGAAGATCCAGCGGCGGCACCGGCCAACGGTGCTCACCCGCGACAGCAAGCGGCTCCCGGCTGGTCGCGAGTATCCGCAGCTGGGGCGTCTCACGCAGCAGCCGCGCAACCACGTCCGCGGCGGCATCGATCACGTGCTCGCAGTTGTCGAGGACAACCAACCCGGTCGTTGCCTCGATCAACGCCGACACGTCATCGGCCGTTGGCCCAGCGTCGAGTGCCGCGAGCTCGACCAACCAGGCTTCGTCTCCGCTTCGGCGGGCTGCCGCGAGTGCGAGGCTCGTCTTGCCGACGCCACCCGCGCCAGTCAGCGTCACCAGCCGCGCCGAGGCGAGACGCTCCACGACCTCGTCCACAGCCGCATCACGGCCGATCAGCTCGACCTCGGCCGGCAGGTTGGTCTTCAGCGGCGCCCGGACAGTCGGGGCCTCGGTGAGGATCTCCTGATGCAGTGCGACCAGCTCCGGACCGGGATCCAGCCCGAGCTCATCGGCCAGCCGACTCCGCAGATCGCCGTAGCTCTCCAACGCCTCGGCTTGTCGACCCGACTGATGCAAAGCCTTCATCTGTACGGCGCGCAGCCGCTGACGCAAAGGGTTCCGCGCCACGAGCTCGGCCAGCTCGGCGACGAGTTCGTCGTACTCACCGAGCACCAACCGGGCTTCGGCGTACGCCTCCTGAACGGCCAGCCGCTCCTCGTCGAGCCGGTCGATCGTTGCCCGGGCAAACGCGTCCTGAGCGACATCGGCGTACGCCGGACCGCGCCACAGCGTCAGCGCATCAGCCAGGGTGGCGGCGCGCATCCGGGCGCTGCCGGTCTGCCGGGCCCGAGCCGCCAGCGCGCGGAACCGGCCGGAGTCCACAGCCTCGGCGGCGACGGCGATGAGGTACCCGGCGGGCGTCGTCTGCACCAGGTCGCGCGCCCCGGGCTCGGCGTCGTCCAGGGCCTTGCGGAGCTGGGAGACCCGAGTCTGGAGCGTCGCGGTCGGATTCGCCGGCAGCTCGTCGCCCCACAGATCGTCGATGATCGCCGCCGCCGCGACCGGCCGCCCCGCATGCAGCAGCAGGTCAGCCAGCAGGCCCCGCACCTTCCGGTCCGGGATCCGCACCGCCTGGCCGTCATCGGTCCAGGCCGTCACCGGCCCGAGCACGCCAAATCGCATGCGCCTCAGCCTAGGACTCCCGAAGGTTTTCTAAAGGCCTTCGATCGAGGCTGAAGCCATGAAACGACCTCTCCTGCTGGCCGGGGCACTCGCCGGCCCTCTGTACGTCGGGATCGGCACCGTCGAGGCGATCGTCCGCGACGGGTTCGACATCCGCAAACACTCGCTGAGCCTGCTCGCCAACGGGACCGGCGGCTGGATCCACTCGGTGATGATGGTCGGCACCGGGCTGCTGACCGTGATCGGCGCGATCGGGCTGGCCAGGTCGTTCGCGCCCGGCGAGCGGTCGCGCTGGGGCGTCGGCGGCCTGATCGTGTACGGCGCCGGCGTTGCCGCGGCCGGGCTCATGCGGGCCGATCCGGCGCTCGGGTTCCCGCCGGGGACACCGGACGCGATGCCGGAGACGGTGAGCTGGCACGGGGTGGGGCACGTCATCGCCGGGATGATCGGGTTCATCGGGCTGATCGTCGCGTGCTTCGTGCTCAGCCGCTGGTTCGGGCGGCACCGCTCGGCCGGCTGGGCGCGGTTCTCGCTGATCACCGGCATCGTCTACTTCCTCGGCCTGGCCGGTCTCGGCGCCGGGGCCGGCACGGCGGCCGTCAACCTCGGGTTCACCGTCGCTGTCATTCTGGGCTGGACCTGGATCACCTTGCTGATGCTGCGCGCCCGCGCAGAGGGGAGTCTGCGATGAAGTTCACGGCCGAGCTCGAGGGCACTGGGAAGACCACGGCCGGGTTCGAGGTGCCCGCCGAGATCGTCGAGGCGCTCGGCGGTGGTGCGCACCCGAAGGTCAGCGTGACCGTCAACGGCTTCACGTTCCGCACCTCGATCGCCCGGATGGGCGGACGGTACCTGCTGGGCGTCAGCAGCGAACGCCGTACCGAGGCCGGGGTCGCGGCCGGGGACGTACTCGATGTCGACGTCGTACTCGACACGGCTCCGCGCGAGGTCGACGTACCCGAGGAGTTCGCCGCGGCACTGGCCGGGGACGCGAAGGCGCAGGAGTTCTGGCAGACGCTGAGCTACAGCAAGCAGCAGTGGCACGTCCTGCAGGTGACCGGCGCCAAGACCGAGGAGACCAAGGCCCGGCGGATCGAGAAGTCGATCGGCATGCTGCGCGAGGGCCGGGCCCGCTGATGCGCTTCATCGCCTTGCTGCGTACGTCGGAGTCGCACGGCTTCCCGCCACCGGCCCTGCACGAAGGCATCGCGGCGCTGAGCGCGGAGGCGGCGCGCAGCGGAGTCCTCGTGGACACCGCCGGCCTGCTCCCGGTCGCCACCGCGACGAGGGTCGCCGTCTCGGCCGGCCGGCTCACCGTCTCCGACGGTCCCTTCGACGACCCGGCCCCGCTCGGCGCCTACGCGCTGTACGACGTGCCGACCCGGGCGGACGCGATCCACTGGACCGAGCGGTTCATGGACCTGCACCGCCGCACCTGGCCGGGCTGGGAAGGCGAGTCGGAGATCCGCCAGATCGTTGGGCCGTGACACCCCCGCCGATACCCTCGCCGACACCCGGCACCACTTGACACCGGCATCCGCCGGGGAAATCCTGGGCAACGACTCAGTGCACTGGTCCGACCAGTGCACTTCGGGCGAGCACAGGAGGGTCATGGACGAGGGCCGGCAGTTCGCGGGGCGGATCGGACTGACCCACCTGGACTCGGTGCCGCACTGGGCGTCCGTCCCGACGCCGGGAGCCTCGGCGCCGAACGTGGTCTACGTCGTCCTCGACGACGTCGGGTTCGCGGACCTGGGCTGCTTCGGGTCCGAGATCGACACCCCGACGATCGACGGCCTCGCCGCCGGCGGGCTGCGGTACGTGAACTTCCACGCGACACCGCTGTGCTCGCCGACCCGGGCGTCGCTGCTCACCGGGCGGAACCACCACTCGGTCGGCATGCGCCTGCTGTCCAACCTCGACACCGGCTACCCGAACGGGCGCGGACACGTCACGAAGGCGGCCGCGACCCTGGCCGAGATGCTGGTCGACGCCGGCTACAACACGATGTGCGTCGGCAAGTGGCACCTTGCGCCGACCGAGCACACGACCGCGTCCGGTCCGTACGACCAGTGGCCGCTGGGTCGCGGCTTCGAGCGGTACTACGGCTTCCTCGAGGCCGAGACCGACTGCTTCTACCCCGAGCTCTACGCGGACAACCACGCGATCGGGGCGCCGGCCCGGCCGGAGGACGGCTACCACCTGACCACCGACCTGGTCGACCAGGCGATCTCGTTCGTGCGGGCGCAGATCTCGACGACGCCGGACAAGCCGTTCTTCCTGCATCTCGCGTTCGCCGCCGCGCATGCACCGCACCAGGCTCCGCAGGAGTACCTCGACAAGTACCGCGGCCGGTACGACCAGGGCTGGGACGTGATCCGGGACCGGCGGATCGCCCGGCAGAAGGAGCTCGGCGTCATCCCGGCCGACACCCAACTGTCGCCGCGCAACGACGGGGTCGAGCCGTGGGCGGACCTCACCGACGACGAGCGTCGCCTGTTCGCTCGCCTGCAGGAGGCGTACGCCGCCATGCTCGACCACACCGATGCCGAGCTGCGCCGGTTCGTCGACGCGCTGGCGGCACTGGGACGGCTGGACAACACGCTGATCGTGGTGATGTCCGACAACGGCGCGAGCCAGGAGGGCGGCAAGCGCGGCTCGCTCAACCCGGCCGCGTTCCAGAACGGGATCGAGCCCGACTTCGCCTGGAACCTCGAGCACCTCGACGAGATCGGCGGACCCCGCGGCCACTCGAACTACCCGTGGGGCTGGGCGCAGGCGGGGAACACGCCGTTCCGGCGCTACAAGCAGAACACGCACGAGGGCGGCGTACGCGTGCCGCTGGTCGTGCGGTGCCCGGGCCGGATCGCCGACTCCGGCGCGATCCGGACCCAGTTCCACCACGTCATCGACATCACGCCGACCGTGCTCGACCTCGTCGGCGTCGAGGCGCCCGCGACGTACCGAGGGGTGCGGCAGTTGCCGCTGCATGGCACGCCGCTGAGCTACACGTTCGACGACGCCGATGCGCCGACGACGCATCGCACGCAGTACTTCGAGATGTTCGGCCACCGCGCGATCTGGCACGACGGTTGGAAGGCCGTCGCGTTTCACCAGCGGGGGACGGACTACGCCGAGGACCGCTGGGAGCTGTACGACACCACGACCGACTGGTCGGAGTGTGACGACGTCGCTTCCCGGTATCCGGAGAAGCTGGCGGAGCTGCAGCAGCGGTTCTGGGCAGAGGCCGGCAAGTACGACGTGTTGCCCCTCGACGACCGCGGTTTCGCCGTACGAGCCAAGGTGGCCAGGCCGGGATCGATCCGGGCCCGACGCAACTTTGTCTACTACCGCGGGATGCCGCACCTGCCGGCAGCCGCATGCCCGCCGACGATGAACCGCTCACACCGGATGACCGCCTTCGTCGACCGCGCCACATCAGACGGCGACGGCGTACTGGTGGCGCTCGGCGGTGTGGCCACCGGCTTCTCCTTGTTCGTCAAGGACGGCCGGCTGGTGTTCGACCACAACTATCTCGGCAAGCACACCCTCTTCCGGTCCGATGCGCCGATCCCTGTGGGTACGACGGAACTCGCGGTGGACGTGGAGAAGACCGGCGACTGCACCGCCTCCGTGCGCCTCCTGGTCGACGCCAAAGAAGTTGCCTCCGGCAAACTCGACGCAGTGCTCCCGAACTTCCACGGCTGGGAAGGCCTCGACATCGGCCACGACGGCGCCTCCCCGGCGTCGACCGAGTACACCGGCACGTTCCCGTACCAAGGCCACCTGGACCGCGTCGAGATCACCCTCCCCGACGACGACGTACCACTCTTCGAAGCCGTCGACTAGCAGTACGAGCGGCAGCCGCGGTCGGTGCCGTAGGCCCGGCGGGCCTTGGCCACTGCAGCGACGGGAGACAGTTGGCGGCCTTCGCGCCAGGCGTTCAGGTAGGCCTGGGGTGGTACCGCGCCGCGGCGGATCCACCAGCGGCCGGGTGGGGTCGGCCAGCTGATTCCGAAGTGCAGGTGGGACGGCGTGACCCGGGCGCTGCCGGTGTTGCCGATCGAGCCGAGCAACTGGCCGGCTTGCACGCGCAATCCTGGCTTGATACCGGCACCGATGGCCGACAGGTGTGAACCGTAGTACCGGACGCCGTCGACGCCCACCACGGACACTGACAGCCCACCGCGATCCCTGCCGACGTTGGTGTCCGGGTCCCAGTGGTCGACTGCGGTCACCTCGTCCACCTTCCCGTCCACCGGAGCGACGAACTTGCAGCCGGTCTTCGCGAAGATGTCGGACGCCGGGTAGTCGTGGTGACTCTGTGACGCAGAAGCTTCACAGCCGCGGATGGGGAACACGTACCTTGCCACGGGCAAGGGGGACGGCGACCGGCTCGGGGTCTGCGCCGACGGTCTGCTCGCCCGGACGGCCGGTGCGTCCGACTGGGAGTCGCTGCACGCGGGCAGCGCGAGCAGACCACCGACCGTGACCGCGGTGGTCGCGGCCCGTCGGACCGTCGTCCAGCGAGTTCTCATCCTGGGACATTGAAGTGGTCCGGCGGCGGGTTGTCCATCCGGAGGCGTTCACCGGGACAACATCTGGTGGTCATGGGAAAGGGCGATGATCGCGCGGGATTCCGCCATCCGAGAGGACGCACGATGGGGCACGCGCACGACCACAGCCACCCGCACGACCACGACCACGGGCATGACCACAGCCACGACCACGGTCATGACCACGGCCACGGGCATCACCACCACCACCCGAACACCGAGCTGGACGCGGCCACGCTGGCGGCGCTCGACGAGTCGGTGCCGGACAGCGACCTCTCGCCGACCGAGGTGTCCCGGCGCGTCCTGCTGCGATCGGCGGGCATCCTCGGAGGTACGGCGGCGCTCGCCGTCACCGGAGCGCAGGTCGCCGCGGCGGCCGCTCCCCAGGACGGCTGGATCTTCAAGGCGGGCCAGCGCCCCAACGTCTGGCTGGCCGGCGACCACCACATCCACACGCAGCTGAGCTCCGACGGTCTGTACCGGGTGATCGACCAGGCTCGGCACGCTGCGGCGTACGGGCTGGACTGGCTGGTCATCACCGACCACGGCGGCGCGACGCACGCCCGGATCGGCGTCGACCTGGTCAACCCGCAGATCAAGGCGGCCCGCTCGGAGCTGCGCAACACGCTGATCTTCCAGGGCCTGGAGTGGAACATCCCGGCCGCCGAGCACGGCACGGTCTTCGTCGCACCGGGCAGCCGCGAGGTCGACGTACTGAAGCAGTTCGAGAACAGCTACGACGGCAGTGTGAAGGGCGCCGGCGCGAACACGCCCGCCAACGAGGCGCTCGCGGTGTCCGGCATCCAGTGGCTCGGTCAGCAGGTCGACAGCCGCCGGGTCGCGGACGCGCTGTTCCTGGCCAACCACCCGGCCCGCAACGGCATCGACAGCCCGCACGAGATCCGCAACTGGCGCGACGCGGACCCGCGGATCGCGGTCGGCTTCGAGGGCGCGCCCGGTCACCAGGCGGCCGGACTGCCGGCCGGGATCGGCGGCGCGAGCGCCCGCGGCTTCTACGGCAACTCGCCGAACGCGAACTCGTTCCCCGGCTACCCGGCCGAGAGCTACCGGACCTGGGGCGGCTTCGACTGGATGACGGCGACCGTCGGCGGCCTGTGGGACAGCCTGCTCGCCGAGGGCAAGCCGTGGTGGATCAGCGCGAACTCCGACTCGCACGTGAACTGGAACGAGACCTCGCGTCGTCCGGACGGCTCGAGCCAGGCGCAGTTCGACCGCGACGGCCGCTACATGGACCCGGTCTACGGCAACACGGTGAACCGGACCGCGGGCGACTTCTGGCCCGGCTTCTACAGCCGCACGCACGTCGGCGCGGACCGGCGTGACTACCTCGCGGTGATGGAGGGCCTGCGCAACGGCCGCGTCTGGGTCGACCACGGCGCGCTGGCCAAGGGCGTCGAGGTCGAGGTCCGTGAGGTCGGCAACCGGTACGGCGAGCCGCTCGGCGGCGCCCTGATCACGCGCAAGGGCAAGGCGCTCGAGCTCGTCGTCCGGATCACCGCGCAGACGATGCCGAACTGGGCGAGCTTCGTGCCGACCCTGAACCGGGTCGACGTGATCCAGGGCGCGGTCACCGGGACCGTCTCCGACCGCGACACCTTCACCGCACCGAACACGAAGGTCGTCCGGCAGTGGGACACCTCGGGCCGGCGCGGCACGTTCGAGCTCGTCTACCCGCTGGGCAAGGCGGAGGCGCCGTTCTACGTCCGCGTCCGCGGCACCGACGGGAAGCGCAGCCAGCCCGGCTACCTCGGCGCGGCGGTCGACCCGGCCGGACCGCAGCTCGACGTGGTCGGCGACGCGGACCCGTGGGTCGACCTGTGGTTCTACACGAACCCGATCTGGGTCCTGCCGAAGTAGTCGCCCATGATCATCGCGATCGACGCAGACAGCCGGGACACGGCCGCGGCCGACCACCTGCTGTACGACCTGCTCGACGCCGTGGACCAGCCGGTCGTCGCCTGCACCCACATGGTGTCAGGCGGCGACCGCCCGCACGTGGCGGTCTCGCTGATGAGTACGGCGGACCTGGCCGACGCCGTCCGCGGTCGCTTCGCCACTCAGCACGCCGGCCTCGCGATCACCCGGCCCGGCGCGTCCGAGCCGGAGCTGGCCGGCCCGAGCCAGCTCGTCCGCGGTGCCTACCTCGCCGCCGTCGAAGCAGCCCTCGGTACGGCGGGACGCGCTGTCCGCTGGCCCGGCCACGAACAAGCGCACGGGATCATGCCGGCCGCGGAACTCCGCACCCGCTGCGGCATCGATCAACTCGAGGCCGTCGGCGGTCTATCCGTCACCGACGATGCACTCGTCGACACCCGAGACTTCCTGCGCCCCCTCCGCCGCGCCGGCCGCCTGGTCCTCCAGGTCCAGCCAGCCGCCGGCAACCTCCTCATCCCCTTCGAACTCCAACACCAACAGAAATGCTGCGCTGACCACTAACCACCCCCGAAGTCGTTGAGCGTCAGCTTGTCGCGCGTGATCCCGCACCCCAGACAGAGCTGGTAGCGCTGGCCCTCCTCATTGCGCCTGGTTCGCCAGGTGTGCACGCGGAGGACGCACCTCAGCGGCTTCTTCATCCTTCGACGGTAGGACTCGCCTCACCGACGGTCATCCCACGCAGTGGAGGACTGGAGTACGTCGGGGAGCGGGCCGACTACTCCTAGGCGTTGGGTGCAGCGGGTCAGGGCGACGTACAGGTCGCGGAGGCCGCGTGGTGACTCGACGAGGATGCCGTCGGGGTCGACGACCAGGACAGAGTCGAACTCGAGGCCCTTCGCGCCGGCCGCGCTCAGCACCGTCACGTCGTCGAGGTGAGCGACCGCCTCCTGCACGAACTCGAGTCGGTTGCGGGACGTGATGACACCGACCTGCCCGTGCTGCGTCTCCTCGGCCGCCACCTTCTGCACGTACGCCGCCTGGTCCGCCGGCGCAATGTTCGCGTGCCAAGGCCGCACTCCGGTCGATCGGACCGAGCGCGGCGCCTTCGCCCGTGGGTCGACCTCGCGCAGGACATCACCAGCGAGCTCCATCACCTCGGCCGGTGTCCGGTAGTTGAGCGTCAGCTCGGCCAGCCGCCAGCGATCGCCGAACGTCGACCCGAGCGCACTCTCCCAGCTCGTCCCACCGCCGATCGCACCGGTCTGCGCGACATCACCGACCACAGTCATCGAGCGAAGCGGACAACGCCGCGCGATCGCCCGCCACGCCATCGGCGCGAGCTCCTGCGCCTCGTCCACGATCACGTGCCCGTACGTCCACCGCCGGTCGGCCCCGGCCCGGTCGGCCAGCGTCCGGTCGTCGTCCGCCTCGTACCGCTCCGCGAGCATCTCGGCGTCCAGGATGTCCTTCGCGGTCAGCACCTCCGCGTCGTCGTCCTCGTCGAAGTCGGTCGACGCCGAACCGGTCAGCACGTCCAGCGAGCCTTGTGCGTAAGCGATCGCCCGCGCCCGGGCCGCCTTCTCCTTCGCCGCTTCCCGGCCATCGTCCCCGAGCAGCTCCGCCGCTTCGTCCAGCAGCGGTACGTCGGACGGACTCCAGTCGTCGCCGTACCGCAGGAGGTGTTCGCGATCGAGGACACTCAGTTGCGGCGCAGCCACGGCCAGCCGGTCCTCGTCGCCGTACAGGTCCTCGAGGAGTTTCTGCGGGCTGAGCAGCGGCCAGAGCTGGTCGAGCAGCGCCTGCACAGCCGGCTCGGCGAGGACTTCCTTGCGCAGCTCCTGGCGGTCGTAGTCGTCGAGCAGGTTCTCGCCGCCGAGCGGGTCGGCGCCGATCAGGTCGGCGTACTGGTTCGTGAGGAAGTCGACGACCTCGGTCAGGAAGAACGGCCGGGCCTGATTGTGGGTCAGGTTGCGGCTGCGGGCCCGCGCCCGGGCGTCCGCGCAGAACGACGGGTCGAGCCGCAGCACGGTCCGGTCGACGGTGAGCTGGATCGGGCGGTCCGGCACCCACTGCCGGTCGTCGACCGCCTTCGCGATCACCTCGGCCATCACCGCGCGACCCTTGACCTCGGCGCTCTCTGCGACCTCCGGCCGGGTCGCGGTCAGGCCCGGGTACAGCTCGGCGACGGTGACGAGGCGGACGCCGTCCTCACCAAGTGACGGCAGCACCTCGCCGATGAACCGCAGGAACGCCGCATTCGGGCCGACCACGAGAATTCCGCGCTTTTCCAGCTGCTCACGGTGCGTGTAAAGCAAATAGGCCGCGCGGTGCAGCGCGATCGCGGTCTTTCCGGTGCCCGGACCGCCCTGGACGACCAGGATTCCGGGCAGTTCCGAGCGGATGATCCGGTCCTGGTCGGCCTGGATCGTCTGCACGATCGACTCCATCCGGCCGGTCCGGCGGGCCTCGAGCGCGGCGAGCAGGACCGCCTCGCCCATTACGCCGGTCCCGGGTTTGGACGCGTCCGGCGCGTCCCGGTCGAGGTCGAGCTGCTCGTCCTGAACGTCGACCACTTTGCGTAGCCGGGTCCGGATGTGGCGGCGCCGTACGACGCCCTCGTTCGCGACTGCCGTGGCGATGTAGAACGGGCGGGCTGCGGGCGCGCGCCAGTCGACCAGCAACGGTTCGTAGTCGTCGTCGTGCAAGCCGAGCCGGCCGATGTGCAGGGTCTCGCCGTCGGCGGCGTCCAGGCGGCCGAAGTACAGGCCTTCCTCGGCCGAGTTGAGCCGGGCCAGCCGGGTGTTCAGCTCACGGATCCGGCCGTCGCGCTGGTGCAAGGCCTGCGCGTTACGGGTATGGACCAGTTGCTCGTCCTGCTTGCGGGCCTCGGCGCGCTCCCGCTCGGCGTCGAGCGCAGCGTAGAACGCCGTCAGGTGAACCTGCTCGGCCTGAACCGGATTCGGCAATTCAAACCCCTTGTGATAAAATGCAGCCCGTTGGTTCCTGGAGGACATTTCCGCATTTCCTCCGGTGGCAGCCATAAATCCCTGAGTTTATCCCGGATCCCCCCTATTCTGAACTGCCTCCTCGTCGCCGCCTTGACCTCAAGTGGTGTTGAGGTATTAGCGTCCCCGGCGTGACCGTTCATCCGCTGCGGCTGGCCCTGCTCACCCGCACCGTCGACCCCGGTCGCTTCGGCACTCTGGTCACCCGCTGGTTCGCCCGCCAGGTCGAGCAGTCCGACGACTTCAAGCTCGACCTGATCGACCTGAGCGCCGTCCCGCTGCCCGAGTTGCCGGCCCGGATCGCCGACGCCGACGCCGCGGTGATCGTCACCGCCGAGTACAACCACGCGTACCCGGGTGACCTCAAGACCGCGATCGACGCCGTACGGCGGCCCTGGTACGGGAAGCCGATCGCCTTCGTCGTGTACGGCGGCCGGTCGGGCGGACTCCGGGCCGCCGAGCAGCTGCGACTGGTGTTCGGCGAGCTCCACGCGGTCACGATTCGCGACACCCTCGGCTTCCACGAGACCGACTTCACGGCGGACGGCGAGCCCGTCGACCCCACGACACCGCGTGCCGCGGCCGCATTGCTCGACCAGCTCGCCTGGTGGGCCAGGCCACTGCGGGACGCTCGCGAACGAACGCCGTACCCGGAATAGCTCGCGGCGGGCCGCGGTTGGTGGTTGAACGTGACCTCCGAACCGATGCCGTTGTCCGTGCTCGACCTCTCGCCGGTGCCGACGGGATCGCGACCGTCACAGGCGCTGCACGAGACCCTCGAGCTCGCCCGCGCCGCCGAGGCCGCCGGGTACAAGCGCTACTGGCTGGCGGAGCATCACAACATCCCGAGCGTGGCCAGCTCGACGCCCGAGGTGATGATCGCGGCCGTCGCCGCGGCCACCTCGCACATCCGCGTCGGCTCCGGCGGCATCATGCTGCCGAACCACTCACCGCTGAAGGTCGCCGAGACGTTCCGCGTGCTGGCCGGCCTGCACCCCGATCGCATCGACCTCGGCATCGGCCGCGCGCCCGGCACCGACCAGCGGACCGCGCTCGCGCTGCGCCGCAGCCGGGAGGCGCTCGGCGCTGACGACTTCCCCGAGCAGTACGCCGAGCTTCGCGCGTACGCGGAAGGCTTCCCGGCCGGTCACCCGTTCGCGCCGATCTCCGCGCAACCGGACGACGTACCGCTGCCGCCGGTGTGGATCCTCGGTTCCAGCACGTACGGCGGTCAGGCCGCGGCCGCACTCGGGACCGGATTCGCGTACGCCGGTCACTTCGGGACTCTCGACCCGGCCGGTGTGATCGCGTCGTACCGGGAGAACTTCCAGCCCTCCGACCACCAATCGACGCCGCATGTCATCCTCGCGCTGGCCGCGATCGTCGCCGACACCGAGGAACGCGCGCAGCAGCTGGCTCAGGCCAACGCGCTCTCGATGCTGCGCTTGCGCTCCGGTCGGCCGGGCCCGCTGCCGTCTCCCGAGGAGGCTGCCGCCTACCCGTGGTCCGACGCCGAACGCGCGGCCGTCGAGGAGTGGGCCGGTCTGGTCTCTGTCGGCACGCCCGACCAGGTCGTTGCCGATCTGTCGAGCCGTGCCAAGGCCGCGGACGCCGACGAGCTGATCATCACCACGAATATCCACAACCCCGCCGAGCGCCGGCACTCCTTTGCTCAGCTGGCAGCCGCCTGGGGTCTTTAGGGCGTGTCTGACGCGCCCTAGCTCGCTCCGCCGCGGACGTGCTCGAAGATGAGGCTCGTCTCGGCGTGTACTACGGCTGGGTCAGCGGTCAGGTGGTCCAGCACGAACTCGCGCAACGCGTCCGGCGACGCAGCCGACACGTGCAGCAGGTAGTCGTTCGCGCCGCTGACGTGGAACAGCGACAGCACACCCGGTAGCCCGGGCACCTTCGTCCGGAAGCGGTTGATCTCGTCACGCGAGTGCGCCCCGATGCGCACCGCGACCAGCGCCTGCAGCGGCTGCCCGAGCGCCGCCAGGTCCACGTCGGCGTGGAAGCCCCGGATCACCCCGCGCTCCCGCAGCGACCGCACCCGCATCAGGCAGGTCGACGGGGCGATGCCTGCTGCCTCCGCGAGCGCGTTGTTCGGCATCCGGCCGTTGCCGGCCAGCAATCGGACCAGCTCCCGGTCGACGTCGTCGAGCCCGTCCGGAGCCGCGCGCGGGGCGGGACCGGGGGTCCGACGATCCTTCGGCATGGCACCACTGTAGGACTCCTCCACAGAATCCACAGCGTGTGGATGAGCCTGTGGATGAATTTTCTTCGGAACTGTTGCGGCTGATCTGCAGAAGATTCCATCCTCATCGCCGAGTGAGTGCAGGCGACCTTGAGGAGGCACGGATGACCCAGCTCGACACCCGGTCGGTGCACGCCGGCCGTGACGACCTCACCGCGCTCGGCGTCCACGTGCCGCCGATCGACCTGTCCACGACCTATCCGCTGCCCGGGGTGACGGCCGGCGGGACGTCGTACGACGTACTCACGCAAGGCAAGGCGCCGGACGGCGGCAGCCTCGTGTACCAGCGGCTGTGGAACCCGACGGTGGCCCGCTTCGAGGACGCGCTCGCGGAGCTCGAGCACACCGACTCGGCGGTCGCCTTCGGCTCCGGGATGGCTGCGCTCACCGCCTGCCTGCTCGCCACTGTCGCCGCCGGCCGCCCGCACGTGGTCGCCGTACGACCGCTGTACGGCGGGTCCGACCACCTGTTGTCCACAGGCTTGCTGGGTACGACGGTCAGCTACACGTCGGCCGACTCGGTGGCGGCGGAGATCCGGCCGGAGACCGGACTGGTTCTCCTGGAGACGCCGGCCAACCCGACCGTGCAGCTTGTGGATATCGCGGCCGTGGTCCGGCAGGCGGGCGACGTGCCGGTGCTTGTGGACAACACGTTCGCGACGCCGGTCCTGCAGCAGCCGGCTCGTCACGGGGCGAGCCTGGTGCTGCACTCGGCCACCAAGTACCTCGGCGGCCACGGCGACGTCATGGGCGGCGTCGTCGCGGCCGGCGTGGAGTGGACAGCCCGGCTCCGTCAGATCCGGGCCGTGACCGGTGGCCTCCTGCACCCGCTGGCGGCGTACGAACTGCACCGGGGACTGCAGACGCTGCCAGTGCGAGTACGGGCGCAGCAGGCAACCGCCACCAAACTCGCCGACTGGCTCTCAGCCCAGCCCGCCGTCGAGGCCGTCTACTACCCCGGCCTCTCCGACCCCCACGAGCTCATCGGCCGCCAACAGTCCGGCCCAGGCGCCGTCCTGGCCTTCACCGTCACCGGCGGCTACGAAGCAGCCGCCCGAGTAGCCGGCTCCCTGAGCCTCATCACCCACGCAGTCTCCCTGGGCGGCGTAGACACCCTCATCCAACACCCCGCCGCCCTGACCCACCGCCTGGTCGCAGAAGAAGCCAAGCCCGACGCGGGTCTGCTACGCCTCAGCCTCGGGCTGGAAGACGTTGACGACCTGACTGCTGATCTTCAGTCAGCACTTGGTCGATGATTCCGTAGTCGCGGGCCGCGTCGGCGGTGAACCAGCGGTCCCGGTCGAAGTCGGTGGTGATCCGGTCCACCGGTTGGCCGGTCCGCTCGCTGATCAGTCGGGCCAGGTCCTCGCGTGCCTTGATGGCCTGTTCGGCCTGGGTCTTGATGTCGGACGCCGTACCGCCCATCCCGCCGGTCGGCTGGTGCATCATGATCCGGGCGTGCGGGAGCGCGTACCGCTTCCCCGGCGCCCCGCAGGTGAGCAGCACCTGCCCCATCGACGCGACCATGCCCATCGCGTACGTCGCCACGTCGTTGGAGATGAAGTTCATCGTGTCGTAGATTGCCAGCCCGGCAGACACCGAGCCGCCGGGGGAGTTGATGTACAGCGAGATGTCCGCCTTCGGGTCCTCGGCGTTCAGCAGGATCAGCTGGGCGCACAGGGCGTTGGCGTTCTCGACCTTGATCTCGTCGCCCAGGACGAGGATCCGCTGCCACAGCAGCCGCTGGTAGATGTGGTCGTCGAGAGGCTTGATCTCACTCATGCCGTCCAGCCTGCGCGCGGACCGTCCGGAATCGGTCGGGAATCTGCCCGTGGCAGATCTGCCCACCGCAGACCTGGCCGGGATGGCACACTCGTAACAGGACATCCGGAGGCAAGGAGGGCCAGACGTGCTGCTACGCCAGGTGATCGGGAACGTCTTCCGCCGGCTGCGGCGCGAGCGGGGGATCACCCTGCGCGAGCTCGCCGAGCTGGCGCAGGTGTCGGTGCCCTACCTGTCCGAGATCGAGCGCGGCCGCAAGGAGCCGTCGTCCGAGATCCTCGCCGCGATCTGCCGCGCGCTGGACCTCGAGCTGACCGACCTGCTGGCCGAGGTGCAGTTCGACCTGGCGACCGCCGTCCGGTCCACGCTGCCGATCCACCTCCAGACGGCCGCGATCCGGGTCGAGCAGTCGGCTCCGCGCCGGATCGCCTCGTCCCCGCGTGCCTACTCCGGCTCGGCCGAGGCCTTCTGCCTGGTCGCCTAGGTCGTGCGCTGGTACGACAACCCGACCGCACGCTCCTGGCGTACGGCGCCTCCACCCGACGAGGTCCTGGCCTTCCACCAGAGCCTCCCGGGGTACCGCCCGACGCCGCTGACCCCTGTCCCGTCGGTGGCCGCTGAGCTGGGTGTCGGCCAGGTGCTGGTAAAGGACGAGTCGCAGCGGCTCGGCCTGCCCGCATTCAAGGCGCTTGGCGCGTGGTGGGCGATCCACCGCGCGCTGCAGGATCACGCGGGTCCGGTGGAGCTCGTGACCGCGACCGATGGCAACCACGGCCGGGCAGTGGCTCGCCGTGCGACCCTGCTGGGCCTGCCCTCCCACGTGTTCGTCCCGGACGTCGTGAGCGATGCGGCGATCGACGCGATCCGATCCGAGGGCGCGACGGTGACCGTCGTACCTGACAACTACGACGCCGCCGTCGCGGAGGCAGCGTCGTACTCGGACGACCCCGGCCGGCTGCTGATCCAGGACTCCGCCTGGCCCGGGTACGAGGTGGTGCCGCAGCACATCGTGGACGGGTACTCGACCCTGTTCCGCGAGATCGACGTACAGCCGGACCTGGTCGTCGTACCGATGGGCGTGGGGTCGATCGCGCAGGCAGCCGTCACGCACTACCGCAGTGGCCCGTTGACACCCGCTGTGCTCGGTGTCGAACCCGCATCCGCCTCTTGCGTCACCACGAGTCTGCTGGCCGGCGAACTCGTCACCGTGCCGACCGGCAAGACGGTCATGGCCGGCCTCAACTGCGGTACGGCGTCGACCCTCGCCTACCCCGTACTGCGTTCAGGCCTCGACTACGCGGTCACAGTCGACGACGACGAGGCGCTGCAGGCAGTGGACGACCTGGCCGCGGCCGGCATCTCGTCGGGCGCAAGCGGCGCAGCCACACTCGCCGGCCTCCGCGCCGCCCGCGACCGCCTGCAGCTCAGGCCGGACAGCACCGTCATCCTGATCAGCACCGAAGCCCGTCAACGCCCATCGGCGGAGGAGGTGTTGTGAAGCTCGTGGTGCGGTTTCCGGTGGATGACGTCGAGCTGTCGACGCTTCACGGGCTTGCGTTCGGTAGTGACATCACGGTGCAGCCGTGGCGGGAGCGGTTGGAGCGGTGGGCGCTCACGTGGGTCGGGGCCTTCAGCAACGAGCAGTTGGTCGGGTTCGTCCAGGTGTGCTGGGACGGCGGTGCCCATGCGTTCGTGCTGGACACCGCCGTACACCCGGAGTACGGGCGGCAGGGCATCGGGAAGCGGCTGGTGCTTGCTGCTGCCGAGGAGGCGAAGGCGGCCGGGTGTGAGTGGCTCCATGTGGACTACGAGCCACACCTGACCGCGTTCTACGTCGAGGCGTGCGGGTTCAGGCCGACCGATGCGGCGCTGCTCAAGCTGAGATAGCGGTCAGGCGCTCGGTGGACACGCAGGAGATCAGGCAGCGCTCCTTCGCATCGCCAAGCAGGTCGGCACTCCACGTGAAACCACCGTCGCCCAGCTCTGCGCCGTCGCAGCCGATGCCCAGCGCCGTACCGGCGTAGTAGTTCCGGCCCTTCTCCCGCGCCGCGTCCTCGACCAGCTCGGTCTTCAGCGCCGGACGGACGGTGTCGTCGATCCGCTCCCGCACAGCCGACGGCGTGAACGTGGTGAAGGTCAGCTCGGCCGCATCACCCAGCACGTCGTGCCAGTACTGCAGGTGGTCCACCAGCAGCTCCGCCTCGGTCCGTCCCGAGCCGGTGTCCCGCGCACTCGACACCAGCACGAACAGCTGGAAGTGCGCGAACATCCCCGGCCCCTCGACCGCCTGCGCCCGCACGACCCGCTGGCACGCGGCCAGATGCACCCGTGGCTCACCGGCACGACGCCGTACGGCCGCCTCGATCGCGAGCTCGTTGGTCGGGTCGCTGGCGACCTCGGTACTGCGGATCGTGCTGAGCACCTGATGCTGGTTGATGTTGGACACTGCCGAGCAGGTGCCGAGCGGAGTCACGGGCGACAGCTCGACGCCGGCGAACTGGTCCGGCAGCCGCTCCCACAGTCGCTGCTGGGTCTTCACGAGCTGCCGGGGGTCGGACGTCGACGGCTGCACGAACCGGTCCTGCTGCCAGCGCTGCAGCAGTCGCGCCGGCGTCACCTTCGCGGCCCGGCCACGGCTCACGTCCAGCAGCACGGACTGCAGGTCCGACGGACTCAAGCCGTCGACCAGCGGCTCCCGGCTGCCCGCAGGCAACTTCGCCCAGATCCGTTCGATCACGTCACCCATCGCCCTACTCTGACCGACGTGTGGACGACAGCGCTCCCCAATTCTTCTGTACCTACTAGTATGTCCGGGACCTAGCGGAAGGGTGTGGACCGTGTACGCAATGCAGTACGAGATCACGTTGCCGACCGACTACGACATGGGGATCATCCGGCGCCGGGTGGAGACCACCGGGCACCGGCTGGACGACTTCGACGGGCTGGGGATCAAGGCGTACCTGATCCAGGACCGGGCGAACGGCGCGATGATCAACCAGTACGCGCCGTTCTATCTGTGGAACGACTCGGCCGGCATGGGCCGCTTCCTCTGGGGCGGCGGCTTCTTCAGCGCGATCTGCACCTCCTTCGGCCGGCCGCCGGTGCGGCACTGGACCGGGGTGGAGGCGCTGCCCGGCCCGGCGGCGGATCAGCCCGCGCTGAGCGCGACCAGGCACACGCAGACGCTGGCGAACGACGTGGACCCCGCGGAGCCGATCGGTGCGGCGCTCGAGGTGCTCCGCGAGAACGCGGCGCGGTCCGGTGTGCACTCTGCGGCGCTGGCCGTCGATCCCAGCCGCTGGGAGCTGGTGTTCTTCACCTTGTGGAACTCGCCGGAGCCCGGCCCGGTGCCGGGCACGCGGTACCAGGTGCTGCACTTGTCCACACCCGGAAGAAAAGATCTGCTGGGGCGCTGATTTCGCCGTATCTTTCAAGACATGAGATATCCGAGCCCGCACCTTTGACGCCCTGACCGCCTGCCGAGGAGCCTGTCCAGCCGCATCGTCGCGTACGAGGCGCTGCAGGACTTCATCCCGCTGTACCCGCTCTACCAGCTGCTGTTCGCCGACCACGGGTTGTCGGCCGCCCAGATCTCGATCCTGTTCGTCATCTGGTCGACGACCGCCTTCGTGCTCGAGGTGCCGTCCGGCGCCTGGGCCGACACGTACTCGCGGCGCAAGCTGCTGGTCCTCGGCGCGCTGATCAGCGCACTCGGGTACGCGGCGTGGATCACCGTGCCGTCGTTCGCCGGCTTCGCCCTCGGCTTCGTGCTGTGGGGTGTGTCGTCCGCGCTGATCTCCGGCACGTTCGAGGCCTTCGTGTACGACGAGTTGGCCGCCCGCGACTGCACCGACAAGTACGCCGGGCTGCTCGGCCGGGCCAGGTCGGCCTCGCTGATCGCCAACCTGGCCGCGACCGCGTTGGCCGCGCCGCTGTTCGACCTCGGTGGCTACGTGCTGGCGGGAATCGTGAGTGTCCTCAGCTGTCTGGTCCAGGCTGCGGTCGCGCTGACGCTCCCGGAGGCGCCGGCCGTCGAGCCGGCCCAGCCGGAGGAGGACGAGCCGCACTCGACCACCACCCGGGCTGCGCTCAGCGAGTACTGGACGATGCTGCGGGCAGGCGTGACCGAGGCGTTGACCAGTCGGGCTGTGCGGAGAGCAGTGGCGTTGGTGGCCCTGCTCGGTGGCTTCCTGGCGTTCGACGAGTACTTCCCGTTGCTCGCGAGAGATGCGGGAGCGTCGACCAGGTCGTGCCGTTGCTGATCGCGGTGACCGTTGCCGCGCAGGCGATCGGCGGCGCGCTCGCGGGACCGGCGTACAAGTTGCCAGCAGCAACCTTCGCGATCGGGCTCGGAGCGACGGCCGGACTCATCGCCTGGGGTGCGCTGAGCGGCACGGCCTGGGGCTTCGCGCCGATCGCGATCGGGTACGGCGTGATGCAACTGGTGATCGTGGTCGCCGAGGCGCGGCTGCAGGACTCGATCACCGGTCCGGCGCGGGCGACCGTGACGTCGGTGTCGGGGTTCTTCGCCGAGGTGTTCGCGGTCGCGGTGTACGTCGGGTTCGCGGTCGGTTCGTTGTGGTTCAGCATGGCGGTGCTGGTTGCCGCGCTGACGATCCCGGTGCTGCTGACGGCGATCGTCGTACCGTTCGCGCTGCCGCCGGCGAAGAATTCGGTGTCGGCCGAAGTGTCCGAGACCTAGCCTCGCAGACATGAGGAAGCGACCGGGGTGGTGGGGTGGGGGAGGTATCCAGCACAGCGTGCAGGCGGTGGGTGCTGCGGCGGTGGCGGTGGTGTTGTGGGCTGCCGCGTTCGTGGCGATCCGTCATGTCGGGCACGAGTTCTCGGCCGGTGCGCTGTCGCTGGGCCGGTTGCTGGTCGGCAGCGTGCTGCTGGGAGTGTTCGTGTTCACGCGGCCGCGGCGCTGGCCGGCGAAGGGTGACTGGAAGTTCCTGGTGCCGTGCGGTCTGTTGTGGTTCGGCGTCTACAACCTCACGCTGAACGCAGCCGAGCAACACCTCGACGCCGGCACGACCTCCATGCTCGTGAACATCGGCCCGCTGCTGATCGCCCTGCTGGCCGGCGTCTTCCTGCACGAGGGCTTCCCGCGCCAGTTGGTGATCGGGAGCGTCGCCGCGTTCGGCGGGGTGGTGCTGATCGGGCTCTCCTCGTCCGACGGCCGGGCCGAGACGTGGGGCGTCGTCCTGTGCCTCGCCGCCGCGGCGGCGTACGCGATCGGCGTCGTCACGCAGAAGCCGTTGCTCGCCAGGTTGCCGGCGCTCGAGGTGACCTGGCTGGCCTGCCTGATCGGCACGGTCAGCTGCCTGCCGTTCGCGCCGGCCTTGGTCCGGGAGACGGCCGACGCGCGGCCGTCGAGCATCTGGTGGGTCGTGTTCCTGGGGGCGTTCCCGACCGCGATCGCCTTCACCGCCTGGGCCTATGCGTTGGCCCGCACGACAGCCGGCCGGATGGGCGCGACGACGTACCTGGTCCCGCCGCTGACGATCTTCCTCGGCTGGCTGCTGCTCGGCGAGAGCCCGGCGCCACTGGCCTATCTCGGCGGCCTGCTCTGCCTGGTCGGGGTCGCGATCTCGCGCTACCGGTCGCGGTCGGCCAAGGTCGCGATACCGGCGGTCAGCACGGTCAGCCCGGACTCGAAGCCGCTGTCGAAGTCGTAGGCGAGACCCTCCGGGCCCAGCTCGCTGACCACCCGGACCAGCGTCGGCGCCTTGCCCGCGGGCAGTCCCTGCACCCGGGCGAGCAGGTCGGGAGCCAGGTCGAACGTCTCCGAGCGGACCGACGCCTCGCCGAGGGCGAAGCCGTGGATGAAGTCGACCAGCGTGTTCACCGTCTCGACGATCTGCCGCGGTGACAACCCGGCGCGATCGAGCGCGCGGTAGTACGGCTCCACCGTCACGACCACGACCTCCGAGACCGCCGACGTGTCGGACAGCACCTGCAGCGCCAGGTTCGGATGCGCCCGGAGCGCGTTGCGATACGCCCGCGCCGCCTGCTTGAGCTGCTCCTGCCAAGGCACGGCGTCGCCCGGATCGGTCTGCTCCACGCCGGCGAACACCAGCTCTGCGAGCCCGCCCAGGACGGCCGCCTTGTTCGGCAGGTGGTGGTAGAGCGACATCGGGTTGACCCCGAGCGTCGACGCGAGCCGCCGCATGGTGAGCGCGTCGATCCCCTCGTCGTCGACGATCCGCAGCGCCGCCGTCAGGATCGCCTCCCGGCTCAGCCGCTCCTCGCCGGCACGAGGTCGGCCGGACCGCTTGCCAACATTAACCATACGCCGTATGGTACATAACCATACAGCGTATGGAAAACATGGAGGCGGGTATGAAGCCGTTGGCGGGGAAGGTTGCGCTGGTGACCGGGGCGAGCCGGGCAGCCGGGCGGGGGATCGCGGTCCAGCTCGGCGCCGCGGGCGCGACCGTGTACGTGACCGGGCGCACCACGAAGGGGCGGCGGTCGGAGATGAACCGCCCGGAGACGATCGACGAGACCGCCGAGCTGATCGACCAGGCCGGCGGTCACGGCATCGCCGTACCGGTGGACCACCTGGATCCCGAGCAGGTCCGCGCTCTGATCGAGCGGATCGAGGCCGAGCAGGGCGCGCTGCACATCCTGGTGAACGACATCTGGGGTCAGTTCAGCGAGCCCGAGTGGGACAAGACGGTCTGGGAGAGCAACCTCGAGGACGGCCTGCGGCTGCTCCGGCTCGGCATCGACACGCACGTGATCACCAGCCACTACGCGCTGCCGCTGCTGATCAAGTCACCGGGTGGCCTGGTCATCGAGATGACCGACGGGACGAACGAGTACAACGCGGACAACTACCGGGTCTCGTTCTTCTACGACCTCGCCAAGGGCGCCGTCAGCCGGATGGCGTTCGCCCTCGCCCACGAGCTCGACAAGTACGACGCGACCGCCGTCCTGCTCACTCCGGGCTGGCTGCGGTCCGAGGCGATGCTCGAAGGCTTCGGCGTGACCGAGGAGACCTGGCAGGACGCGACCGAGCGGATCCCGCACTTCGCGATCTCCGAGAGCCCGTCGTACGTCGGCCGCGCGGCGGCAGCGCTGGCCGCGGACCCCGACGTACGGCGCTGGAACGGCAAGTCCACGTCGAGCGGCGAGCTCGCCCAGGTCTACGGCTTCACCGACCTCGACGGGAGCCGGCCGGACGCGTGGCGGTACATGGTCGAGGTCCAGGACCCCGGCAAGCCGGCCGACACCACCGGCTACCGCTAAAGCTTGTACGGCGGGCAGACCGCGCTGCCATCGGCCGGAGCCGCCAACGCGCGCACGTCACCGGACAGCGCAGCATGTGGATGGGCGGCCGCGATCGGAATCCCCGACGCGGCCGCCAACTCCAGCACCTCACGTCGCGAGGTCACGGCCCGCGCCGGATCCCGCTCGTACACGTAGATGAGCTCAGGCCACCGAGCCTGCGCCGGATGTACGAGCACATCGCCGCCGAGCACCGCACGCTCAGTCACCACAGACTGATGCCCGGGCGTATGCCCCGGCGTCGGCAGCAGCCGCAGTCCGCGCAACCTGGTCTCGCCGTCCACCACCTGGAGTTGATCGGCGTCCACGATCGGCCGGAGCATCCGCTCGTACGTCGCCCCGCCCCGCACGTGCTCGAGCTCAGCCCGCTGTACGACGTACTCCGCGTTCTCGAACCGCGGCCGATCGGCATCCGCGCTCCACCCCACGTGATCGAGGTGCACATGCGTCAGCACGACGGTGTCGATGTCGCTCTCCCGCACGCCGACCTTCTCCAGCAGCCCAGGTAGCCGTCCGGCCACCCCCAGCCACTTGGCGGCCTCGCCGCCTGCCGGGCCGATGCCCGCATCGACGAGCACGACACCGGAGTCCCCGGTCACCAGATAGCTGTGGAAATGCAGCCACCAGCCCGCGGCCCGCACGTTCCCGGGCATCACCGCCGAGGTCCACGCCGCATTCTCCGCGCTCCACCCCGGCAGCGCGTCCTCAATGGGCTCCGGGAACACCGCCACCGCATCGCACAACACTGTTACGTCCACCGGCACAGTCTCGGTCAGTCGAGGAGCATCCAGGTGGCCAGGCCGGCCATCAGTACGGCGATGGTCGAGTCGAGGACCTGCCAGGCGCGCGGGCGGGCGAACAGCGGCGTGAGCTTGCGGGCGAAGAATCCGAGTGCGAAGAACCACGTGAACGACGCGGTGACCGCGCCGATGCCGTAGATCCAGCGGCCGTCCGCTCCGCGCTGGTTGGCCAGCGATCCGAGCAGTACGACGGTGTCGAGATACACGTGCGGGTTGAGATAGGTGAAGCCGAGGCAGGTCAGCAACACGCTGCGCAGGGCCGCGGGGGCGTGGTCGGCCGGGCTGATCGCGCCGGGGTTGAGCGCGCGCCTCGCGGCGAAGGCGGCGTACACGAAGAGGAAGGCGGCGCCGCCGTACTTCGCGATGTCGAGCGCGAGCTCGCTGCGGGTGAGCAGCGCGCCGAGGCCGGCGATTCCGCTGGAGATGAGGAGTGCGTCGGAGAGGGCGCAGACCAGCACCACCGGCAGCACGTGCTCGCGGCGCAGGCCCTGGCGCAGCACGAAGGCGTTCTGCGCTCCGATCGCGACGATCAGGGACAAGGTCGTGGCAAAGCCGGCAAGGAGGGGCATGTCTACGACGGTAGGTAGCCGATCGCCCTCAAACCAGCTAAAGATTCTGAAGGGGCATTAGCATGGTTTCATCATGCAGATCGACTCCGCACAGCTCGACACGTTCGCGGCCGTGGTCGACGAAGGCAGCTTCGACGCGGCCGCACGCCGTCTGAACATCACGCCTTCGGCCGTCAGCCAGCGAATCAAGGCGCTGGAGAGCCGGCTCGGCCAGGTCGTCGTGATGCGCGCCAAACCGGCCAAACCCACCGAGGCGGGTGAAGCCCTGCTCCGGTTGGCCAGGCAGGTCTCGCTGTTGGAACTGGAGGCGATCGCGGCGGTCCGTGGCAAGGTCGACACGCTTCGCTTGCCGATCGCGGTGAACGCGGACTCGCTGAACAACTGGTTCCTGCCCGCGATGCTCGACCTGTCCGAGCAGCACGCGGCGCGGTTCGTCGTCCATCAGGAGGACGAGGAGCACTCCGCGGAGTTCCTGCGCAACGGCACAGTCCTCGCCGCAGTGACGGGCGATCCACGGCCGGTGCAGGGCTGCCGCGTCGTGCCGCTGGGGAAGATGCGGTACCTGCCGGTCGCCACGCCCGCGTTCGCCGAGCGCTGGCTGGCCGGGAAGCCGTTACCGGACGCGCTGGCTGAGGCGCCGATGATCGTGTTCAACACCAAGGACCTGCTGCAGCACCGGCTGATCCGCAAGGTCACCAGGCGCAAGCTCGACCCGCCGACGCACGCGGTGCCGGCGCCTGGCGCGTTCCACCAGGCCGTCCGGATCGGCCTCGGCTGGGGCATGATCGAGGACGAGGTCGCCGAACCCGACCTGGCCGCCGGCCGCCTGGTGGATGTTGCTCCGGGCAAGTACATAGACGTCCCGCTGTACTGGCAGCACTGGAAGCTCCAGTCCAGCGTCCTGGACGCGCTGACCGCCGCAGTGCTGCGCGCAGCTGCGGTGGGACTCAGAGCGGGCGGTGCATGACGTGCAGGCCGACGTACCCGTGCTTGGGGTGGTGGAACGCCTCGGGGACGGTGCCGATGATGGTGAAGCCCAGGCCCTGCCACAGGTGCACGGCAGCCGCGTTGGTCTCGACGACCGCGTTGAACTGGATCGACCGGAAGCCTGATCGCTGGGCCCAGTCGATCATGTCCGCGCAGAGCAGCCGCCCGACGCCCTTGCCGCGGGCCGCCGAGCCGACCATGAAGCTCGCGCTCGCGACGTGGGATCCCGGACCCGGCCGGTTCGGGTACATGTTGGCGCTGCCCAGAACGGTGCCGTCGGCATCGACCGCGACCGTGGTCCGGCTGAGCGGGTCCTTGGACGGTGACATCCAGAGCGCCTCCGCCTGCTCCTCGGTGAGCTCCGGGTCGTAGGCGTACGTCTCCTGCGCGGTGACGATGTCGTGGAAGAACGGCCAGATCGCCGCCCAGTCGGCCGGTGTGGCATTCCTGATCTGTACTGACATAGTGCGAGAAGCATCACCCGAGAAGCCCAGGATGCCAACAACATTCCCGATAGACTGTCTGAGGATGACAAGAACCGTGCTCCAAGGGCTCCCACGCTGGAGTCTGGCCGTGCCCCCGTTGGCCTTCCTCGTGCTGTTGCTGTCCTGGGGTCGCGACCTGGGCGCCATCCTGCTGATCCTGGTCTGCGCCGGGCTCGGCGCCGCGGTGCTCGCGGCCGTCCACCACGCCGAGGTTGTCGCGCACCGCGTCGGCGAACCGTACGGCACGCTGATCCTCGCGCTCGCCGTGACCATCATCGAGGTCGCGCTGATCGTGACGCTGATGGCGTCCGGCGGCGACAAGGCGTCGTCACTGGCGCGGGACACGGTGTTCGCCGCGGTGATGATCACCTGCAACGGCATCCTCGGCCTGTCTCTCGTCGTCGGCTCGCTGCGCCACCACGTGCAGGAGTTCCGCGTCCGGGCGTCCAGCGGCGCCCTGGCCGTGATGACCGCGCTCGTCACGCTCAGCCTGGTGCTGCCGACGTTCACGACCAGCGCGCCGGGCCCGCAGTTCAGCCCGGCCCAGCTCGCCTTCGCCGGTGTCGTCTCCCTGGTGATGTACGGCGTCTTCGTCTTCGTCCAGACCGTCCGGCACCGCGACTACTTCCTGCCGGTCCTCGCCGGTACGCCGGAAGTCCAGCGACACCGCGATGTCGAGGCACCGGCCGTGGTCGACGAGGAGGACCAGGACGAGCACGCGGTCGCGCCGAGCAGCAAGACCGCGCTGCTCAGCCTGGGCCTGCTCTTCGTCTGCCTGATCTCGGTGGTCGGACTGGCCAAGACGGTCTCGCCGCGGCTCGAGTCCGCGGTCGAATCGGCCGGCGCGCCGCTCGCGGTGGTCGGCGTCCTCATCGCGCTGCTCGTGCTGCTGCCGGAGACGGTTGCCGCAGTGCGGGCAGCCCTGCGGAACCGCCTCCAGACCAGCGTGAACCTCGCGCTCGGGTCGGCGCTCGCAAGCATCGGCCTCACCATCCCGGCCATCGCGATCGCGTCCATCTGGCTCGACGGACCGCTGGTGCTCGGGCTGGGTGGCAAGGAGATGGTGCTGTTCGCGCTGACCGTGGTGACCGGCATCCTGACACTGGCCACCGGACGCGCGACGTTGCTGCAGGGTGCCGTACACCTGATGGTTTTCAGCGCGTTCCTGTTCCTTGCGGTAAGCCCTTGAGGTAGTCGATCACCGCCTGCTGGTGGTTGTGATCGGCCCAGCCGAGCGCGTTCCCGCCGTACGACGGATCGCGTTGCTCGGGGTCGGCGCCTAGCTCGATGAGCTTCTTCACGGTGTCGAGGTGTCCGTAGAGCGCGGCCTGGTGGATCGCTGCGGACCCGCCCATGATGTTCAGGTCGAAGCCCAGGTTCTTCAACGGTGTGAGGGCTTCCGTCCGGCCGATCTCGCCGGCCCGGATCGGGAGGTAGGGGTTGCGGGCGACGGCACGCGCGGCGAGCTCGGGGCTGACGTCCGGCGTCTCACCACGCATGATCGCCGCGAACACCTGGTGGACTTCATCGAGCGGCGCCGCGCCGGCAGCGCGGAGGAGCTCGGCGATCTCGGCGTGCCCTTGGACGGCGGCCAGCTCGTAGGCACGGTGTCCGCAGAACACCGGGTGCTCGGTCCCGCGTCCCCCCGGATCAGTGCCTTGGGCAAGCACCAGCTCGACGCGGTGCAGCAAACCTTCTGAGGAGGCGAACACCAGCTCGTCCTCCAGGAGCTGCTGTGGTGTCGGGTGCGCAGCGGTCATCCGCTCATGCCACGGACCGCCGTCGCCGCGTCCGAGCCCGTACTCGAGCAGGAGCTCCAAGTGCATGTCGTCGTACGGCGGAGGAGCACCGGGACCGCAGTTGTACATGGTCTGGCTGTCGTTCGGGTCGGCGCCGGCGTCGAGGAGCAGTCGCGCGAGCTCGACCCGGTCGCGATGCGGCGGCTGATCGCCTTCACCACGGCCGAAGACGCCGGTCAGGGCGGTGAAGGGTGACGGCATGCCTTGCCATAGGTAGCCCGCGTTCGGGTCCGCGCCGTGTTCGAGCAGCAGGCGGGCGATCTCCACCTGATGGGGCGCGTCCAGGCGGCTGTAGGCCAGGTACAGCAACGGTTCCCACCGGTACGGTCCGCCCTCTGCGCGTGCCTGCCGCGGAAGCTCCGCGCGTACTGCGTCCAGCTCGCCGGCCACGACCTTGGTGTAGATGTTGCTCAAGGCAATGTCCGGGAAGCGCTCGAGAAGCTGCTGCGCGGAGTGCTGCCGGGCCGGGTCGTCCTGACCGTAGTGCAGGGTCGCCAGCCGGAGGAACTCGTCTGCGCGCTGCTCGGGCGTCTCGAGCGGGCCGCCTATCGACTGCCGATGCGGAGACCGGCTGTACCGGTCGACCAGCTCGAGATGCCGCACGATCCGCGGCCAACTGGGGAAACCGTAGCTCCGGGCGATCACCAGTTGCGCGTCGGCCAGCGTCTGCACCGGGTGGAACTCGGCGGCGAGGGCGACTGCGTCGGGGTCGTCGGCACGGACCTGCTTGAGGAGCTGCTTGGCCTGCTTGCGCAGGTGGTCCAGGTGCGGGTCGTTCGGGAGATTCCGGGTCGGCATCGCGACCTCCTCTCTACGAGCCTGCTGTCCGCGTCGTCAGGCGAGAAAGGAGGTGAACATCAACCGCACAACTCCGTGATCAGGTGGGCTGAGCCCTTCCCGCGGACCGGTGGCGCCCTGAGCTCCTACCCGGAAGGCTAGCTCAGAGCGGCCGTTCCATCCACCACTCGGTGAACTCGTGCGCGCGGTCCTTGTCGAGGCGGATCACCCACAGGTTGCTGAACTCGGCCGGCGGCTCGGTCAGGTACGTCGTCCAGCCGCGGACGAACCCGACCCCGTCGCCGAAGCCGAGCACGTCGTACTCGAACGTCGTCTCACCCGGCGCGTCCGCCACCTCCAGCCAGGCCGTCACGATCGCGTCCCGGCCGAGCACCGGCTCCTCGTCCGGACGCCGGTACCAGGCGGCGTCCTCGGTCCACAGTGCCGCGATGTCGGCCGGATCGTTCGACTCCCAGGCCTTCCGGTACTTCGCGACCCACCGGTCCAGGTCCTTCTCCTTCACGCGATCCGCCGGTGGTTGAGGACGACGGCCGCCGGGTTCGCGAGTACGGCGGGGTGCTCGCGCGGATCGGCGTCGTACGTGACGAGGTTGCCGTCGCCGCGGAGGCCGAGATACTCCTGCGCGCTCGTCGACGCGGCGGCCAGCGCCTGGTCCACGGTCAGCCCGTGCTTCACGAGCAGGGCCACCTCGCCGGCCACCGAGCCGACGACATCGGATCCGGTCAGGACATGGACGCCGTACCGGTCGGCGAGTGGGAGCACCGAGGCGAGGTACTCCGACCGGGCCTGGCGCCGCGACTCCTGCTCCGGAGTGGCGTTCGGGATCTCGCCGACCGAGGCGCAGAGGGTCGGCGTCCAGGCGCCACCGCGGGCGCCGAGGGTCTCCAGGTCCTGCTCGGTGAGCGACGTTCCGTGCTCGATCGAGTCGATGCCGACCCGGACCAGGTCGCTGACGATCGGCGTGTTCGTGTGCGCCGCGACGCGCGCACCCCGTGAGTGCGCGAGGTCGACCATCGCCTGAATGACGTCGGTCGGGTAGGTCTGTGCCACCTCGCTGCCGCGGATCGGGCCGTCCGGGCCGACCTCCGGGAAGTCGGCGACGAGCTTCAGCCAGGTTGCGCCGTTCGCGATCTCGGCCTCGACCGCGGCGAGCAGGTCCTCCGGGGCGACGGGGTCGTACATCCCCGGAAAGTAGCGACCCTGCGGGGCGAGGAATCGGCCGGCCGCGAGCACGAACGGACGGCTGTCGTCCTCGGTCGTGGCCAGCTTGAGGGTCACCTCGCGGTTGCCGCCGACGTCCCGGAGCGCGCTCACCCCGGCGTTGGCCAGCTCGCCGAGCCGCTCGTTCGCGAAGTCCGCGCCGAACATCGCCGGCCCGTGGTCGCCGGGCCCCATGGTCAGGTGGCAGTGCGAGTCCACCAGCCCCGGTACGGCGAACCGCCCGGGCAGCACGTCGTTGTCACCGGCCCCGAGCACGAGCCGGGCAATGTCGCCGGCCGGCAGGACCGTCCCCTCGAAGACCCAGGTCGTCATCCCGCCATCCTGCCCCAGCAGGAGACCCAGCTCACGTACCGTCCTACTTGAACATGTTCAAAAGCTGGCGCTACGTTCTACTTGAACGTGTTCAAAAGTGAGGATGGTGATCGGCATGACCGTGACGACGTACCTGCTGTACCTGGTGATCTCAGTGCCGCTGATCGTCTGGGTGGCGCGCACGCTGAGCCGGAACGGGCGGATCTTCCTGGTCGACGTGTTCCACGGCAACGAGGACTTCGCCGACGCGGTGAACCGGCTGCTCGTGGTCGGGTTCTACCTGGTGAACCTCGGCTTCGTGACGCTGTTCCTGCGCACCGACAACGCCGTGCTGGACGCGCGGGGGGTGTTCGAGCAGCTGAGCGTGAAGCTCGGCATCGTGATGCTCGTGCTCGGCGGGCTGCACCTGACGAACGTCTGGGTCTTCAACGCGATCCGTCGCCGCAGCCGGATCGACGAGATGACCAACCCGCCGGTGCCGCCGAACGACGTCCTCCCGCCCGGAGGCCCGGCCGGAGCGCTGACCGGCACCGAGCCTCCGCCGCGCTTCGGTTACTGACCATGCGTGAGCTGACCGTCCTGTACGACGAGCAGTGCGGGCTGTGCCGCCGGTTCAGAGCGTGGCTGGCGGCGCAGCGGCCGGCGCCGAACGGGGATGGAGGGGTAGTGCACCTGCGGTTCGTCGCGGCGGGGTCGGCGGACGCGCGGGCGCTCTACCCCGGCCTGGACCACGCGGCCACGCTGCGGGAGGTGACGGTCGCCGACGACGGGTCCGTGTACGTCGGCGACCGCGCGTGGATCGTGTGCCTGTGGACAACGTGGGAGCACAGGCACACCGCCGTACGACTGGCGCACCCGGCGATGCGACCGGTGGCGCGGGCGATGGTGCAGGCGGCCGCCGGTCTGCGGAGCTGGACCAGTGTTCGGGAGGGAGGTGACTACGCTGACCGATGTGACGGAACGTGCGACGTTGAAGGGTGAGCAGACCCGGGAGCTGATCCTGTCCACCGCGCTGCGGCTGTTCCGCGAGCAGGGGTATGGCAAGACCACGATGCGTGCGATTGCCACCGAGGCGGGGGTGTCGGTCGGCAACGCGTACTACTACTACAGCTCCAAAGAACACCTGATGCAGGCGTACTACGACCACCTGCAGGACCAGCACCGGGAAGCGGTCGCCTCGATCCTGGCCACGGAGAAGGCGTTCGTGCCGCGACTGACCGGCGTACTGCGGACCTGGCTGGAGGTCGCGGCGCCGTACCACGAGTTCGCCGGGACCTTCTTCAAGACTGCAGCCGAGCCGAAGAGCCCACTGTCACCGTTCAGCGACCAGTCCCGCCCGGCCCGCGAGGCGAGCGTCGAGATCTTCCGCCAGGTCGTCGACGGCTCCGACCTCAAACTCCCCGCCGACCTGAAGGCCGAGCTCCCCGAGCTCCTGTGGCTGATGCAGATGGGCATAGTCCTCTTCTGGGTCCACGACGACAGCCCCGCCCTACGCCGAACCAAGTCCCTGATCGACCGCTCGGTCCCCTTGGTAGACCGCCTACTCCGCCTAACCCGCCTCCCCGGCGTCCGCGGCGTAGTCAACGACCTCACCGCCCTAATCCGCACCCTCAAAACCTGACCCACACCTGCGTCCGACCCGCGCGCCCTACGCGGCCGCTTCCCCACTGCGCGCTCCCACCCAAACACGCGCGGCTGCCGCCTCCGCTCCTCCACCGCGCCCGCTCCGCGCTCCCACCCAACACGTGCGGCCTGCCGCCCGCGATCCGCGGCTGCCGCCGCGTTCGACCGCACGACCAGCGCCCGTCCGCACCACGACTGCCCGTCACGGCGACTGCCTGGGAAGCCGGACCGCTGGGCCATCACAATCGGCTGCCGTCGGCGGTGCCAGGCTGGGCGTCGGATGTAGGTGTTGATTGTGATGGCCTGGCGGTCCGCAGCACGGGATCCAGTTCGAGGGAGTGACCGGAGTGGCACGGCCGAGACGAGGGAACCGTGCCTTCGATCCCACCGGCGGCGTTCTGGGGACCAAGCCGACCCACGCATCAGCCAGGAGAACCGCTACCTCCTGTGCGAGCACCCAGAAGGGGCATGACGCCTCCGACTCCAGCCAGCCGCAGGTCGGCGCTTGTACGCCTACCTCCGGGCGAGCAGCCGTCTCACCGACAGCGCCCGACCATGCACCTACAGCGGCCGACTCGTCCCGCGGACAGCACCCCGTCCAATCAGTCGCCGTGACGGGCAGTCGTCTTGCGGACGGCACCGACCAGCAGTCGCCGTGGCAGGCAGTCGTCTTGCGGACGGGGACCGATCAAGCAGTCGCCGTGACGGGCAGTCGTCCTGCGGATCGCCCACCGACCAAGCAGTCGCCTTGACGGGCGGCTGTCCTGCGGACGTCCACCAACCAAGCCCTCAATCGCGGGCGGCAGCCCGCAAGTAACAACCGGGTGGGTGGGAGCGCGCGTAGCGGCCGTGACGGAGGAGTGGCTGCGTAGCACGCGTGGGGGAGATCTACTCCCCCGTCAGCCCGTCGATTCGTTCGCGGAGGAGGTCGGCGTGGCCGTTGTGGCGGGCGTACTCCTCGATCATGTGGAGGAGGAGGTAGCGCACCGAGTACTCGCCGCGGGGCCGCGGGCGGATGAAGGTGTGGTCGAGGTCGTACTCGGCGATGATCCCGTCGGAGATCTTCACGATGTCCTGGTAGCCGGCCAGGTCCTCCTCGGCCTGGGCGGGGTCGACGAGGTCGAAGTCGCCGTCCGGGTACTCGTTGCTCCAGAACTTGTGCTGCACCTCCTGCCCCGCCAGGCAGCGCTGGTACCAGTAGCGCTCGACCTCGGTCAGGTGGCGGACGAGTCCGATCAGCGACATGCTCGACGGCTCGACCGTGCGCTGGACGAGTTGTTCGCCGGTCAGGCCGGACAGCTTCCAGAGCAGTGTGCCGCGGTGGAAGTCGAGGAAACCCTGCAGGAGCTCGCGTTCGCCCCCGACCTTGGCCGGGATCACCCGGGAGTCAGCCGTAGTCACGCGCCTGAACCTATGTGACGGACCTCCTGTCGACAACTCACGTGCGCGTGCCCCCTGGTGCCGTAGACTGGCGAAGACGGCCCGCCCAGTTCTGCCTCGGGCCGGTGAGCGCAAACACACTGCGCCAGCAGTCGACTACCACGCGCCGCGGCCGGAGCCGCGCCGGGCAGGACGACCCCCCGACTTTTGGAGCACTACATGGCGGCCAGCCGCCCCACGTCCACATCCACGCAAGCCCAATCCACTTCCACCTCCCGTCCGCGTCGCCGGCGCCGCTCCGGCGCCCGCCCCGACGGTGCAGGTGCGCCCGCAACCACCGCAACAGCGGACGGCAACCAGGAGCGCCCGAGCCGCGGCCGGCAGCGCCGCCGCGGCGACCGGCAGCCGAAGGTTGTCAACAGCAACAACACTGCAGACCTGGACACGTACGACGACGTCGCCGAGTTCGTTGTCCCCGACAACCTCACGTTCGCCGATCTCCGCGTACCGGGTCCGTTGGTGAACGCGTTGTCCGCGGCCGGTGTGTCCAAGCCGTTCCCGATCCAGGCGGCGACGCTGCCGGACTCGCTGGCCGGCAAGGACGTGCTCGGTCGCGGGCGGACCGGCTCCGGCAAGACGTACGCGTTCGTGTTGCCGGTGATCGCCCGCCTCGCTGCGAGCGGCGCCAAGCGCCGGCCGCATCACCCGCGGGCGCTGATCCTGGCGCCGACCCGTGAGCTGGCGACCCAGATCCAGGCGTCGATCACGCCGCTGACCGACGCGTTCGGGCTGCGCACGATGACGATCTTCGGCGGCGTCGGCCACGGTCCGCAGATCACCGGCCTGCGCAAGGGCGCCGACATCGTCGTCGCCTGCCCGGGCCGGCTCGAGGACCACCTGCAGGCCGGTCACGTGAAGCTCGACGGTGTCGAGATCACCGTGCTCGACGAGGCCGACCACATGGCCGACCTCGGCTTCCTCCCCGCCGTACGGCGGATCCTCGAGGCGACCCCGGCCGACGCCCAGCGGCTGCTGTTCTCCGCCACGCTGGACGCCGGCGTCGACGTACTCGTGCAGCGGTTCATGACCGACCCGGTCACGCACAGCGTCGACTCGGCGCAGTCGCCGGTCGCAAAGATGACCCACCACGTGCTGCACGTGCAGTCCGACTCCCGGCTGCCGGTGCTGGTCGACCTGACCGCGGCACCGGGCCGGTCGCTCGTGTTCACCCGGACCAAGTACGGCGCCAAGGCGCTGACGAAGAAGCTGATCGCCCAGGGCGTCCCGGCCGTCGAGCTGCACGGCAACCTGTCCCAGGGCGCCCGGACCAGGAACCTCGAGGCCTTCGGCAACGGTACGGCGAAGACGCTCGTCGCGACCGACATCGCGGCCCGCGGTATCCACGTCGACGATGTCGCGCTGGTGATCCACGCGGATCCGCCGATCGAGCACAAGGCATACCTGCACCGTTCGGGTCGCACGGCCCGCGCGGGAGCCGAGGGTACGGTCGTCACGCTGATGACGGACGACCAGGTCCGCGATGTCCGCGACCTCACCCGCAAGGCCGGGATCGCCCCGACGGTCACCAAGCTCACCGCCGGTGACCCGCTCCTCACTGAGCTGGCTCCAGGTGAGCGCACCTTCGTCGAGCCGCAACTCAATGCCCCGGAGCGCGTCGCCTCTACCGGCAGCACGTCAGGCCGAGGCAACCGCCGTCGGCGCAGCTCGCAGCCGGCGACGGGCCAGCGGTCGGCGACGGGCCAGCGGTCGGCGACCGGCCAGCGGTCGGGCGGTCAGCGGCCTGCTGACGGGGCGAAGTCTGGTGGATCGGCGCGGGGTCGCGGTCGCTCCAAGTCCGCGAGCACTCCGAAGACGTACAGCACCAGCACGCCGGGCTCCACCCCGCGCACCGCCGGCGCCGCCGCCTTCTCCGCCGGCACCCGCACCGGCACATCCCGCCGCAGCCGCTGACCGATCGTCGCTGACCCGGCGATCCGCGGATCTGAAGATTCGGACCCGCGGTCGCAGGGCCGTCGGTCGCAGCTTGGAGAGGCCCGGTCAGGCGTTGTCTGACCGGGCTTTTCGGGCTCGGTGGGCCCGGACTCGGCCTCGGGTGGCGCAGGTTGGGTTGGGGCACCAGCGGCGGCGGCCGGAGGGGTCGCTGAAGACGCCTCGGCAGTCTTGCTCGGGGCACGCTGCGAGGAAGTGCCGCTCGGGGCCGGTCAGGTGATCTGCGGCCTGACGGGCGATTCGGCTGAGGGATTCGGTCGCGGTCGTGGGGCGGCTGCGCGTCAGCCGGTCGGTGACCTTCAGCTGGAGCGGATCGGCATCGAGGAAACGGCCGAGCGCTTTCACATCTGCCGGACTCGGTCGTACGCCGTCGACCGTCGCCAGTGCGATGGGGCGCAGCGTCTCGCGCAACTCGTGCGCTGACGCCAGGTCCTCGGCGGTGACCTTTCGTGTCGGCCGCAGTTCGACCCGATCGAGCCACTCCGCGAACCGCTCGACGGTCGGCATCCGCTCCACCGGGTGTTCGCCGAAGTGCGTACCGCGTGTCGCCAGGAGATTAAGCCAGGTCGCGCCCAGGTCGAACCGAAAGTCCATCCGATCAGCCACCTGGACATCGTAACGCCCCGGCCGTTACGTTGGCAACGTGTCAACCGTTACAACCGTGAGGACCGTCCTGGGCGATCGCGCTCCCGGCGAGCTCGGCGTCTGCGACTCGCACGACCACCTGTTCTTCCGTTCGGTCGTGTTGCCCGGGCAGGAGTTGGACGATGCGAAGGCGGCGCTGGCCGAGGTGCAGGACTTCGCCGCAGCGGGTGGTGAGGCGATCGTGCAGTGGACGCCGCACGGGCTGGGCCGACGCGCCGACGAGCTACCCGGGATCTCAAGGAATGCAGGGGTTTCGATCGTCGCGGCCACCGGGCTACATCGCCCCGAGCACTATCCGGCGGGGTTCGTCGACGGAGTACGCGATCGGTTGGTGGAGGTCTTCACGCGTGAGCTGACCGTTGGCATCGGCAACAGTTCGGTCCGGGCCGGTTTGATCAAGGTGGCCGGCGGATTTCATGTTCTGGACCACCACGCGCAGACCGTGATGAGGGCCGCGGCCGAGGCGCATCACGTCACCGGAGCGCCGATCGCGGTCCATCACGAGCACTGCTCCGCGGCGGACGCCGTACTGGATCTGCTGGTCGACGAGCTCGCCGTACCGCCGTCGAGGGTGATCCTCGGGCATCTCAACCGGTCGCCTGATCACCGGGCGCACCGGGAGTTGGCCGAGCGGGGTGCGTGGCTGGCGTTCGACGGGCCCTCGCGGGCGAACCACGCGACCGACCCGTGGCTGATGGACTGCCTCGCCACACTCGTCGACAGCGGGTACGGCGACCGACTGCTGCTCGGCGGGGACACCACGACCGCGCGGGCGCGGGCTGCGACCGGCGAGGGCCCCGGCATGCCGCACCTGCTCACTCACCTCCGCCCGCGGATCGAACGGCAGTTGGGCAAGGGCGTGGCGGAGGCGATCTTCCGGACCAACCCCGCGCGCGCCTTCGCGGTCGAGTGGCGCGGCTGAGAGTACGGTTCGCTCGTGAGCGAGCGAAGCGAGGTCACAATCCAACACAGCGTGTCTTGTGCCTCATCCGCGCCCGGAGCGAAGCGAGGACGTGGATGAGTCCGATCGCGCAGGTGTTCGTCGTACTGGCGGGTGTGTTCCATCTGGCGGTGTTCGCGATGGAGAGCCTGCTGTTCCGCAAGCCGAGCACGTATCGGCGGTTCCTGGTCAAGGACGACGTGGAGGCCGCGGTCGCGGCGCCGTGGGCGTTCAACCAGGGCTTCTACAACCTGTTCCTGGCCCTCGGCGCGCTCGGTGGGTTGATCTTCGGCGGTGACGAGGGGCACGCGATCGCGCTGTTCAGTTGCGCGTGCATGGCGGGCGCCGGCCTCGTCCTGATCGCCTCCGACCGCCGGATGGTGCGCGCTGCCGCCGCACAGGCCGTCCCGCCGATCCTGGCGCTCGTGCTCGCCGCTGTGCTTTGACAGTTGACTTAAAGTGCACTTGATGTCCGAGGGTTCTCGGCATGACCACGACAGCCGCGGACCCGACCAGCACTGAAGCCCCACCCACGACCGGTGGTGTGCTCTCGCCGCAGTACCGGGCGCTGACCATCGGGATGGTCGCGCTGATCACCCTGGTCGCGTTCGAGTCGCTGGCCGTCACCACCGCCATGCCGACGGTCGCCCAAGCGCTCGACGGGCTCTACCTCTACGCCCTCGCGTTCGGCGGCCCGCTCGCATCCGGCGTGGTCGCGATGGTCATCTCCGGCACCTGGAGTGACCTGAAGGGCCCGACCCGGCCGCTCTGGCACGGGACGGCCTGGTTCCTGGCGGGTCTGGTCATCGCAGGCCTCGCTCCGACGATGGAGGTGCTGGTCGTCGGGCGCGTCATCCAAGGCTTCGGATCCGGCCTGCTGACGGTCGCCCTGTACGTCGTGGTCGGACAGCTGTACCCGGCCCAGCTGAGGCCCCGCATCTTCGCCGCGTTCGCCACCGGTTGGGTCGTGCCGTCGCTGGTCGGCCCTGCGATCGCCGGTCTGATCGTCGAGCACACCAACTGGCGGATCGTGTTCCTCGCCGTACCGGCGATCGCGATCCCGGCGGCTCTCGTGATGCGGCCGGGTCTGGCCCGCGGGGACGCCCATGAACCCCGGTCCGGGCGGCTCTGGGACAAGCGGGCGCTCTGGGCAGTCGCAGCGGCGGTCGGCGTCGGTCTGCTGCACTACGGCGGCCAGCAGCACGGCGGACTGCAGCTGGTACTGCTCGCCATCGGTCTGGCCGGTGTCGTCGTCTTCGCCCCGAAGCTGCTGCCGAGTGGCACCTTCGTCTTCAAGTCCGGCCTGCCGTCCGTCGTCGCGCTCAGAGGCCTGGTCGCGGCAGCGGGCTTCGGCGCCGAGGTGTTCCTGCCGCTGATGCTGACCCGGGAGCGCGGCCTGTCCCCGGCCGTCGCCGGACTCGTGCTGACCGTCAGCGCGCTGAGCTGGAGCGCAGCCTCCTGGTACCGCGGCCGGCCCAACCAGCCGTTCTCCCACGCGGTGTTCCTGCAGGCCGGTATGGTCGCGATCCTGCTCGGGATCGTCACCGCTGCGCTGACCCTGAACGACGGCGTCCCGGTCGTCGTCGGCATCCTCGGCTGGAGCCTCACCGGCCTCGGCATGGGCACGGTCTTCCCAACCCTGTCGGTGCTGGTGCTCGAGTACTCCGAGCGCGACGAGCAGGGCGCCAACAGCTCGGCCCTGCAGCTCAGCGACTCGTTGTCCACCGCAACGGTCCTGGCCGTCGGCGGCTCACTCTTCGCCGTACTCGAGCCGCACTCCGCCCCGACCGCCTACCTGGTCGCCTTCGGCCTCCCGGCCCTGCTCGCCCTCCTCGGCGTCCAGGCGGGACGCCGTACTTAGTGCCTCGTCAAGAACCGTTCGGCACCCCTAGCGGCGCCCCAGACGCCCGCTGGCGGCGTTGTCGTCGTCGCGCAATGCTCCGCATTGCTCTCCTCCTCCGCCTTGCCAGCGGACGACTGGACCACCGCTAGAGGCACCAACGGTCCTCGACGAGGCACTACTCCTTCGACCCTGTGACCGCGATGCTGGCGCCGAGGCCGATGATCATCAGGCCGCCGGTGCCGCCGACCAGCTCGAGGCGGCGTGGTGAGCGGGCGAACCACTCGCGGGCTGTGCCGGCGACCAGCGCCCAGACGCTGTCCGAGACGAGGGCGATCGCGATGAAGATCAGGCCGAGCATCAGGATCTGCAGCCACGCGGGGCTGGTCGCGCCCGGGTCGACGAACTGCGGCAGCGCGGCGGCGAAGAACACCGCCGTCTTGGCGTTGGTGATCCCGACCAGGAACCCCTGACGCATGGTCCGGCGGCTGCTGCCCGGCTTCACCCCGCTCGTCATCGCCTCGACCAGCGACTTCCGGCTGCGGAACGCCTGCACGCCGAGATAGATCAGGTACGCCGCACCCGCGAGCTTCACCGCGGTCAGGGCGATCGCGCTGGCGGCGATCAGGGTGCCGAGGCCGAGCGCGACCGCGATCAGCAGGACCGCGGCGCCGACGGTGTTGCCGACCATCGTCAGCACCGCCTCCCGCCGCCCGACCGCCAGCGCTCGGCCGACGATGAACAGCACACTCGGACCGGGGACGACGATGATGATGAACGCGGTGATCGCGAACGCGACCAGATGATGACCGGACGGCATCTGCCCAGGTTAAGGGCGGGGGTGGGGAACGTCACCTCACTTGTCCACTCGTTGACCCCCGTCGACTCGCACCGCTACGGTTCCTGGGACAACCTGCGGTGCCATGAGGGAAGCCGGTGAGAGTCCGGCACGGCCGCGCCACTGTGAGCGAGCACTGCTCGTGAGTCAGGACGCTCGGGCACCAGCAGCCTTTCGAAGGGGACGCGCACTTCCCCAGGAGGTTCAGATGGCAGCTCCTGCCCGCACAGTCGCCGTACCGGCCCTTTCACCCCGGCTGCTCGCCGTGACGCTGCTCAGCGTCGGCCTGCTGCTCCTGCTCGGCTATCTGGTCGCGTTCGACCAGGGCGCCGTGTCGCAGTCGGGCATGTACCTGCACGAGCTGATGCACGACGGCCGGCACCTGCTCGGCGTGCCCTGCCACTAGCCCGATGCGCACCTTCGGATCGCTCCTGGTGCGCGGACTGATCGTCGGACTCTTCGCCGGCCTGCTGGCCGGAGCCTTCGCGTACACGATGGGCGAACCGCACATCGATGCCGCGATCGCGATCGAGGAGGCCGCCGGCGCGCACACCCATGACCACGGCGACGGCACCGCGTCCGCCGCCGAAGAAGAACCGCTCGTCAGCCGCGACGGCCAGCGAGCCGGGCTCTTCCTCGCCACCACCTTGTACGGCGTCGCCCTCGGCGGCATCTTCGCCGTCGCCTACACCCTGCTCCGGCGCAAGCTGCGGACCGGCAACGACTCGTACGCCGCTCTCGGACTCGCCGCAGCCGGGTTCGTCGGGATCGTGCTGGTGCCGTTCCTGAAGTACCCGCCGAACCCACCGGCCGTCGGCGACCCCGAGACGATCACCCGCCGTACCGTCACCTACCTGCTGACGCTGGTGATCGGCCTGCTCGCCGGGTGGGCCGGCGTCGCCGCGTCCCGCTGGGCCGCCCGGTACGGCGACCTCGCGCGGCTCGCCGGCGGGGCCGGTGCCTTCCTCGTCACGATCGTGGCGGCGTACCTGATCCTGCCTGCGATCAACGAGGTTCCGGGGTCGTTCCCCGCTACGCTGCTGTGGCAGTTCCGGTTCGCCTCGCTCGGTACGCAGGCGACGCTGTGGCTCCTGCTCGGATTCGGGTACGCCGCCGCGGTGGACCACCGGTTGTCCCGACAGAAAGTGGTTGCCGCTTGACAGTGTTGAATGCCTCGCCAGCGCTCGGCGGGTCATGGGGCTTTGGCTCCCGGCCTTCCCTCGTCACTCCAGTCGCTTCGCTCCCTCCGCTCCTCAGTCCAGGCCGGGAGGCCCCATGACCGGGTTGACGCTGGTCGCGCATGCTCTGACTCCCGCGTTGCGCGGCCTCGTCCTCGGGGGTGACGCCGAGCCGGACCATGCGAGCCTGTCGGCCGCCCGCGAGCTCAAGCTCGAGGCTGACACGGTGTACGCCGGGCCGGAGGTGGCCGCTGTACGCACCGCGGAAGCTCTCGGCCTGACCCCGGTCGTCGAGGCGGCGCTGCGGGATCGGGAGTACGGCGAGTGGTCCGGCCGCGAGCTCGAAGACCTGCTGGCCGCCGAGCCGGAGCGGGTCGCCGCCTGGCTCGAGCGACCGCACACCGCGCCACCGGGCGGCGAGACCGAGAACGACCTACTGACCCGTGTCGCGGACTGGCTCGGAGACGTCGGTCAGGACGACGAGCGCCGTACTGCAGTGGCCGTCGTGCACCCCGCCGTCGTCCGGGCGATCGTCCTGTACGTCCTCGACGCGCCCGCGGAGTCGCTCCGCCACGTCGACGTCCGGCCGCTGGCGACGGTCGCCCTCTCGCTCCACAACGTGGTCACTCGCGTTCGGCTGACCCGCGAGTGCGGTTGACTCCTCCCCGCGGAGTGTCGCGGGGATGGAGGGGAGCCATGACGGAGGCCGATCGGCTTGACCAGCTGATCGCACGTACCCGGAACCTGCCGGGTACGACGCCGTGGTCACGCACGACCCGGGCCCGGTGAATCCGGAGGCGCTGTTCGACGGGAGCGGGCCGGACACAATCTGTCCCATCACGGTGGAGAACGGCGACCCGGATGTGATCGATCCGGCCGGCCAGGTTGCCGCGGCGGGCAGCGCACTGACCGCGCGGGGCTGGGAAGCGACGGTCCTGCCTGTCGAGGACGGACATCACCTGGCCCTCGCCCGCCGGCACGGCTTCGGGATCACTGTCCACGGCTGGGATGGGCAGTGGCGGCTGACGCTGGCCGGGGAGACCCCGCGGTTCACCGAGTAGGCAGTCGTACGGCGAATCGCGGCTTGGCGTCGCGGGGATCGCCAGGCAAGGTGTATGACGGTTGGTGTCACCGAAAGGACCCACCCGTATGACGCTTACGCAGGCCCGCAATTTCCTCCGCTCGGAACTGCTCGCGGTCGCGGCGACCGTCGTACCGGACCAGACACCCACGGTGACCCAGGATGTCGGTCCCGTGAGCCCAGGCGCCCTGTCCGACGACCGCGGTCCCGAGTCCGTGTGCACGATCGCGGTCGAGACCGGCGACCCGACGTCCCCGGACCCGGAGGCGTTGATCAGCTTCGCCGCCGAGACGCTGGAAGCCCGCGGCTGGAAGGTCGAGGACGAGCCTGCCGAGGACGGCAAGTACCGCGTACTCGCCCGCCGCGACGGCTACGACCTGCTCGTAGAAGCCCGCAACACCGACTGGCGCATAACCTTCACCGGCCAAACACCGTACGTCGACGACCTGTAGGAGTCTGCCCCACGCGTGCTACGCAGCCGCTCCTCCGTCGCGGCTGCTACGCGCGCTCCCACCCACCCCCGGCTCAGCGCCGGTCTTCTTCTGCCAGGCTCCCGCCGGCGGTACGCGGGCTGCCGCCCGCAGCTGCGGTGTTGTCGCCCCGCGAATTGGGCTGTCGCCCGGCCTGCTCGCTCGTTCCTCGCAAGCGATCGACCACCCTCCGGCGGCTGCTGTCCGCAGAACGACCGTCCGCTGGTGTACGACGCGGCCTCGCGGTTCGGTGGTAGTCGCCAATCACATGGCCCCGCGAGCTCCCGGCAACCCGGACGGCAGAACACACCGGCTTTCATCCGGGGTAACGCAGTCGCCCGGCCTGCTCGATCGTGACGGGGACAGATCTCGGCGGCTTACCCCTGCCTTGGTGGGCTTGCGCAGGACATAACGTGTGCAAGCCCACGAGTACCTCCGCAAGGCCCCCAGTCGTGGCGAGCTCGGCCGCCGCACCCCAACGCATTCCTGCTGATCGCCGACCCGGGCCGGTCAGCAGTTAATCCCCCCTCACGCGGTTGGTTGGCTGACGGGCGCCGGCCCCGCGTAGTCGACCGGGCGAGAAGCCCGCACCCGCGGTGGGAGCACGCGTGGGATGGTCAGCTGGTGGCGGCGCGTTCGGCGGCGCTTCGGAGGACGCAGAACTCGTTGCCCTCCGGGTCGAGCATGACGACCCAACCCGTGCCATCCGGTTCGCGGCGGTCGTGCGCGACCGTCGCGCCCAGGGTGAGCAGCCACTCGACTTCCTCGTCGCGAGGACCGTCCGGTTCGAGATCCAGGTGGACGCGGTTCTTGACCACCTTCTCGTCGTCGTTCTGCTCGAACAGCAGCGTCATCGAGTCCGTCACCACGGCGGCGGACGGGTCGCCCGGCTGGTCGTCGTCCGGCCGAGGAGCCCTCAGGACCTTCAGCCAGAAGCCGGCCAGCTCGTACGGGTCGTGGGTGTCGAAGGTGACGGTGCGCACGCGCGAGGTCATGGGATCACTTCCGGAAGAAGAGGCGGTCGTCGGCGAGGGCAGCATCCAGGTACGGCGTGAAGCCCGCGGCGACAGCGAGGTCGGTCAGGGCGAGCGGGGTCCAGCGGTGAACGTAGATGTTCATCGGGTGGCCGCCGTACCCGGAGGTCTTGTGGGTGGACTCGTCTCCGAGGTGGAAGCCCAGCGTGAGGGCGCCACCGGGGGCGAGCACGCGGTGGAACTCCGCCAGCGCCTCCGGCACCACCCCGCGGGGCAGGTGGATGATCGACCACCAGGAGATCACGCCGCCGACCGAACCGTCCGGCAGATCCAGGGCCGTCATCGACCCGGCTCGGTAGTCCGGCCCCGGATGGTCGCGCCGCGCGATCTCGATCATGCCGGGGGACAGGTCGACTCCGATCACCTGCAGGCCGCGCTCATGCAGGAGACCGGCGAGCCTCCCCGGTCCACACCCCACATCGAGGACCGGTCCCACGGCCAGCTTCGCGAACAGGTCAAGGCACTCCGGCTCGTCGGCCGGCCCGTCTTGCACGATCTCGGAGTACGACTGCGCGACGGTGTCGTACGAAGTCCGGATGTCATCCAGGGAGTCCACCCGGCCGACCCTAAGGCCGGCCGGGGACAGTTTCGATCAGGCCTTGCCGAGGGTCTGCTTCTGCTTGCCGAGGCCCTGGATCTCCAGCTCCATGGTGTCGCCGGGGGCCAGGTACGGGAACCGGCCGGACAACGCGACGCCCTCCGGGGTGCCGGTGTTGACGATGTCGCCGGGGCTCAGCGTCATGTACTGCGACAGGTCGCGGATCAGCGCCGCGACGGAGAAGATCATGTCCCGGGTGTTCGAGGCCTGCCGCGGCTCGCCGTTCACGAAGGACTTCAGGTCGAGGTTCTGGACGTCGTCGACCTCGTCGGCCGGGATCAGCGCCGGGCCGAGCGGGTTGAAGGTCTCGCAGCACTTGCCCTTCGACCACTGGCCGCCGGACTGCTCGATCTGGAAGGCGCGCTCGGACACGTCGTTGGAGACCGCGTACCCGGCGACGCAGGCGAGCGCGTCCTCGTCGGTCTCGACGTACCGGGCCTCCTTGCCGATCACGACGGCGAGCTCGACCTCCCAGTCGGTCTTGGCCGATCCGCGGGGCACGAGCACCTCGTCGTACGGGCCGACAACGGTGTTCGGGTGCTTGAAGAAGACGATCGGCTGCTTCGGCGGCTCGGCGCCGGACTCGGCCGCGTGGGCGGCGTAGTTCTGGCCGATGCAGACCACCGCCGGCGGGCGCGCGATCGGGGCGCCGACCCGCAGGCCCTCGACGTCGGCCACCGGGAGCTCACCGGCCGCCAGCGCGGCCCGGGTGCGGGCGATGCCGTCGGAGGCGAGGAAGGCCCCGTCGATGTCGGCGGTGAGCGGGCTCAGGTCGTGAACGGTGCCGTCGGCGGCGCGCAGGTACGGGCGCTCCTCGCCGACTGCGCCGAGACGCAGCAGTTCCACAGGTATCTCCCTGGATCAGGACGGATCACACTTTGTCGAACATCGGCCGCAACCGGGCCCGGGAGGCCTCGATGTGCGCCCGCATCGCGTCGGCCGCTTCCCCCGGGTCGCCCTTCCGGACGGCGGTCACGACTGCCTTGTGCTCACGCAACGCCTTCGTCGCGATGCCGCCACCGTAGTACAGCCGGAACAGGTGCAGGTGGCAGTGTGTCCGGGCAAAGGACAGCCGCGCGGTCTCGTTGCCGGACAGCTCCAGCACGAGGTCGTGGAAGCGCTGGTCGTGCGCGGCCATCGCCCGGTAGCTCTCGTACGCCGGACGGTCCGGTACGTCGGTGTAGCTCAGCATCTCCGACTTGAGCCGGGACAGGTCCTCGGTGCCGGCCCGCTCGGCGGCGCGGCCGGCCGCCCACGGCTCGATGTGCAGCCGGTACTCGAACAGGTCCTCGAACTCGGCCAGCGTCAGCCGGGACGACACCCGGTAACCGCGCAGCGGCTCCTTGATCACCAGGCCGTCGGACTCCAGCCGGGCCAGCGACTCCCGGATCGGGGTCTGCGAGATGCCCAGCTCCCGCGTCAGCGCGTCGATGTTCAGCCGGGTGCCGGGCTCGACCACGCTGTCCATGATCAGGCCCTTGACCGTCTCGTAGACGTCGTCGCTCAGCACCTGTCGCTGAGGCAGGCGCGTGAGCTGCCCCGCCAGACCCACATGCGCATCGGTCACCGTCGCTCCTCCCAGAGGCTCTCATTCTGCCCCACACTTGACGGCTCCAGTGTGAAGCGGCAGCATCAGGTTCGCAATATCCTATAGGATCTGGAGCCGCCGATGACCATCCCGAGCCCCTCGAGCGCACCGTGAGTACGACGATCACCCGGGCCGAGGCCTTCCTCGTCGACCTGGACGTCGAGACGGTCCGGACCGACGCGGTGCAGTCGTTCCTGAAGCAGGAGACGATCTTCGTCTCGCTGGAGACGGCCGACGGGATCACCGGGCTGGGGTACTCCTACACCATCGGCACCGGCGGCACCGCCGTACTGGCGCTGCTGACCGACCATCTGCTCCCGCGGCTCGTGGGTGCGGACGCGCGGAACGTCGAGGCGCTGTGGTCGGACCTGTTCTGGTCGACGCACGCGACCACGGTCGGCGCGATCACCTCGCTGGCGCTGGCGGCGGTGGACACCGCGTTGTGGGACCTGCGGTGTCTGCGGGCCGGCGAGCCGTTGTGGAGGCTGGCGGGCGGGTACCGGCAGCGGGTGCCGTTGTACGACACCGAGGGCGGCTGGTTGCACCTGACAACCGACGAACTGGTCGCCGGGGCGCTGGCCTCGCAGAAGGCCGGCTGGCCCGGGGTCAAGCTCAAGGTCGGCAAGCCGCGGGTGCACGAGGATCTCGAACGGCTGCAGGCGGTCCGCGACGCGGTCGGACCGTCGATAGACATCATGGTCGACGCGAACCAGTCGATGACGTACGCCGAGGCCAAACGGCGAGCCGCTGCCTTCGAAGCCGTGGACCTGTCGTGGTTCGAGGAACCGCTGCCTGCCGACGACCTGACCGGCCATGTCCGGCTGGCCGAGTCCACCTCGATCCCGATCGCGGTGGGCGAGTCGCTGTACTCGGTGTCGCAGTTCCGGGAGTACGTCGCCGCCGGCGGAGCCGGGATCGTCCAGGTCGACGTGGCCCGGATCGGCGGGATCACGCCGTGGCTGAAGGTGGCGCATCTGGCCGAGACGTTCAACCTCGAGGTCTGTCCACACTTCCTGATGGAACTGCATGTCAGCCTGACGGCCGCCGTACCGAACGGCCGGTACGTCGAACACATCCCGCAGTTGCGGGCGATCACGCGGTCCGAGATGGTGGTCGCGGACGGTCACGCGGTGGCTCCGGACACGCCCGGGCTCGGGATCGACTGGGACAGCGACGCGATCGACGATCGGAGGGTCGGATGAGCAGAGTCGATGCCCACCACCACGTCTGGGACCTGACCGTCCGCGAGCAGAGCTGGATGACAGGACCGGAGATGGACCCGATCCGGCGGAGCTTCTCTATCGACGACCTGGCGCCACTCGCGGCCGCGGCCGATGTCACCGCGACCGTCCTGGTCCAGACCGTCGGGCTGGTCGAGGAGACGGTCGAGTTCCTCGAAGTTGCTGCCAGCAACGACCTGGTCGCCGGCGTGGTCGGTTGGGCCGACCTCGCCGCGCCCGACATCGCCGACGTGCTGGCCGGATTGCAGGCGCGGCCGGACGGCGCCTATCTGAAGGGGATCCGCCACCAGGTGCACGACGAGCCGGACGTGAACTGGCTGCTGCGCGCCGAGGTGCAACGCGGTCTCGCCGCGGTCGCGGACGTCGGCCTGGTCTACGACCTGCTCACCAAGACCCCGCACCTGCCCGCCGCGATCGAGACTGCGCGAGCCCATCCCGGCCTCACCTTCGTCGTCGACCACATCTCCAAACCCGTGATTGGCGAGCCGCTCGAGCCGTGGGCCGGCCAGTTGCGCGAGCTGGCCGGGCTCCCGAACGTGACCTGCAAACTCTCCGGCATGGTCACCGAGGCCCCCTGGTCCACGTGGAAGCCCGCCGACCTCCAGCCGTACGCCGACACCGTCCTGGACGCCTTCGGCCCGAGCCGAACCATGTTCGGCTCCGACTGGCCGGTCTGCCTGCTCGCCGCGTCCTACACCGAGGTCGTCTCCACCGCCGAAACCCTCACTGCGACCCTCAACGCATCAGACCGCGAGGCCGTCTTCAAAACCACGGCCACCCACACCTACAAGCTCTAGTCAGTTGCGAATTCGACTCGGACTCCGAGGAGGCGGACTGGGCGTTTGAGGTCGAACTTGTCGAGGACTTCGAGGGCGGCGGCTGCGATGACTTCGGGGTCCTGGGTGGTTTCGGGGAGCTTGCGGCTCTTGATCGGGGTGTAGAAGTTCTTGAACCGGACCTTGACCGCGATGCGCTGGATGCTCCGGCCCTCGGCGACGACGTCCCGGGTGACCTCGACGGCGATCCGGCGGACCTGCTCGACGATCTCGTCGCGCTCCGCCAGGTCCTCGGGGAAGGTCTCCTCGCGACTGCGGGAGACCGGCTCGCGGGGTACGTCGGTGACCTGGGTGTCACCGAGTCCGCGGCCGAGGGCGGCGTACCAGGCGCCCATCTTCGGGCCGAAGCGTTTCCGGAGCATGTCGAGGTCCGCGGCGGCGAGGTCGGCGACGGTGACGACGCCGAGCTCGTTCAGGTTGCGTTCCATCCGGCTGCCGATGCCCCACAGCTCCCGGACCGCCCGGTGGTCCATCACCTCGCGCCAGTTCGCAGCCGTCAGGCGGTAGACGCCGTCGACCTGCGCCGTACCGGCCTCTTCGAACGGCGTCGCGTGCGACCGCGGCTGCTTCGCGAACGTCGTCGCCAGCTTGGCGCGGACCTTGTTGTCGCCGATACCGATCGAGCAGGTCAGCGTCGTACGCTCGGCGACCGCCGCTCGCAGCTCCGCAGCCAGCCGCTCCGGATCGTCGGTCTCGGCGCCGACGAAGCACTCGTCCCAGCCCCACACCTCGACCACCACCGGGAACGCTCGCAGCGTGTCCATCACCTCGGTCGACGCCGCCTCGTAAGCGACCGGGTCCGACGGCAGGAACACTGCCTGCGGACACTTCTTGTACGCCGCCCGCACCGGCATCCCTGAGTGCACGCCGAACTCACGAGCCTCGTACGACGCCGTGGCCACGACCTGCCGTGGTTGCGTCGGATCCCCGGACCCGCCGACCACCACCGGCAACCCCGCCAGCTCCGGACGCCGGCGGATCTCCACAGCCGCGATGAACTGATCCATGTCCACGTGCAGGAGCCACCAGCTCATACCCGACAGATAACCACAGCCCACCGACAGCGGCGTGGATCAGAGCTTCTTGCGCATCTGCTGCGAGGTGACGGTGTAGCCGAGCGAGGTGTAGAGGTTGATGGCGGTCCGGTTGTTGCCGAAGACGTTCAGGTCCAGCTGGGTGTAGCAGAGGCGGCGGACCTCCTCCTCGCCGGCCAGCATGATCGAGCGGCCGTAGCCCTTGCCGCGGTGGTTCTCGTCGACCTCGAGACCGAAGATGAACGGGATCCGCGGCTTCGTGGTGATCCACAGGCTGCCGACCGGCTCGTCGCCGTCGCACGCCATCCAGATCACGTGCTGCTCGGTGTCCCGACCGTCGGGCAGCAACTTCTCCACCTCACGGTGAGCGACCTCGATCGCCTCCTCGGGGGTCAGCCCGCGGGCAGGTCCCATCCCGGCGGCGAACGATTCGGTGTTGCGGTGCTTCCAGGCCTCGAACTCGGTCTCGGTCATCGGACGGAGTGTGACGGGCGGCGGCGTGCTCATCTGCCGACCATACTGCCCCGGCGTTTGCGCGGCGGGTACCTGAACACGTGATGTGGACGCAGGTGAGGAAACCGGGATGAGACGGCGCAAACCTCCCGCAGGCGCAGTGGCCAAGGCGCCGGTCGGTCTGCCGTACCCGCTGATCGAGAACTGGGCGTGGCAGGACGAGGCCGCGTGCCGCGACGTCGACCCGGAGCTCTTCTTCGCCGCCGAGTCCGAGCGCGGCCTGCGCAAGCACGCCCGCGAGACGCTCGCCAAGTCCCTCTGCGGGACCTGCCCGGTACGGCGGGAGTGCCGCGAGCACGCCCTGGTCGTCGGGGAGGCGTACGGCGTCTGGGGTGGCACCACCGAGGAGGAGCGCGAGCCGGCCCTGCACGCTCGGCAGCACTGAGGGTTACCCGCCGGTTAACCTGGATGCATGGAGCTGACCTACGAGCTGGCCGAGAAGGTCCTGGCCGCGCAGCCGTTCAGCGTGCTGGTCGGCGCCCGGCTGACCGCCTTCGGCGACGGCGGGGCGACCCTCGAGCTCGACATCCGCGACGACCTCAAGCAGCAGAACGGGTTCCTGCACGGTGGCGTCCTCGGCTACGCGGCCGACAACGCGATCACCTTCGCGGCGGGGGCGGCGATGGGGCCCGAGGTGCTGACCGGTGGCTTCACGATCAGCTACCTGCGCCCGGCCCAGGGCGCGGTACTGCGTGCGGAGGCGAAGGTCGTGCACGCGGGCAGCCGGCAGGCTACCTGCACCTGCGAGTTGTCGACGATCGACGGCGACGGCGCCGCCACGCTGTGCGCCGTCGCGCAGGGCACTGTGATCGCCGCGCGTCGATGACGGGCGATCACAGCGCCGGGCCCCTGGGTCAGTCGAAGAGCTCTTCCAGGAAGGACTTCTTCTTCTTGCGCGGGTGGCCCTGGTTGCCGTACCGCGGGTCATACCGACGGTCGTCATCGTCGTAGCGGCGACGGTCGTCGTACCCCCGCTTGTCGTCGTAGCCGCGGCGGTCGTCGTAGTCCCTGCGGTCGTTGTCGTACCGCTTCTCGTCGCGGCGAGGCTGCGGTGCGTTGTACTTCAGCTCGGCGTCGACCAGCCGCTCCAGCTCACCACGGTCCAGGAAGATCCCGCGGCACTCGGAGCACTGGTCGACGGTGACGCCGCTGCGTTCGTAGGTACGCATCGCGCCTCGGCACTTGGGGCAGGTCAAACTCTCCATTCCGCCACCCTAGGTGACGATTTCCCCGAAACGACGGGAGTTCAGGGAACTCTCAGGGAGTTGCCCCACTCTCCTGACGCCTCAGCAAGCCGACCGGCCTACTGGAAGCGGCCGAGGAAGTTCTTCAGGATCGGGCCGGCGGCCTTGGCGCCGGACTCGCCGCCTTCGACGATGACGGCGAAGGCCACGTCGCCGCGGTAGCCGACCATCCAGCCGTTGGTGACGACCTTGCCGTTCTGGACCACCTCGGCGGTGCCGGTCTTGGCGGCGACCGCGCCGTTGCCGGCCAGCACCTTCGCGGTCCCGCCGGTGACGGTGGTGCGCATGAACGTGCGCAGCGCCGCGGCGGTTGCCGGGGGCAACGGAGAGGCGGCCGCTCCGGCGGCGTCCTTGCCCGGGACCAGCACCGGCTTCATCGCGGTCCCGTGGGCGACCGTCGCACCGATCATCGCGACCCCGAGCGGGCTCGCGGTCACGGTGCCCTGGCCGATCATCGACGCGGCCTCGGCGACGTCGTCCTTCGGCGCCGGCACCGAACCGCCGTACGCCGGGATCGACAGGTTCAGGTCCGGGCCGAGGCCGAACATCGCGGCCGCCTTCGTCATCCCGTCCTTCGGCAGCCGCCCGTGCTGCGAGATGAACGCGGTGTTGCAGGACTCGTTGAACGCCTTCTGCATCGTCCCGCCGCCGTACGCCGCCAGGCCGTCGTAGTTCTTGAACGACTTGCCGAACACGGTGATCGTGTTCGTGCACGGCAGCGAGGTCGCGGCGGTCTCACCACTGCCCAGCAGCGCCGCCGACGTGACGATCTTGAACGTCGAGCCCGGCGCGTACCGACCCTGGAAGGCGCGGTTGTAGTTGGTCGGCTGCGGCCCGTTCGCCGCGGCCAGGATCTGACCGGTCGAGGCCTGTACGGCGACCAGCGACGCCGGCAGCTTGCTCGTCGCCAGCGCGGCCTCGGCGGCAACCTGCAGCTTCGTGTCCAGCGTGGTCTTCACCGGCTTCCCGGCGGTGCCCTTCTGGCTGAAGACGGTCTTGATCGTCATCTTGGTCTTGCCGTCCCGCAGCGTGACGGTCCCGCCCGGCGTTCCGGCGAGCTGCTCCTGGAACGCGTACTGCAGGCCTGTCGTCCCGACCTGGTCCTGCGCGGACGCGGTCGGCCCGGCGTTCTTCAGCGTCTCCTCGGTCGCGGTCTTCATGGTGCCGAGGATCGACCGCGCGAACGACGCGGTCGGCGGCAGCGACTGGGTGCCGCCCATCGTCAGCACCCCGGGCAGCTTGCCCATCGTCGGCCGCAGCTTCTCCCACTCCTCGGCGCGGATGGTGATCGCGTCGACGAACTGGCCGGCCGGCGCGGCCTTGGCCCGGGCCGCGAGCTTCGCGCCGTCCACGTCCAGATTCTTCGTGAAGGCGGCGTACGTCGCTGCCGTCGCCTTCGTCCCGGACGCGACACCGACGATGACGACCTGCCGGTTCGCGGTCAGCGCGACGCCGTTGCGGTCCTGGATCGACGCGCGCGCGGGCAGCGCGCGCGCCCGCTTCAGGTAGTTCGCGTCACCGAGCCCGGGGTAGATGGTGTCGCCGGCGGCCTTGATCTTCCAGCCGCCGTCGCCCTTCACGGCGGTCGCCGTACTGGTCCACTTCATCGCGCCGATGCCGCGCAGCTCAGCCTCGACGGCGAGCTCCTGCGTGCAGGTGTTGTCGTCGGCGCACTCCGGGTCGCCCTGCGGTTCCACCTTGACGGTGCTCGCGACCAGGGCGGAGTCGACGTCGTCCAGCCGCTTGGCGAAGACCGTCGGGTTGTCGGTCAGCGCCCCGGCCGCGTCCGGCTTGCCGTCCGGAGCCCACGCGGCGACCCAGGCGGTGGCGAACTGCTTCACCACCTCGGCGGACGCCTGCTTCTCGTCGTTGGGATCCGCTTTGCCGTCGCTGCCGGACTTGCTGTCCGAACAACCGGCGGTGATCAGCAGACTACTCAGACAGACGATCGCAGTGGTTCGCTTCACGTTCTCAACTCTCGCACGATGACGGATGGAGGCTGGGGACAGTCTTCGGCGTGTGGCCATCCCCCCACGAGGGCGAAACTACTCAAGCCACTCAAGCTACGACGCCCGCCCCACCCCCGGAGTTGGCAGTCATCGCGAAATTCACCTGATCTGGCAGCGATCGATCGCCGCGGTGTATCGGCAGCAAGAGCCAGGACGAATCACGATCACCGTCGAATCCAGCCCTCGGGACGGGTCACGGTTCGGTCACCGCGACGGCGTCGCCCGGCGTATTCTGCTCCCTTGTGACGAACCGCCTAGCTCTGCACAGCCGGCTTCTTCCCGGCACCGAAGAGGCCTACGAGCTCGAGCATGCCCGCGTCTGGCCCGAGCTGATCACGGTGATGCGCGACGCCGGCATCGACGACTGGTCGATCTGGCGCAGCGGCCGCGACCTGTTCCACCTGGTCGTGTGCGCCGACTTCGAGGCCGCCGTCGCGCAGCTCAAGGACGACCCGATCGACCAGCGGTGGCAGCAGCACATGAGCCAGTTCGTGGAAGGCTTCGCGCAGAACCCCGAAGGCGTCGCCGGCCAGGCGCTCCGTCACGTCTGGACGATGAGCGAGCAGCGCGACTAATACATCTCCCACACCAGCAGCTCGGCCCCGTCGGCTCCCGCGGTGGCCCGTGGTCCGTCGACCCCGGTCAGCCGTACGGCGTCCGCCGTACCGAGGTCACCGGCGCCCTCCAGGTTCACGGTGCCTCGGGCAACGAAGAGATGCACGTACGGCGCTGCCGGCAAGCCGACCGCCTGACGCGGAGCCAGCCGGGCCACCGACATCCCGGCGGAGCGCTGGTTGATGCTGATCGCGGTGCTGCTCGCGTGCTTCGGCAGGCCGGACGCGATCGGGACCAGCTCGCCGGATGAGAGGTCCACGGCAGCCTGCTGGTAGGACGGCGTGAGGTCGAACTGCTCCGGGCGTACCCACATCTGCAGGTAGTGCACGGGTTCGTCGCCGTCGTTCCACTCGGAGTGCCGGATGCCCGAGCCGGCGCTCATCCGCTGCGCGAGACCGGGGTGCACAACGCCGGTGTGGCCTTCGGAGTCTCGGTGCGCCAGGGCGCCGCGGAGTACCCAGGTCACGATCTCCAGGTCCTGGTGCGGGTGCGTGTCGAACCCGGTGCCGGGGGCAACCGTGTCGTCGTTGTGCGCGACCAGGAAGCCGAACCCGATGTTCGCCGGGTCGTAGTGCGGTCCGAACGAGAACGAGTGCCGCGAGTCCAGCCACTCACTCGTGGTCTGGAACCGCTCATTCGCCCGCCGGATCTCCACACTCATGACATCTAGTAGTACCCCTTCTGGCCGTCCAGCAGCTCGCGCATGGTGTCGAGGTGGCCGACGTGCCGGGCCGTCTCCTCCAGCATGTGGAGCAGCATCCAGCGCAGCGTGGCCTGGCCCGCGCCGAAGTCCGGGTGCTTGCCGACGTCGTCCAGCGAGTGCGTGGCGACAATCTCGTTCGACTCCTTGCACTGCGCCTCGAACTCGTCCAGCAGCTGACCCAGCGGTACGCCGTCGACAAAGACAACGCCGCCTTCGGCGGCGGCTGGAGTTGAGGGACTGCGGCCGCTCGGTGGGCGGCCGCAGTCCCGGTCAGGGAAGGGTCCGGGGTCAGCCGGTGGGGTTGCCGTTGTCGGAGCCGAGGGTGGCGGTCACCGTCTGGGACTGGCCGTTGCGGGTCAGCGTGAGCTTGACTTCGTCGCCCGGGCGGTGCGAACGGACCGCGGCGACCAACGCGTCCCCTGACGCGATCGCCTTGCCGTCCACAGCGGTCACCACATCACCCGCTTGCAGACCGGCCTTGTCCGCCGCACCGCCAGGCGTCACCTCGCCGAGGCGTGCTCCGCTGGAGAGCCCGCCGGAAGACTGCGCGTCGCCGACCTGGACGCCGAGCCGCGCATGCGTGGCCTTGCCCTTGGCCACCAGCTCGTCGATGATCGGCTTGGCCTGGTCGATCGGGATTGCGAAGCCCAGGCCGATGTTGCCGCCTTCGGATTGTCCCGATCCTCCGGCGGTCTTGATCGCGCTGTTGATTCCGACCACCTGGCCGGCGAGGTCGATCAGGGCGCCACCGGAGTTACCGGGGTTGATGGCGGCGTCCGTCTGTACTGCTGGGAAGACCGTCGTACTGCCCGGCTCGTCGTCGCCGGACGTCACCGGGCGGTTCAGCGCGGAGACGATCCCGCTGGTCACGGTGGCCTCCAGGCCGAACGGCGAGCCGATCGCAACCACGCCCTGGCCGACGGCGAGCTTGCCGCTGCTGCCGAGGGTGGCCGGGGTCAGGTCGGTCGCGTCCGCCTTGATCACGGCCAGGTCGGTGAGCGGGTCGGTGCCCTTGATGGTGGCCTTGACCGTCCGGCCGTCGTTCAGGATCACGGAGATCTCGCCGCCGTTGCCGGCGCCGGCCACCACGTGGTTGTTGGTGACGATCAGGCCGTCCTTGCTGATCACGATGCCGGAGCCGGTCCCCGCGCCCTGCGACGTCGCGACCGCGATCTTCACCGTGCTCGGCAGCACCTTCGCGGCGGCGGCCTGCACCGAACCGTCCGGCGCCGAGGCCGGCGCGGCCTGGTTGCCGTTCAGCGGCGCGGTCACCGACGGGGTGTTGCTGGTGGAGTCGTTCGTCGCCGAGTAGATCGCGGCGCCGCCGACACCGCTGGCGGTGCCGACGACCAGAGCCGTGGCTGCTACCAGCGCAAGGCCGAGCCGCTTGGGCTTGCCGGCGGATGCCGGGGCCCCGGTCTGGGCGCCGCCCTGCGGGGGCTGCGGACCGAAGGGCCAGTTCGGGCCCGGAGACGTCCCCTGATGCGTCCCCGGGGCCCCGAACTGTGGGTAAGCACTGCCGCCCGACGGGTGCTGACCCTGCCGCGGCTGCCCACCTTGGGGCGCGAACTGCTGCTGCTGGTGCGGGCCGTAGCCACCCAGCGGAAGCTGCTGCGTCCGCTCAGGCAACTGCTGCGTCCGCTCCGGCTGCTGCGGGTTCTGGCCCGGCTGGTTCTGCGGCTGCTGCGGCTGGTTCTCGTTCATGGCCAATACTTTGCGGGCTGGACCTGAGAGGCCCCTGAAGATCCCGTCAGAGCTGCCGAAGAACTCCATGAAGATCCCCTGAAGGATCAGTCAGCTCGTCTTCAGATTCCCTTGCGCACACAAAAGCCCCCGGTACGGGCGTACCGGGGGCCTGCTGCGACTCAGCGGGTCTGGGTGGCGGCGTGCGGCAGCCACAGCGTGAACTGCGCGCCCGCGCCGGGCGCATTGCGCGCGTAGATCATGCCGCCGTGCTGCTCGGCCGCGTGCTTCACGATCGCCAGGCCCAGCCCCGAGCCAGGACGGCTGCGGGCTTCGCTGGAGCGGTAGAAACGCTCGAAGACGTGCGGCAGGTCCGCCTCGGCGATGCCCGGACCGGAGTCCGTCACCGTGAGCACACCGTCCTGGAGCCGCACTGTGACCCGGCCGACGGGCTGTCCGTCCGCGCGTACGGCGGTGTCCTCGGGGATGCTGTACTTCGCGGCGTTGTCGAGCAGGTTGGTCACCGCGCGGCCGAGGAGCCGCTCGTCACCCCACACCGGGAACGGCGTGAGCTGAACGTCCCACTCCAGGCCCGGCGCGCGCCGCCGTACCTTCATCACCGCGTCCTCGACCACGTTCTGCAGCTCGATCAACTCGGCGTTGCGCACCTGCGGGGTGTCGCGCGCCAGCTCGGTCAGGTCGCCGATCAGCGTGGTCAACTCGTCCATCTGCGCCCGCACGTCGTCCAGCAGCTGCTGCCGGTCCTCCGGCCGGAGGCCACCCCGCTTGTCCGCCTGGGCGAGCAGGTCGAGGTTCGTCCGGACGCTGGTGAGCGGCGTCCGCAACTCGTGCCCGGCGTCACCGACCAGCCGCCGTTGCCGGTCCTGCGAGCGGGCCAGCGCCCCCAGCATCGCGTTGAACGCCTGCGCCAGCCGGGAGATCTCGTCGGACCCGGTGACCGGAATCGGCTTCAGGTCCTCGGTCCGGGCGACGTGCTCGGCGGCAGCGGTCAGCCGCGCCAGCGGCCGCAGGCCGGACCGCGCGATCGCGTTCCCGGCGAGGGCGGCGCCGATCACGCCGATCAGCCCGAAGGCCCACAGCACGACGCCGAGGTTGTGCAGCGTCCGGTCGATCGATTCCAGCGACTGGGCGACGACGAGTGCCGCCGGCTGGAACGCCCCGGGGTCGTCCCGGCAGTCGACGCCGAGCGGGCAGTAGCGCGCCGGTACGGCGACCACGCGGAAGTGGGACTCGCCATTGCGGGCTCCGACAGTCCGGAGGCTGGCTTCGTCGCCCTGGTTCTGGGCGATCTCGAGCTCGGCCGGGCCGATCGGCGGGAGCAGGCTGTTCCGCGCGCCGAACGTCTCCCCGTCCGCGCTGATCATGCCGACTCGGATGTCACTGAGGCCGAGCGCGTCCGAGGGGACGTTGCCCAGGTTGGTCAGGTTCGTCAGGACGCCCTTCTGGGCGGCTGCGCCGGCGCGGTCGATCAGGCTGTCGTCGAGGTTCTGGTACATCTGCTGCCGCACGGTGATGTACGCCGCGATGCTGACGATCGCCACCGCGAGGCCGACCGCGACGGCCGCCAGCAGAGTGACGCGGGCGTGCAGACTCAGCCGATGGAGCTTGGCCTGCCACCAGTCCTTGGTCTGGGTAGCGGTCGCCACCACCCGGTTGCCGTTGCCATTGGCAACCGGAGGCGGTGGAGCGCCTGGTGTCGGCGGGCCTTGCACCGGCCCGCGACCGGCCGGCGCGGCCTGCTGGGTCGGGCGATCGGTGTACGACGGGAAGTCGGGGTTGGACGAACTCACGGTGGGGTGTCTCTCAGTACGTAGCCGATGCCACGCACAGTGTGGATGAGGCGCGGCAGGTTGTTCACCTCGGTCTTGCGGCGCAGGTAGCCGATGTAGACCTCGAGGGAGTTCGCGGTGGTCGGGAAGTCGTAACCCCAGACGGCATCCAGGATCACCGCGCGTTCGAGCACCCGGCGCGGGTTGCGGATCAGCAGCTCGAGCAGGGAGAACTCGGTCCGGGTGAGCGGGATCGGGACGTCGCCGCGGTGCACCTCGTGGGCGTCCACGTCGACGACGAGGTCGGCGTACTGCAGGACCTCGCCGCGCTGGCCGCCTTCGCCGGGGGCGGTGCTGCGGCGGAGCAGGGCGCGCAGCCGGGCCAGCAGCTCCTCGAGCGCGAACGGCTTGGTCAGGTAGTCGTCGCCGCCGGCGTCCAGGCCGTCCACCCGGTCGGCCACCGCGTCCCGCGCGGTCAGCACCAGGATCGGCACGTTGTTGCCGGCCGCGCGCAGCGCCTTGGTGGTCTCCAGGCCGTCCAGCCGCGGCATCATCACGTCCATCACCACGACGTCCGGCTCGACGTTGCCGATCACCGCGAGCGCCTCGGCGCCGTCGGACGCGGTCACCACCTCGAAGTCGTTGAACTCCAGCGAACGGCGCAGCGAGTCCCGGACCGCCCGGTCGTCGTCCACCACCAGTACGCGCATCTCTCGTTCCCCGCTTCGCTAGAAGGACCAGTTCAATCTTTGTCGAGATTAGGCCGTCTCTGTGAGAATCGCCTGAGAACCCGCTGATCGCTCGCCCAACACCTCCTGGGCACCTTAGGTTTGCGACTCGTGGACATCGTCGAATTCACGCCCCAGCCCGACGAGTACGCCTGGACCTTCGGCGGCGCCGCCCCGGTGCGGCGGATCAGGCCGGGGACGGCGTTGAAACTCTGGACCGAGGACGCGTTCTGCGGCTCCCTGCGCAGTACGGCGGACCTCGCGAGCGCATCGCTGACCATGCCGTTCGTCAACCCGCAGACCGGCCCGTTCCACGTCGAGGGCGCCGAGCCGGGGGACACCCTGGTCCTGCACTTCGTCGAGCTCACCCCGGCACGGAGCTGGGGTGTTTCCGCGACGATCCCGTTCTTCGGCGGCCTGACCAGCACCGACCGGACGGCGACGCTGCAGGACCCGCTGCCCGAGCGGACCTGGATCTACGAGGTCGACACCGAGAAGCAGACCGTCGGCTTCCAGGCGCAGGGCAGCGATTTCGAGGTCTCGCTGCCGATGGAGCCGATGCTGGGCACAGTCGGCCTTGCGCCGGCGGCGGGTGAGGTGCGTTCGTCGCTGGTGCCGGACACGTTCGGTGGCAACATGGACACGCCGGAGATGCGAGTCGGCGCGACCTGCTTCCTCAACGTGAACGTCGAGGGCGCACTGTTCTCGGTCGGCGACGGCCACTACCGCCAGGGCGAGGGCGAGTCCTGCGGGACCGCGGTCGAGGGCGCGATGAACGTCGTACTGATCGTCGACTTGCTCAAGACGCCGGGACCGGCCTGGCCGCGGATCGAGAACGACGACTACCTGGCCGTGGTCGGGTCGAGCCGGCCACTCGAGGACGCCTGGCGGGCCGGACAGGTCGACATGGTCGGCTGGCTCGGGTCCCTGTACGGCCTGGACAAGCTCGACGCCTACCAGTTGCTCAGCCAGGTCAGCGAAGTACCGCTGGCCAACGTGGTCGACGCCAACTACAGCGTGGTCACCAAGGTCCCGAAGCGCCTGCTACCGGCGGCCGACGTCTACAGCGGCATCCACCGGCACCTCCGCGACCTTGCGGCGACGCTGTGACCTGCTGACGGCCACACCGACCAGGCACAGCGCCCCACCCGCCAGTGCGAGACCGGCCGGTGTCTCACCGAGGAACACCCACGCGAGCAGGATGGCAATCATCGGCACCAGGTACGTCGTCGCGCCCATGCGACCCGCACTGGTCCGGGACAAGGCGTAGGCCCAGGTCGTGAAGCCGAGCGCGGTCGGGAAGGCGCCGAGGTAGAACACCCACCACAGCGTCGCCGGACGCGCCGTACCGATCTCTTGAAACAGTGCGGGCGTGTACGGGAGGCAGACGACCGTGCCGATGACGCAGGCCAGCCAGGTGACCTGTGCAGCGGGCAGCCGGCTCAGCAAAGGCTTCTGCGTGACCACACCGACGGCATAGGACACGGCAGCCGTCACGCACAGCACGACACCCCAGGTTTCGGCCCGACCGGTCGACGTCGTCAGGCCGATTACCAGCACGCCACCGAAGGCGATCAGGCTGCCGAGAACCACCTGCCGCGGGAAGCCCTCGCCCAGGGCGAGTCCGGCCAGCAGGGCGACCAGCAGCGGTGCGATGTGGACGACCATCGCCGCCGTACCGGCGTCGAGTCGCCGTTCGGCCGCGTTGAGCGCGACGTTGTAGAGGCCGAACCATAGGAGACCGCAAGCCAGCAGCAGCGGCCAGTCGCGCCGCTGCGGCATCCGGAACGGCTCTCGCTTCACCAGCAGGAGCAGTCCCAGCAGGACGCTTCCGACCAGCAGGCGGGCGAGCGACAGCGGACCGGCCGACAGTTCGGTCCCGAGGTGCCGGATCGCCACGAACGACGAGGCCCAGAGGACGACGCTCACGCCGGCGGCACCGAGTGCGGTGGGATTCATGCCCACAACGCTAGAAAGGATGGATTGGGTTTACCATGCTGATACGGAGGCTAGGAGGCTGAGTTGCTTACCGAAACGAAAAGCGGATTGCTGGATGAGTTGAACATCCGGATCCTGCAGGAGCTGGAAGCCGATCCCCGGCTGCGGACTGCCGAGCTGGCCCGCCGGCTGGGTGTCTCGACGCCGACCGTGCGCGAGCGGGTCACCCGGCTGGAGGAGTCCGGCGTGATCCGCGGGTACCGGCTCGACATCGATCCGGCTGCGCTCGGCCGGCCGGTCGCCGCCTGGGTCCGGCTCCAGCCGGGGCCTGGCCAGGTCCTGCGGATCGCGGAGCTGGCGCGGAGTACGCCGGAGGTCGTCGAGTGCCACCGGATCTCCGGCGAGGACTGCTTCCTGATGCGGGTCCAGGTCGCCGCGATCGACAAGCTCGAGGCCCTCCTCGACCACTTCGGCCCCTACGGCCGGACGAACAGCTCGTTCGTCGTCTCCACCCCGGTCCCACCCCGCCCGGTCCCCCTCGACTGAGGGGCGGACCGCCAGCCCATCACAATCGCCCGATCCCGCCCGCCTCCCGCGGGGACCGCGGCCGCGGCCGCGGTTGTGATGGCGTGGCGGTCCGCACAGTGGGCCTAACCACCGCCGGGAGTGGTCTGCATCACTACTCTTGGGGGCGACTTCAGCGACCTTTGGAAGGACCCGACCCATGGCTGCCGACAAGTCTGTCCGCAGAGTTGCCCTGCTCACCGCCGGCGGGCTCGCGCCCTGCCTGTCGTCCGCCGTCGGCGGGCTGATCGAGCGCTACACCGAGGTGGCGCCCGACGTGGAGATCATCGCCTACCTGAACGGCTACCACGGCCTGCTCAGCGGCCGGCACCTCGACGTGACCCCCGAGGTGCGCGAGAAGGCCGGCCTGCTGCACAAGTTCGGCGGCAGCCCGATCGGCAACAGCCGGGTCAAGCTGACCAACACCGCCGACCTGGTCAAGCGCGGCCTGATCGCCGACGGCCAGAACGCGCTCCAGGTCGCGGCCGAGCGGCTGGTCGCCGACGGCGTCGACGTACTGCACACCATCGGTGGTGACGACACCAACACCACCGCCGCGGACCTGGCGGCGTACCTGCACGAGCACGACTACGACCTGACCGTGGTCGGCCTGCCGAAGACGATCGACAACGACGTGATCCCGATCCGGCAGAGCCTGGGCGCCTGGACCGCGGCCGAGCAGGGCGCGCTGTACGCCCGCAACATCGTCGCCGAGCACTCCTCGAACCCCCGGATGCTGATCGTCCACGAGGTGATGGGCCGCAACTGCGGATGGTTGACCGCGGCAACGGCACAGGCGTACCGCGACTGGTGGAAGCAGCAGGACTGGAACCCGGGCATCGGCCTGGACGCGGCCGGCTGGGACGTGCACGCGGTGTACGTGCCGGAGGCAACGATCGACCTGGACGCCGAGGCGGACCGGCTGCGCAAGGTGATGGACGAGACCGACTGCGTCAACATCTTCCTGTCCGAGGGCGCCGGCGTGGAGTCGATCGTGGCCGAGCTGGAGGCTCGCGGCGAGGAGGTCGGCCGGGACCCGTTCGGGCACGTCAAGCTGGACACCATCAACCCGGGCGCGTGGTTCGCCAAGCAGTTCGCCGAGCGGATCGGCGCCGAGAAGACGATGGTGCAGAAGAGCGGCTACTTCAGCCGCTCGGCCGCGGCCAACGACCGCGACCTCGCGCTGATCAAGGAGTGCACCGACTACGCGGTCGACGCCGCGCTGCGCGGTGAGAGCGGTGTGGTCGGTCACGACGAGGAGCGCGGCGACGAGCTCCGGGCGATCGAGTTCCCGCGGATCGCCGGCGGCAAGGAGTTCGACCCGGGCGTCGACTGGTTCGTCGGCCTGCGGTCCGAGATCGGCCAGTCCTAGGGCTTCGACCGGAGGCGGCCGACCCACACGTCGGCCGCCTTCTCGATCTGGTCGAGGACGTCGTCGAAGCCGTCGTCCTCGCCGTAGTACGGATCCGGTACGTCGATCTCCGCGAACAACTGGACCGTTCCGCCCCGGCGGGTCAGCTCCGACAGGTGACCGGAGTCCATCGCGAGCACCAGGTCGCGGTCGACGAACCATCCGGTCCGGAACTGCTGCGCCCGGTGCGCGCTGCCGTCGTACCCACGCCGCCTGAGCGCGGCCGCGGCGCGCGGGTCCATCGGGTCGCCGACGTGCCACCCACCGGTCCCTGAGCTGGTCACGACCACGTCGTCGATCCCCGCCTCGGCCAGCTTCGCGCGCAGCACCACTTCACCGATCGGCGACCGGCAGATGTTCCCGCTGCAGACAATCTCCACCCGGCGCACGGTCAGCGGATCTCCGCCTTGTCCGGGAGTACGGCGTTCAGCAGCATGCCGACGACCGTGATCACCAGCGAGCCCAGCAGCGCCGCCCAGAAGCCGTCGACGTGGAACTGGACGTCCAGCTTCCCGGTGATCCACGAGGTGAGCAGCAGCATCGCGGCGTTGATCACGAAGATCAGCAGGCCGAGCGTCAGAATGATGAACGGCAGCGACAGCAGCTTCACGATCGGCTTCACGATCGCGTTCACCAGGCCGAAGATGGCCGCCACGATCAGCAGCGTGAGGATCCGCCGGCCGGTGGTGGCGCCCTGGATGGTGATCCCGCTGATGAGCCAGGCCGCGATCGCGAGCGCGACCGCGTTGGCGAGCAACTTGATGATCAAGTTCTTCATGCCGTCGATCCTCCCACCCGCCAGGTGCCCCGCGACCCTGCCACACCCTGATCCGACCCCGACTCCCTCGACCTTGAGAACCCACCGATCATTTCCGGGCGCCGGAAGTGGTTGGTGGGTTCTCAAGGTGCATCAGAGGGCGAGGTCTTGACAGGCTAATGACCAAGTGATCAGATCACTTTCGTTCGTGCGGTGAATGACTGCCGGGAAACCGGGGCTGGGAGCCAAGATGTCACCACGTCGTTGGGTGTCTGCAGTAGCCGCACTGTCGCTGGCAGCGACGGCAGTTGGCGTGCCGGCGGCCGAGGCTGCCACTCCGGACGGGGCCGCCGAGTGCGACGCCGTACGGACCAACTGGACGGCGCAGGCGCAGCCGCATGCCGACCCGGAGGGTCAGCTCAACGCCTACAGCTACACCGGCAAGGGCTGGACCGGCGGCGACACCACCAACTCGGTCAAGCTCTCCGGCGGCCGGACCGTGTGGATCTTCTCCGACACGTTCCTCGGCCCGGTGAACCCCGACGGCAGTCGTCCGACCACGACGCCGTTCATCAACAACTCGTTCGTGGTTCAGCGGGGCAGCTCGCTGAAGACCGTCACCGGGGGTACGACGGTCAACCCGAAAGCGCTCGTACCACCGCCGGCCAACGGCTGGTACTGGTTCGGCGCAGCGCAGACCAGCGACGCGGGCCGCAACCTCGACGTCGTCGCCCTCCGGTTCGAGAAGACCGGTCCGGGACAGTGGGACTGGCGCTGGGCCAGCAACTACGTCGCCCGGTTCGACAGCAAGTCGCTGAAGCTCCGCAAGCTGATCCCGATCCCGTCCGCCGCCAACGTGCAGTGGTCGGCGTGGCTGCAACGGGACGGCGGCTACACCTACATCTACGGTGTCGAGGACCTGGGTGCGTCGAAGTACCAGCACGTGGCGCGGGTGCGCGGCGACGACCTCATCGGGAAGCCGTGGGAGTACTGGACCGGCAGCGGCTGGTCGGCGGACGAGACCGCCTCGGTGCGCGTGCTGGAGGGCGTCGCCAACGAGCACAGCGTGACCAGGTGGCGTGACGGCTACGTGCTGGTCACGCACGACACCACCGAGTTGTTCAGCAAGCGAGTCCTCGGGTACTTCTCCTGCTCGCCGACCGGTCCGTTCGTCAAGCCGGTCGAGCTCTATCAGACCCCGGAGACCGGTGCCGACGGCAGCTACCAGAACGCCAACATCATCACCTACAACTCCCACGACCACCCGGACCGGCGCCGCGGCAACGAGCTGCTGATCAGCTACAACGTCAACAGCCTGGACGCCAACACCGACCTGTACGCCGACGTGAGCATCTACCGGCCACGCTTCGTCGCCGTCACCCTGGCGGCAGCGCAATGAGCACGTCGGGTGGCGTCGTACGGCGGAGTCTGCTCGACGACCTGGCCGCGTCCATGCTGGCGCTGATCGCGGACCGCAAGCTGGCGTCGGGTGACCAGTTCGAGTCGGTCCGGTCGCTGGCCGACCGGTTCAAGGTCGCCGTACCGACGGTTCGGGAAGCGCTGCGACGGCTGGAAGCCACCGGTGCGGTCGAGCTGCGGCACGGGTCCGGTGTGTACGTCGGCCCGCACATCGGCCGCCTGGTCCTGCCGAACCCACTGGCACCGACCCCCTCGTCGGACCGCCTGATCGAGCTGCTGCAGGCCCGTGCCCTGATCGAACCGCCGGTGGCCGCCCTGGCCGCGCGCGTCCGGACCGAGGCCGCGTTGCAGCGGATGGACCGCGACCTCACCGCCGCGGCGGAGCTGATCGCCTCCGGCGACCACGCGCAGCTGGCCGAGGTCAACATGGACTTCCACCGCTCCCTCGCGCAGGCGTCCGGGAACGCGACGCTGGCCGAGGTGGTCGAGTCCGTGACCGTGGTCAACGTCCGCGAGCAGCTGGAGATCCTGCACATCCACGGCGACCGGCAGACCGACCTGGACGAGCACCGGGCCATCCACGCCGCCGTACTGGCCGGTGATCCCGAGCTGGCCGAACGCCTCACCCGCGAACACCTCGACGGAGTCCTTGCCGTCATCAACGACCGACTTCAGCAACCCTGAGCTGGAAGGACGCACCATGTCACGCATCACCAACCGCAAAGCACTGACCGCTCTGGCGGTGGCCGGCGCGCTCGTGCTGTCCGCCTGCGGGGGCGGTGGCGGCGGCACCGAGGCCGCCAAGGGCGAGGACAAGCCGGTCGACTCGCTGAAGTTCTACAACGACAAGGGCGGCTGGAAGGACGCCTTCGTCCAGGTCGGCGCGGCCAGCAAGAAGGACATCGGGGTCGGGATGGAGCCGGTCGGGTACTCCGACTCCAACACCTACACCGCGTTCATCCGGTCGTCGTTCCGGACCAAGGAGAAGGCGGACCTGTTCACCTGGCACACCGGCAAGGAGCTCGAGGACCTCGTCGACCAGAAGCTGGTCGCCGAGACCACCGACCAGTGGACCAAGGCGGTTGCCGACGGCAACGTGCCGGAGCAGCTCAAGCAGTACTTCACGTTTGACGGCAAGCAGTACTGCGTCCCGCTGAACGCCGGCTACTGGGTGATGTACTACAACAAGGCCGTCTTCAAGAAGGCCGGGATCACCGCGACCCCGAAGACCTGGGCCGACCTGGTGGCGGTCGCCGACAAGGTCAAGGCAGCCGGCGTGAAGCCGTTCTACCAGACCAACATCCTGTTCAGCTTCGTCTGGTTCGAGACGCTGCTGGCCGGCAAGGACCCGGACCTGTACGACGCCCTCGCGGCCGGCAAGGCGAAGTGGACCGACCCGGGTGTGGTCGAGGTGATGAACGACTGGAAGAAGATGATCGACGCCGGCTACTTCAGCGACCCGGGCTCGAAGACCGAGCCGCAGGCTCAGCTGAAGAACGGCGACGTGGCGATGATCAACTTCGGCACCTGGTTCAGCGGCAACCTGAACTCGCTGAAGATGAAGGCCGGCACCGACTACGACTTCTTCGTCATCCCGAACGTGAACCCGGCGCTGCCGAAGACGTCGATGATCTTCGAGACCGGCCCGGTGTGCTCGGCGGCTCAGAGCGAGCACACCTCGACGGTCAAGAAGTGGACCGAGTGGTGGGTCACTCCGGAGGCGCAGACCGCCTGGGCGAACTCCCGCGGCGACCTGTCCTTCAACCCGAAGGCCGAGGTCAAGGACCCGAGCCTGGCCGCGCTCAACAAGGACGTCGGTGGTGACGGGTACCGGCTGATCAACCGCTGGTTCGAGGCGACGCCGGTGCCGGTCGCGAACAAGGCGCTGGAGGTGTTCGGGGCGTTCGTCACCAAGCCGGGCGACCCGTTGCCGGGCCTTCAGAAGATCCAGGCCGAGGCGGACGCGTACTGGGCCAAGCAGAAGTGACCTCCACGATCGAGCGGCCCGCTGCCACCAAGCAGCGGGCCACCGCCCAGCAGTCAGCCCGGACGGGTGCGCGGGTCGCGCCCCTGTTCGGGCTGCCGGCTGCTGGTGTGGTCGCACTGCTGCTGTACCTGCCGTTCCTGTGGACGACGTACATCAGCTTCACCGACTACGACGGCCTGGCGTCGCCGGTCTGGTCCGGGCTGGCCAACTACAAGGCGATGTTCAGCGATCCCGACCTGGTGGGGGCGCTGGTCAACACGCTGCTGTGGGTCGCCGGCATGGTGACGCTCCCCGTGATGCTCGGGCTGCTGGTCGCCGTACTGACGTATGGGCACAAGTGGGGCACGTGGCTGCGGTTGCCGTTCCTGCTGCCGTACGCGATCTCCGGTGTGGCCGTCGGCGTCATCTGGGGCTTCGTGCTGCAGCCGGACGGCGCGCTCGGCCAGGCACTCGGGTTCTTCGGGCTGCCCGGTGAGCACACTGGCTGGCTGCAGGCCGGCCCGGGCAACACGCTGATGATGATCGTCGCGGTGACCTGGCAGGCGGCCGGTGTGAACGCGCTGCTGTTCGTCGTCGGTCTGCAGTCCATCCCGGCCGAGCCGCTCGAGGCTGCCCGGCTGGACGGCGCCGAGGGGTTCCGGCTGTTCCTGCACCACCTCTGGCCGCAGCTTCGGCCGATCACGACGGTCGTGATCGGGTTGTCGATCGTCGGCAGTCTCAAGACGTTCGATGTGGTGTGGGTGATGACCCAAGGCGGTCCTGGTACGTCGTCCGAGACGCTCGCACTCTCCATGTACAAGGAGACGTTCGTACTGAACGACTACGGGCAGGGCTCCGCGATCGCGTTGTTCCTGAGCCTGGTCACCTTCGCCGCGTCGATCCTGTACCTGCGCTACCAACTGGGGGACTCGCGTGAGCAAGGTTAGGACCGGAGTCCTCGTCGTCCTCGGGCTGCTGTGGCTCGCGCCCGTCTACCTGCTGATCGTCAACGCGTCCAAGGCCGTCGACGGGTACGACCCTGCGTCTGTGTGGAAGCCGGACGGGTTCGCCCTGTTCGCGAACTTCGCGGACGCGTGGAGTAAGGCCGCGCTGGGCGACACCCTGGTGGCGACGACGCTGTACAGCGTGGTGTCGCCGGTGCTCGCGGTGCTGATCGGCGCCGCGGCCGGCTACGCGATCGTCGTACTGCGGTTGCGCCACGGGTTCCTGTGGTTTGTGTTCATCTTCGGCGGGACGATCTTCCCGCTGCAGATGATCCTGATGCCGCTCTTCTCCGGGTACGCCGACTCCGGCCTCTACGACACCCGGCTCGGGATGGTGGTCGTCTACACCGCGATCAGCGTGCCGTTCTCGGCGTTCGTGATGCGCAACTTCTTCACCGGGATCGCGCGCAGCGTGTTCGAGGCCGCGGTGGTCGACGGCGGCGGGCTGTTCCGGATCTTCCGCAGCATCTACCTGCCGATGGCCGGGTCGGCGCTGGCGGCGATCTTCATCCTGCAGGCCACCTTCGTCTGGAACGACCTGCTGCTCGGCCTGACCTTGAGCCAGTCCGAGTCGGTCCGCCCGATCATGCCCGCCCTGACCGGCCTGCAGAGCACGTACGGCGGCGCCGCGCTGCCGACCGTGCTCGCGGGCGGCCTGCTGGTGTCACTGCCCACCGTCATCCTGTTCCTTGCCGCACAACGCTTCTTCTCCCGGGGCCTGGCCCTGGGTCAGTTCTGAAAGGACGCATATGCCACAGGCACCTGAGGACACCTTCGGTGTCGACGACAGCGCCGCCTCCGGCGGCGGGGTGGGGGGCCGTCGCACGGTTGTAGTCACCGGGGGAGCCGCGGGGATCGGCCGTGGTGCGGTCGAACGTTTCCATGCCGCGGGCGACGACGTCGTGGTGCTGGACCGGGATGCGGATGCCCTCGCGTCCCTCCAGGACGAGTTGGGGGTGCGGGGGATCGCCGTCGACGCCGGTGACCGGGCTGCCTTGGCAGGAGCTGCGGAGCAGTTGGACAGCGTGGACGTGCTGGTTTGCGCGGCTGGGGTGCAGCGGTACGGCACGGTGGTGGACACTCCGCATGCCGTCTACGACGAGGTGATGGCGATCAACGTCGGGGGCGTGTTCTTCGCGTGCCAGGCGTTCGTGCCGAAGCTCCCGCGTGGTGGCAGCATCGTAGTGGTCGCGTCCGTGCAGGCGTACGCGGCTCAGAAGAGCGTGGCGGCGTACTCGATGGGCAAGGGTGCGCTGCTGTCCCTGGTCCGGGCGATGGCTGTCGACCACGCTCCGGAGGGGATCCGGGTGAACGCGGTCTGTCCGGGATCCGTGGACACGCCGATGCTGCGGACGTCGGCCGCCCAGTTCGGTGGTGGGCGGTCGACGGACGAGGTGGTTGCCGAGTGGGGCCGCTCGCACCCGCTCGGCCGGGTGGCGACGCCTGGAGAAGTTGCCGAGGTCATCCATTTCCTGGCGTCTCCGGCGGCGGCTTTCGTGACCGGGGCGGACGTGAAGGTGGACGGCGGGCTGACCGCGGGGCTGGCCGTCGTACTGCCGGAGGACTCGAAGTGAGGATTGTCGACATCCGGGCCACTACCGTGACGATGCCGCTGGAGGCGCCGTTGCGGCACAGCAACGGCGCGCACTGGGGGCGCTTCGTGCGGACCGTGGTCGAGATCGAGGCCGACAACGGGCTGATCGGGCTGGGCGAGATGGGCGGTGGCGGGCAGAGCGCCGAGGCGGCTGTCGTCGGTCTCAAGCCCTATCTGGTCGGCCACGACCCCGCGCGTACCGAAGCTTTGCGCTGGATGCTCGCCAACCCGACCGCGAGTCTCTACAACAACCGGACGCAGCTGCTGGCCGCGGTCGAGTTCGCGTGTCTCGACCTGCAGGGCAAGCACCTCGGCGTGCCGGTGCACGAGCTGCTCGGTGGCAAGGTCCGCTCGAAGGTGCCGTTCGCGAGCTACCTGTTCTTCCGGCACGCGGCCGACGACGGGACCGGCGAGATCCGCACGGCGGAGCAGCTGGTCAAGCATGCGCGCGAGCTCGTCGACGAGCACGGGTTCAGCGTGCACAAGCTGAAGGGCGGCGTCTTCCCGCCGGACTACGAGCGCGAGTGCTTCCGGGCGCTGGCCGAGGCGTTCCCCGGGCACCGGGTCCGGTTCGACCCGAACGGCGCCTTCGGGGTCGAGGAGGCGATCCGGTTCGCCCGCGGTATCGAGGACCTCGACAACGACTACCTCGAGGACCCGACCTGGGGCCTGAACGGGATGCGCCGGGTCCGTTCGAAGACCTCGATCCCGCTGGCCACGAACACCGTCGTGGTGAACTTCGAGCAGCTCGCCGCGAACGTCCGCGACCCCGCCGTCGACGTGATCCTGCTCGACACCACGTTCTGGGGCGGCATCCGGCCGTGCATCAAGGCGGCCGGCGTCTGCGAGACGTTCCAGCTCGGCGTCGCCGTGCACTCCTCCGGCGAGCTCGGCATCCAGCTGGCCACGATGCTGCACCTGGGGGCCGTCGTACCGAACCTGTCCTTCGCGGCGGACGCGCACTACCACCACCTGCGCGACGACATCATTGCCGGCGGCAAGATTCCGTACGACGGCGGCGCGATCGCCGTAACGGACGGCCCCGGGCTCGGCGTCGAGCTGGACCGCGACAAACTCGCCGAGTACGCGGAGCTGTTCCACGAGCTCGGCCCCTACCCCTACGACCGGGACCCGGCCAGACCGGACTGGTACCCCCTGCTGCCGAACACCGATTGGGCCGACCCTGTGCCTTCGGCCGCGCCTCCGGCACGGCGTGTCATGGGGCCCTGACTCCCGGCCTTCCCTCGTCACTCCAGTCGCTTCGCTCCCTCCGCTCCTCAGTCCAGGCCGGGAGGCCCCATGACCACGACCATCCCGTCCAGCGCCGACCTCGCCAGCGACGTCTTGACCCACACGTACGACGACATGTTCAACCCGCCCGGGTTGACGAACTTCCTGGGCACCGCGCAGGTGGACCTGGACGTGTTCGCGATCCGCAGCGTGAACTTCCCGCCGTACTCGCATGGGGACTGCATCACCGGTCAGCTGTACGTGGACGGGCGGCTGGCCCGCTCGTACGGCGGCGTGGTCGAGGTGGTGTGGCGTCCTGACTGCGTGGTGCGCTCGACAGTGGTCGACGGGTTGACGCTGCGCACGACAACTGCCTGCGCTCCTGGTCGCCCCGCGGTCGTCGTGCAGCTCGAGGTGTCCGGTGCGGCCGGTCGCTCGGTCCGCCTCGGGTTTGCTTTGGACAGCACGGCGACCCGCTCGGGGAGCGGTTGGTTGAAGCCCGAGCCGCCGTCGGAACCGAACCCCCTGCGGATTGTCGACAATCGGGTTGTCGGCACGGGGGAGTCCGGGTCCGCGGTGAGCTTGCAGGGTGTCGACGTACCGGCCTCCGTGGGCCGGTCGATGCTTGAGGCAACTGTTGAGCTCGACGAGTCGGGGCGCGCGCGTCTTGGGTATGTGCACGTGCTGGCGGGCGATCTCGCTGAGGCGACATCTCATTACGACGCCTGTGTGGACGATGTGACGGCTGTCTTCGCTGCGGCGGAGACTGCGTGGGACAAGGCGCTGGCGGATGCGTTCGACCCGGCCGGTGACGGGTTCAGTGGGTCGCTGCCGATCCTGGAGACGTCGAACGAGGCGCTGCGGAAGCTGTACTGGTGGGGTGTGCTCGGTGTGGTGTGGTTCCGGCGCGACAACCCGGCCAGTGTGCTCGGGCGGACGTACGACACGCTGATGCCGCGGTACTGGCAGACCACGACCTTCATCTGGGACTACAGCCTGTCCTCGCTGACGCATGCTCTGCTGGACCCGGAGCCGATGCGGCGGCACATCGAGCACTGGATCGACCTCGACATCCACAAGCACTTCGGTACCGAGTGGCTGACCGGCGGTCCGGTCGGCTACTGGTACTCGGTCAACGACTTCGCCATGACCCGGCTGGTCCGCGACTACGTGCGCTTCACCGGGGACTCCGGCTTCCTGGACGCCGCTGTGGGCGACAAGCCGGTGGCGGAGCACCTGCACGACTGGGCGACCGCCTGGCGCGGTATGCGTGGCGAGCACGCGCTGGCGGACTACGGCGGCATCGACAATCTGCTGGAGTGCGTCAGCAGCTACGTGCACGAGGTGGCCAGCTTCAACGCCGCCAACATCTGGTGCCTGCGCGTCGCCGCTGAGGTCGCCGCACGCTCTGGCGACGACGACCGTGCCGAGCTGCTGCGCAAGGAGGCGGACGAGCAGGCAGGCCACGTCAACGAGCTGTACATCGAGGGCGCCGGGTTCTGGCACGCACGCCAGCCGGATGGCGCACTGGTCCCGGTTCGGCACTGCTACGACTTCAACATCGTGGGTACGACGATGGCGGCCGACCTCTCGCCGGAGCAGCGCAGCGAGATGGTCGCGTTCTTCCGGCGGGAGTTGCAGACGCCCACGTGGATGCGTGCGCTGTCGCCGTACGACGCGGATGCTGCCTTCAGCGTGCGGCCGGATCACCAGTGGAACGGCGCGTATCCGGCCTGGCCGGCGGATGCGGGGCGAGCGTTGTTCGCACTGGGTCGTGGTGACGTCTTGCTGGACTGGCTGCCGGGGCTGGCTCGTACGGCCAACCAGGGGCCGTGTGGTCAGGCGCACTTCGTGGAGGAGGCGGTGCCGGCGATGGCGGGTGGGGCGCGCAAGTCGCCGCCGCAGTTCCCTTACCTGATCGACTGGTCCTGCTCGTCCTCCGGCTCCTGGGTCAGCCTGATCTTGGAGGGCATCTTCGGCCTCGACATCGCCCTGGACGGCACCGTCACGGCGAACCCGCAGGTCAGCGCCCTAGACCCAGACGCCCGCCTGACAGGCCTCCGCATCGGCTCAACGACCTACGACATCACCGCCACCGGCCTGCTCCCCCGCTAGCGGTTGCCCACTGATGTGGGGGTTGCCCGCTGGGGTTTTGAGTGGGCAACCCCCGAGTTCGAGGGATGCCCGCTGAGGTGTGGGGTTGTCGCTCTGGGCTGGGGGTTGCCGACTGAGATGGGGGGTTGCCCGCTGGGAATTTGAGGGGGCAACCCCTCGGATTGGGGGGCGAGCTGTTAGGTGGGAGGGGTTGCGATCGCTTCGAGGAGGGACTCTTGGGCGCCGGCTAGGTGGCGGCTGAGTTCCTCGACGCACTCGTCTAGCTCGCCGCGTTCGAGCAGGCGGACGAGCTTGCGGTGTGAGGCGACCTGCTGCCGGGCGTCCTGGCGGAGCGCGTCCACGCGGGCCAGCGCGAGCCGCGCCTCGCCAGTGATCGCGTCGGCGGTCGCGATCAGCCGCTCGCTGCCGGTCAGCGCGACCAGGCTGCGGTGGATGGCCAGGTGCGTCTCGGTCATCGCCTCCGGGTCGGCGCCGTCCTTGGCGGTCGCGGCGAACGTCCGCATCGCCTCCCGGACCCGCTCCCGCGCTGCCTCGTCGGCGTCGAACCAGGCCCGGATCCCGGCCGACTCCAGTACGAACCGGGCCCGGCAGATGTCGGCCACCGCCTCCGGGTGCAGGATCGCGACGCTGACGCCCTTGTTCGGCTCCCGGATCGCGAGACCCTCGGTGACCAGCATCGTCATCGCCTCGCGAACGGTGCTCCGGGCAACACCCAGCGCCTCGGCGAGCGGTTGCTCGCGCAACGGCGTACCAGGCTCCAGGTCGCCGGCGAAGAGGGCAGCGCGCAGCGCGTCGACCACCCGGTCCACCGTGGTCGAGCGATCCACCCGCAGCCGTTCGTACATGGGGAGATTCTCGTCCAGTCAAGGTCCGTTGTCGCGCGCGACCCGGCGTCCGCGCCCGACCCGCCGCCCAACCTGTGGATAACTCCCGACATGGTGACCTTGTTTTCGGGCAGCATCTTCCCCAGTGGCCGCCCCTCTCCGCGATCCGCCGCGGAGGGCCACTGAGCCAGCGAGGAGCCGACCGTGGGTGACAGCAAAGCACTGCCGATCCTCGGCGGCGTCATGCTGGTGCTGGTCCTGCCGCTGATCATCGTGGTCGCGCTGATCGTCGGCGGCCTGGCCAGCATGGACACCGCGGCGGCCCAGTGCGTGCCGTCCGATACCGAGGGCGCCACCTTCGCGTGGCCGACCGACCGGCACGAGATCGACCAGGGCTGGTCGGATCCCGACTCCGAGGGCAACAGCCACTCCGGGATCGACTTCGAGATCGAGGAGGGCAAGAAGGTCTACGCCGGCGAGGACGGCGAGATCGTCTCCACGGCCGACCGCCAGATCCGGATCAAGCACGACCGGGGCGTCGAGACCCGGTACAAGTACCTGAAGGACATCTCGGTCCGGAACGGGCAGACGGTCAAGCGGGGCGACCCGATCGGCACCGTCGGCTCCGAGGACGAAAGTACTCCGGGCCTGACCGGCGCCCACCTGCACTTCGAGCTGTGGATCGACAAGGAAAATAACGGCGACCTGGTCAACACCAAGCCCGAGGAAGACAACCTGTTCGGCGACGAGACCGGAGCCGACAGCGGCGGGTGCGGCTGCAGCGGCCTGGTCGGGTCGAACAACCAGCAGAAGGCGTTCAACTACTTCGCCTCGAACGGCTACACCAAGGAGCAGGCCGCCGGGATCGTCGGCAACATGATCCACGAGTCCGGCGTGGAGCCCGGCCGGAAGGAGGGCACCGCACCGGGCACGGTGACCAACCCGTCGGACGTGGTCACCTTCTCCGGCGGCTGGGGCATCGTCCAGTGGACGCCGGCCGGCAAGATGATCAACCCGTCCCGCCAGGCCGGCATCGACGACGCCGTGATCGCCTCGCTGGAGTACCAGCTCGAGTTCCTCAAGAAGCAGCTGGCCGGCGAGACCGCGATCCCGGAAGAGCACGCCGGCGACATGCTCAAGCAGGCGCGGTCGGTCGAGGACGCCGCGGTCGCCTTCGGCCGGTACTACGAACGCTTCCTGGGCTCCGACAACCTCAACCACGAGCGGTACACCCAGCGCAAGACCGCGGCCCGCGAGGTGCTGGAGACGTTCGGCGGGACCGCGCCGTCCGACGACGGCGGCGGCTGCGCGGGCAACGGCGACATCGTGCAGACCGCCCTCCAACTCGCCTGGGACACCCCGAACCACGGTCACAACCCCAAGCCGATCAACCCGACCTACGAGCAGGCGGTGCGCGACCACAACGGCTCGTCCGGTGAGGACGTGCTGACCGACTGCGGCGTGTTCGTGGCGACGGTGATGCGGATGAGTGGTGCGGACCCGGACTACGCCCCGCGCGGGACGACCGCCCAGCTGGCCTACCTGCGCAACTCCGGGAAGTACGACCTGTTCGACAACTTCACCAACGAGGGCCAGCTGAAGCCCGGCGACATCTTCATCATCGACGGTCACACCTACCTGTACACCGGGAACTACGAGGGCGGCGACGGGCGCACGTACAACGCGGCGTCGGCGTCGTTGTACGGTCACGTGCCGGAGGCCTCGCACGTGTACTTCTCCGACAGCCGCGGCCACTACACGGTGGCCCGGCTCAAGCAATCTGGAGCTTCGGACTGATGGATGAGAACCGGCGGCTGTTCGTGCTGAGTGGCACGGTGGTCGTGATCGCGCTGATCGTGCTCGGTGGGATCCTGCTGTTCCGCGGCAACCCCGAGCACACGCTCACCGTGAAGTCGATCCCGAACGACCTGACCCTCACCGTGGACGGCAAGCAGGTCCCGGCCAACGGCGAGATCAAGCTGAAGGAAGGCAAGCACACGCTCACCGGCGAGCGGCGTGGCTTCCAGTCCTACACCCAGACGGTCGAGATCAGCGAGGACTCGCAGTACAAGATGTACCTGTTCTCCAACAGCGCGGAGGGCCGCGCCTGGGAGAAGCAGCACCCGGGCGAGCAGCTGGAGGCCGAGGCCGAGTCCGGCCGCCGCTTCGACGAGCTCAACCGCCGCCTCGCTGCCAAGTACCCGATCCTCCAGGAGCTCCCGTACATCGGCCCCGGCTTCACCATCAACCAGGGCATCTCGCAGGCCCACCCCGGCGACCCCGAGTACCTGGCCTTCTACATCAAGATCACCGACTCCGAAGGCCAGAAGAAGGCCCTCGAGTGGCTGACCGGCCACGGCTACGAGCCCGAGAAACTCGAGCTCATCTACACGAAGTAGGCGGTCAGGCGGGGAGGATGAGCTCCCCGCCGGGGGCGGTGGCTGGGGTCAGGTCGAAGTCAAGGGGGTTGGTCAGGCAGCGGGCGGAGCCGCCGCCTTTGTGGAACTCGGTGAGGTCGAGGACGACCACCCGCAGCCCCAGGCCGGTCAGGATGTCGTGCAGGCGCGGTGAGCAGGCCGGCATGATGATCGTCTCGTTCACGACGATCGAGTTGCCGCTGAACGCGAACGCCTCGTCATCGGTGAGCACGATCGGGTCCGGCACGATCCGGAACAGTTCCGCCTGGCTCTCCGTGTCGAACGCCGGCGGGTAGATCATCGCGTGGGTGCTGTCGACCGGGCAGAACGGCAGGTCGAGGTGGTACATCCCCTCGTGGGTGATCCGCAGCCCGCGGACCCGGATGCCCCACTCGGCCGCCAGCCGCTTGAGCGCACCGAGCTCGGTCCGCGGCCCGTACCCGACGACCAGGCTGTCGCCGTACACGAACGCGTCCCCGGACTCGAAGTGCGCCCCGACGCCACCCGATCCGGTCTGGTCCAGGGTGAACCCGTGCCCGACGAACCAGTCAGCCGCGGTCAGCGACTCCTTCCGCCGCGGCTCGAACCGCATGTGCGAGAGCATCGCCCGCCCGTCCGCGGTCGCCAGGCCGAGGTTCATCGCGTACACCATGTCCGGCGAGTCCGGCCGCTGCGCGAGCACCTCGACCGCGCCGCCGGCGTCGACGATCGCCTGCCGCAGCGAGTCCCACTGCTTCAGCGTCAGCTCGGGGTCCGGCTGGTCGTGCGTGGACATGTAGGGATTGATCACGTAGTCGATCCGGAAGTGGTCCGGGCGGACCATCAGATACCGGCGACCCCACCCCAGCGACTGACCCATGAGCACTCCCTCCAACCCGCGTCCGGACGGCCGCGGCACCTGAGATCTTTTGACAGATCCCCTGATTGTCCGACAATCCGTCAGTGTGCAGTCCGGATCGCCGGGAGTCAAACGTCCGGTCGTGGGGTGGGCCAGACCACGTCCGGGAGGGTGGTTCGGGAGTGGGGTTGGAGCTAGCCTGCGGACATGAGCGCAGAGGATGTGGTGCGGTTCCGGGCGTGCCTGGACGACGTCGCGGCTTACAAGCCCGGCCGTCCGCCGGCCCGGACCGACGACCGGCCGACCTACAAGCTGTCGAGCAACGAGAACCCGTACCCGCCGCTGCCCGGCGTCCTCGCCGCCGCCACCGAGGCCGCGGGCCAGATGAACCGCTACCCCGACATGGGCGCGGTCGACCTGCTCGAGGCGCTCTCGGCGCGGTTCGGCGTACCGGCGAGTGACCTTGCCGTGGCGACCGGGTCCGTCGCGCTGCTCTACCACCTGCTGCAGGCCTCGTGCTCGGAGGGTGACGAGGTCGTCTACGCCTGGCGCTCGTTCGAGGCGTACCCGATCGCGGTCCAGCTGACCGGCGCGACGTCGGTCCAGGTGCCGCTGACCGACGACGCGCGGCACGACTTCAAGGCGATGGAGGCCGCGCTCACCGAGCGGACCAAGGTCGTCCTCGTCTGTACGCCGAACAACCCGACCGGACCGGTCGTACGGCGTGACGAGCTGCTCGCGTTCCTGGACGCTGTACCGTCGAACGTCCTGGTCGTGATCGACGAGGCGTACCGCGAGTTCGTCCGCGAGCCCGACGTGATCGACGGCATCGACCTGTACCGCGACCGGCCGAACGTCGTCGTACTCCGGACCTTCTCCAAGGCGTACGGCCTGGCCGGCTTCCGGGTCGGGTACGCCGTCGCGCACCCGCCGGTGGTGTCGGCGATCCGCAAGTGCGCCCTGCCGTTCGGGGTCAGCCACGTCGCGCAGGTCGCGGCGATCGCGTCGCTGGCCGCGGAGGAGGAGCTGCTCGAGCGGGTCGACGCGCTGGTGACCGAGCGCACCCGGGTCGTCGACGAGCTCCGTGCCGCCGGCTGGGACGGCCCCGAGACGCACGCGAACTTCGTCTGGATGCCTCTCGGCGACGACACCGTCGCGTTCGCGGAGGCGGTCCAGGCCGAGGGTGTCTCGGTCCGGCCGTTCCCGGGTGACGGCGCACGGGTCACCATCGGCGAACGCGAGGCGAACGACCTGTTCCTGTCCGTCGCCCGCGCCTGGCGCCAGTGACCTCGCTGATCTGGATCTCGGGAGCGTCAGCCGGGATCGGCGCGGCCCTGGCCGCAACGGTCCCGTACGACGACGCGCGCGTGATCGACGTGTCCCGCAGTGGCGGTGGTCCCGCGGAACACTTCAAGGCCGACCTGTCGGACCCGGCCAACTGGGCTCGTGTCGCGGAGCACTTCGTTGACGAGTTGGCCGGGTACAACGGCGACCGCGTGGTGTTCATCCACAACGCCGGAACGATCTCGCCGATCGGGCCGGCGGCCGCTGTCGACGGATCCGACTACACCCGCGCGGTCCTGCTGAACTCCGCTGCGCCGCAGGTCCTGGGACAGGCGTTCCTCCAGGCAACCGCCGGGCTGACGTGCGAGCGCCATCTCGTCCTGCTGTCGTCCGGCGCGGCGACGACGGCCTATGCAGGCTGGTCGTCGTACAACGCCGGCAAGGCGGCCGTCGAGCACTGGGTCCGCACGGTAGGCGCCGAACAGCCCGACACCGGCGGCTGCCGCGTCATCGCAGTAGCCCCCGGCGTAGTCGACACCGCCATGCAGTCCGAGATCCGCTCGACCCCCGAGCAGGCCTTCCCCGCAGTAGCCCGCTTCCACCACCTCAAGGAGACCGGAGCCCTAACCACCCCGACAGACGCCGCCACCGGCATCTGGTCCCTGCTGAACCGACACCTCCCCAACGGCACCTGCGTCGACCTGAGAAACCTGTAGTTGTCCCCACGCGCCCGCTCCCATCCACCCTTTGGTGCGCGCTATCGCGCTTCAGATGGCGGTGGTTCCGGCGGCACCCCGGGACCGGAGGCACTCTCTGGTGGGCTTGCACACGAAATAACCTGTGGCATGCCCACGGTTCCTGCGTGACCGACCGGTTGCTCGCACCACAGACGCCGGCACCCGGCGGAACGTGGCTGCTGCGGTCGCATCTTCGCGGTAGCCGCGACGAAGGAGCGGCTGCATAGCACGCGTGGGAAGGATCCTCAGCACGCGTGGGGGAGATTCCTCGGATGAAAGATCTGCGCCCGGCCCGCGCTGGGACGGGGCCGGGCGGGGGGCGGCGCCGGGAGGAGTGAGGCTTGCTCCCGGCGCCGCGGGTGGTGCTGCCGAATCAGTCACCCCACCGAGGTGACTCGTTCGGGTCCTGCATCACTGACCAGGGAGGGGTCAGTTGTTCTGCTCGGACTCCTGCTCGCAGGTCTTCAGCGAGTCGATGGAGTTGCCGTCGTTGTCCAGGCCCAGGATGCCGCTCAGGTTGGTGATCGGCACGTTGCCGCCGATGCCAGTGGCCGAGAACTCGTTGTGGCAGGCCTGGAACGGGCCAACGTTGTTGTTGCTCACTGAGACCAGACCGTCCGAGTCGGCCTTGTACCACTTCTTGTTGTTCTGCTCGCTGTCCTGCTCACAGGTCTTGACGGCGGTCACGCTGTTGCCGTCGTTGCCCCAGCCGACGATACCGACGACGTCGCTCACCGGCACGTTGCCGCCGATGCCGGTGCCGGAACCGAAGTTGTGGCAGGCCTGGAACGGACCGACGTTGTTGTCGTCGACGGCGACGAGCGAGCCGTCCTTCTTGACCCAGTGCCAGCTCGGGCCGCCCTTGCCGTAGCCCTTGCTGGCCACGGACGCGGCGTCGGCCAGGCCGGTGCCCTGAGCCTTCTGGGTGGCGTCGTCGAGAACGTTCGCGCTCACAACGGTGGCCAGGCCCAGCGTGGCGACGGTCGCCACGGCCGCGGCAGCGGCGATCTTGCGAGTTACCTGCATTATGCCAGGTTTCCTTTCGGGTTTGACGGATTCGTCTTAGTGGTAACGACACCTGACGGGGCCGGTTACAAACTTTTTCGTCAACTATTTGATCCACGGGGGGCCCTCATAGCCGTCGCGTGATGACTTCGCTGACGAGGCAACGAACCCGCCCTGACCAGGCAACTTGCCGGTAACCAGGTGCGGTTGGAGGCATCCTCACTTTTGCCGGCGACCGCCCGTAACCGATGCCGGTGTCCGTCGTTGAGTGTGCGCGGGTGACGGATGAAACCCGGTGATTCGGAAGATTGTTGTCGGTGGGCTCGGTGGTCGCCGAATTGGCAATACCATGATGAATCGGAATATCGTTGGAACCATTGCCGGAGTTTCGCGCCGTGTTTTTTCGGGGCATGGCGTCGGCCGGCAACAAGGTCCCGCTGCCGCGCGCATCGGCAGCGGTGGGAGACCCGGGTCCTCAGGGGCCCGGGTTCTTCCTTGTCAGGAGCCGATGACGGCAGCCCCGACGGTCAGGACGTCGTACGCGGCCGCCGCTCGGCCGTCACCACCAGGGCCACCCCGATGATGATCACGCCGCCCCCGAACAGGATCTGCCAGGTCACGTGCTCGTCGAGGATCAGCCACCCGAGCAGTACGGCGACAGCCGGGTTCACGTACGCGTAGGTCCCGATCAGCGAGATCGGCGCGTTCGCCAGTAGATAGCTGTACGCCGTGTACGCCAGCAGCGACCCGAATGCGACCAGATACCCCAGCGCGATCCACCCCGAGCCGTCGATCCGGTCCATGTGCAGCCGGCCCGGCTCGCCCCGCAGTACGCCGAGCAACACCATCGCCGCACCGCCGAAGAGCATCTCGTAGAGCGCCGCCACCAGCGGATCGCGCGGCAGACCGAGCTGCGGCGAGAACCGTGAGCCCGTCGCCCAGCAGATCGTGCCGACGACCAGGATCGCCACCGATAGCGGCTTCGCACTCGTGTTGCCACCTGACAACGCGAGCAGTGCGACACCAGCGAAGCCGATCAGTACGCCGACCCACGTCAGCGCCCGCGGTCGATCCCCACCGCCGACACGCAGCAGCATCAGCCACAGCGGGATCGCGGCGACCAGCAGTGCGGCCAGCCCGGAGGGCACAGTCTGCTCCGCGATCGCGACCGCGCCGTTGCCGAAGGCAAGCAGCAGCAGACCGACCACGGCCGCGCCGAGCGCCTCCTGCTTGCTCACCCGCAGCCGTCGCCAGCCCGACTTCAGGCCCAGGAACGCCGCCAGCAGGAGGCCGGCCACCAGGAACCGGGCGGCCATCCCGAGCATCGGCGGGATCTCTGCCTCGACGACCACCCGGATCCCGAGGTACGTCGAACCCCAGACGACGTACACGACCGCCAGGGCAGACCAGATCATCGCCGTTGACGCCTGGCGCCCACCGGTCTCGGGCAGTACGGCGGCGGAAGCGGAGGCCATCCTCGTCCTCACTGTCAGGGGTGTAATGCCTAAACGATAATTACGGGTCATGGCCGGCGCAAGGCGGTTTCCGGCCAGCAATCCGCTGTTTCCCGCCACGCCATCGGGGCCCGGCAAGGTGCCCCGTGGTGCCGACAGTGCGTGCCAACAGTGCGTGCCAACAGTGCGTGCCGACAGTGAGGAGAGTGGGATGCGGGTCGCCGGTGTGGTGATTGGTGCGCTGGTCGTGACGCTGGGTGTCCAGCCGGCGTACGCGAGTGAGCTTCCGAAGGTGGCCGCGGCGGCCGAGACCGCGCCGAACTGGGACGACGACGCGGGCGGCAACGCCAACGCGGACGACCCGGCCATCTGGATCGACAGCAAGCACCCCGAGCGCAGCGTCGTACTCGGCACGCTGAAGAACGGCGGGCTGACCGTCTTCGACCTCACCGGCAAGGAGGTGCAGCGGTTCGCCACGCCGCCGGCGCCCGCGCCGGGGCAGGAGCCTGGCCGGTTCAACAACGTCGACCTCGTCGGCAACCTGGCTGTCGTTACCGACCGTGGCCGGGACCAGCTCCGGACGTACGCCGTGAAGGCCGGCCGGCTCACCGACGTGACCAGCGCCGACGCGCCACTCGTGTTCAGCAAGGACACCGAGGAGGTCCAGGAGCAGCGGACCGCGTACGGCCTGGCCGCGACCGTGGTCAAGGGTCAGCCGGTCGTCGCGGTGACCCGGCGCAGCGAGACCCGGGTCGGCTTCTTCCGGCTGGTCCCGGACGGCAAGGGCAAGGTCACCTACCTCCCGATCACGAAGGTCGACCTGCCGAGCAGCTTCAAGCTGTCCGACGGCAGCATCTGGAGCCCCTGCGAGGAGCCGGGGGACCGGCCGCAGCTCGAGGGCATGGTGTTCGACCGCACCACGAACGACCTGTACGCCGCCCAGGAGGACGTCGGCGTCTGGCGGATCCCGCTGAACGGGAAGCCGGAGCTGCTCGAGAAGGTGCGCGAGTTCGGTCAGCCGGCCGCGTACGACGAGGAGACCGAGGAGTGCGAGCCGACCGGTCCGGTCAGCGCTGACGCCGGGAAGCACCTGAGCGCGGACGCCGAGGGGCTGACGATCGCCTACCGGCACGGCGTACGGACCCTCTACGCGTCCAGCCAGGGTGACTCGACGTTCGCGATCTACCGGATGGAGGGGCGCCGGCTGGTTTATCGCGCCGGCTTCCAGGTGGCGGACGGGCCGCGGACGGACGGCGTACAACACAGTGACGGTGCGGCAGTGACGACCGAGCCGCTCGGGCCGCTGTTTCCGCATGGCCTGTTCGCTGTGCATGACGGCGAGAACACGCCGGGTGACGGCGACCGCGAAGGCACCAACTTCAAGCTCGTCCGACTCGAAAAGCTCCCGTAATCGGTACCCAGTTGTGACACATCTCGCATCGTTCGCCGATCGACTGTCACAAGCGGGAAGATGTGACCAGTTGATGGACTGGTGTCTCAGCCGGGGACCAGTTTCGGTACCGCCGTACCCGCGAGCGTCCAGACAGTTAGCGGATCAGGCAACTGCTGGGTACGGTGTCCGGCAAGTAGTGCAGCCAGTGAGGCCGGTGAGGAGGTCTACTGGTAGTAGAGACAGTGCATCAACCCCTGGATCCACGCGGTCCTGCCTGCGAAGCCTCACCCGGCTGAAGGGCCGGCCCCCGTGCAACGTTGCGGTCGCGGCGATCCCGCGCTCGAACCCGAGGAGTGCATGTGAGTGAGTCGGTGCCGGGGAGTGCCCCGGAAGTGTTCGCGCCGCACGAGGCGCCGGTCAGTCCGCCCCAGGCCTCCGAGGAGGTCGAGTTCGTCCAGCTGCTGACGCCCGAAGGTGAGCGCGTCGAGCACCCGGACTACGCGTTCGACCTGGACGACGAGGCGATCAAGGGCTTCTACCGGGACATGGTCCTGGTCCGCCGGATCGACACCGAGGCGACCGCCCTGCAGCGGCAGGGTGAGCTCGGAATCTGGGCGTCACTGCTCGGCCAGGAGGCCGCGCAGATCGGCTCCGGCCGCGCCCTCAACAGCAAGGACATGGTCTTCCCGACCTACCGCGAGCACGGCGTCGCCTGGTGCCAGGGCGTCGACCCGCTGCGGCTGCTCGGCCTGTTCCGCGGCGTCGACCAGGGCGCCTGGGACCCGCGTGACAACAACTTCCACCTGTACACGATCGTGATCGGCGCCCAGACGCTGCACGCGACCGGGTACGCGATGGGCCAGCAGCGCGACCACGCGATCGGCGACGCCGAGAGCGGCGAGGCGACGATCGCGTACTTCGGCGACGGCGCCAGCAGCCAGGGCGACGTGAACGAGGCCTTCATCTGGGCCTCGGTGTTCAACGCCCCGGTCGTGTTCTTCTGCCAGAACAACCAGTGGGCCATCTCCGAGCCGATCGACCGGCAGACCCGGATCCCGCTCTACCAGCGCGCGGCCGGCTTCGGCTTCCCGGGCGTCCGCGTCGACGGCAACGACGTACTCGCGACGTACGCCGTCACCCAGCAGGCGCTGAAGCGGGCCCGCGAGGGCAGCGGCCCGACCCTGGTCGAGGCCTACACGTACCGGATGGGCGCCCACACCACCTCCGACGACCCGACCAAGTACCGGCTGAACGAGGACCTCGAGCACTGGAAGCTCAAGGACCCGATCGCCCGGGTCCGCGCGTACCTGACCCGCTCGGCCGCGGTCGACGTGGCGTGGTTCGACGAGATCGACACCGAGGCGGACAAGATCGCCGCCGAGCTCCGGGCCGGCTGCCTGTCCATGCCGGATCCGGACCTGACCGACTTCTTCGACCACGTGTACGTCGAGCAGACCGCACAGCTGGCCGAGCAGAAGCAGCAGTACGCCGCGTACGCCGCCTCGTTCGAAGGGGAGGGTCACTGATGGCGAAGATCAGCCTCGGCAAGGGCATCAACATGGGCCTGCGGGCGGCGATGGAGGCCGACCCGAAGGTCGTCGTGATGGGCGAGGACATCGGCAAGCTCGGTGGTGTCTTCCGGGTCACCGAAGGGCTGCAGAAGGACTTCGGCGAGGACCGGGTGATCGACACCCCGCTGGCCGAGTCCGGCATCATCGGCACCGCGGTCGGCCTGGCGCTGCGCGGGTACCGGCCGGTCTGCGAGATCCAGTTCGACGGGTTCGTCTTCCCGGGGTACGACCAGATCATCAACCAGGTCGCGAAGATGCACTACCGGTCGCTCGGCAAGATCAAGATGCCGGTCGTCATCCGGATCCCGTTCGGCGGCGGCATCGGCGCGGTCGAGCACCACTCGGAGTCGCCGGAGTCGCTGTTCGCGCACGTGGCCGGCCTCAAGGTCGTCTCCTGCGGCGACCCGGTGGACGCGTACTGGATGATCCAGCAGGCGATCTCCTCCGACGACCCGGTCGTCTTCTTCGAGCCGAAGCGCCGGTACCACGAGAAGGCCGAGCTGGACGAGACCGTGCCGCCGGCGCTGCCGCTGCACCAGGCGAAGACGGTCCGCGAGGGCACCGACGCGACGCTGTTCTGCTGGGGCCCGATGGTGAAGACCAGCCTGCAGGCGGCCGAGGCCGCCGTCGAGGACGGCCGGAGCCTGGAGGTCATCGACCTGCGCACGATCTCGCCGCTGGACCTGCCGGCGATCTTCGCGTCGGTCAAGAAGACCCGGCGGGCGGTCGTGGTGCACGAGGCGCCGTACACGCTCGGCCCGGGCGCGGAGCTCGCGGCCCGGATCACCGAGGAGTGCTTCTACCACCTCGAGGCGCCGGTGCTGCGGGTGGCCGGGTTCGACACCCCGTACCCGCCGTCGCGGATGGAGGAGGAGTACCTGCCCGACCTGGACCGGGTGCTCGACGGGGTCGACCGGGTGATGGGGTACTGATGGGCATCCAGCAGTTCCGCCTCCCCGACGTCGGCGAAGGCCTGGTCGAGGCCGAGATCGTCAGCTGGAAGGTCAAGCCGGGCGACACGGTCAAGCTGAACGACACCGTGGTGGAGATCGAGACGGCGAAGTCGCTGGTCGAGCTCCCGGTGCCGTTCGCCGGCACCGTCACCGAGCTCCTGGTCCCCGAGGGCGAGACGATCCCGGTCGGTACGCCGATCATCGCCGTCCAGACCGAGTCCGTCGCCGGTGACGAGGGCCAGCTGGCCGACGACATGGTGCCCGCCATTCCGGACGAGCCCGAGGCCGGCAAGATCGGCGGCGAAGCCCCCGGCGGCCGCACCGCCGTCCTGGTCGGCTACGGCCCCCGAACCACAGAAGCCAAACGCCGCCCCCGCAAGGGCGCACCCGCACCCTCCGCCAGCTCAGCTCCGGCTGCTGCTGCCACGGCGCCACCCACGCCCGCTGCGCCAGTCGGCGCTGCGCCCGGCACCGCGCCGGGTGCCCTCGCCACCAGCGCCGCAGGCGCCGCCTCGGCACCCGTCGTCCCCTCGCCCGTTGCTGAAGGCAACGGGGTTGCAGGTGCCGTGCACGTGTTGGCCAAGCCTCCGGTGCGGAAGCTCGCCAAGGATCTGGGCATCGACCTCGCAGCTGTGACCGCCACCGGAGCCGGGGGCATCATCACGCGGGCTGATGTCGAGGCATACGCGTCCGGCGCGCAGGCGGCGGAGCCCGTGGTTGCTCCGGTGGTGGAGGCTGCTCCGGTGGTGTCCGCGCAGGGTGACACGCGGGTGCCGATCAAGGGTGTGCAGAAGGTGATGGCGCAGGCGATGGTAGCCAGCGCGTTCACGGCGCCTCATGTGACCGAGTGGATCACCGTCGACGTCAGCGAGACCATGGCGCTGGTCGAGCGGCTGAAGGGCGACAAGGCGTTCCGCGACCTCAAGGTGTCGCCGTTGCTGGTGGTCGCGAAGGCGGTCGTCCTGGCGGCTCGCCGTACGCCGATCGTCAACGCGGCCTGGGACGAGCAGGCGCAGGAGATCGTCTACAAGGGCTCGATGAACCTCGGCATCGCCGCGGCCACCCCGCGCGGCCTGATCGTGCCGAACATCAAGAGCGCCGACTCGCTCACCCTGCCCGACCTGTGCCGCGCGCTGAACGACCTGGTCGCGACCGCGCGCGAGGGCAAGACCTCGCCGGCCGACCAGGCGGGCGGCTCGTTCACGATCACCAACGTGGGCGTGTTCGGGGTCGACGCCGGGACGCCGATCATCAACCCGGGCGAGGCTGCGATCCTCGCGTTCGGCGCGGTGCGCAAGCAGCCGTGGGTGGTTGACGACGAGATCGTCCCGCGCTGGATCACCACGCTCGCGCTGTCCTTCGACCACCGCATGATCGACGGCGAGAAGGGCTCCACCTTCCTCGCCGACGTCGCCGGCATCCTCGAGGACCCAGCCCGCGCCCTGATGTTCTGACGCAAACACCAAGGCCCGGGTGCAACCACCCGGGCCTTCGTGTTGCCCTCAAGCGCTCGAGGTGTGTGAGCGTTGCGGCCGGCCCGATCGGCCGCGACGCCGAACAGCGGGCACCGCCGCTATCGCACCGAGGACCTCGACGTACTCGAGGCGCTGGTCTGTCTCCGCGCGGCCGGCGTCGGCATCGAGGACATGCGCACGTACCTGGCCAACCGCGCCCGCGGCCGCGAGGCAGCAGCCGAACAGCGCGACCTGCTGCTCCGGCACGCGGAGCGCATCGAGGCCGAGATCGCGCCCAGCAGGCAGTTGCGCGCGGCCGTTCGCCATTGCGGTGCGGACGATGCCGGCCTCGAGGTGGTTCCCGCGGACCTGATGTCGGACGACGGTTGGCCGGCCGCAGTGGCGGGGTGCGAGGAGGTCCACCATGTCGCCTCGCCCATCCCGGTCGCCCAGCCCGCCGATCCCGACGAGCTGATCCGCCCGCGCGCGAGGGCACCCTGCGGGTACTGCCAGCACGACCTTGAGAAGCCACCAACCACATTTCGGCGTTCGAGATGGTCGGTGGGTTCTCAAGGTCGCTGTACACGCCGAAGCCGGGCGCCGAGTTCACCGAGGACGACTGGACGGATCCCGAGACGCCGGGTCTGGCGCCGTACCCGCGCTCGAAGGCGATCGCCGAGCGGGCCGCGTGGGACCTGATGGAGAACGACGACGGTGACACCGAGCTTGTCGTGGTGAACCCGACCGGCATCTTCGGCCCGACCCTGGCCTCCTGCAACTCGCCGAGACCCTGCGCCACCACCTCGGCCCGCTTGCCGTCGGCGTAATCCGCCTGACCGCTCAGATGTCTGGTGAGAGGGTGTAGCGGTGGTGGTCTTGATGGTGGTGCTGGGGGCGGCGGTGCTGCATGCCACCTGGAACGCGATGGCTCATGGCGCGCCGGATCGGGTGGCCGGGCTGGCGTTGTTCGAGCTGGCGGCGGGGGCCATCGGGCTGGTCGCCGTCCTGGTGATGGGCCTGCCACCGGCGGATACCTGGGGCTACATCATCGCGTCGGCGGTGCTGCATCTCGCGTATCTGGGTGGCCTGCTTGCGTCGTACCAGCTGGGTCAGTTCAGCCAGATGTATCCACTGGCCCGCGGTACGTCGCCGTGGGTGGTGGCCGTGGTGTCGATCGTCGTGCTGCATCAGGCGCTGGCCGTGGTCGAGCTCGCCGGGGTGCTGCTGATCTCGGCGGGCCTGATCGCACTGGTGTTCATCGGCCGGCCTGGTCGACAGCAAGTCCCGGCGCTGCTGGCGGCTTTCGGCACCGGGCTGACGATCGCGGCGTACACGGTCGTCGACGGCCTCGCGGTCCACAAGATGCCGGTGCTGACGTACATGGGCTGGGTCTTCATGCTCCAGGGCTTCCTGATGCCGCTGGTCGTCCTCGCCTGGCGCGGCACCAGGGTGCTCCGGCAGCCCCGCTCCGCCGTACTCTCCGGCCTCGGCGGCGGCGTGGTCTCGATGGTCGCCTACGGCCTCGTCCTCTGGGCCCAAACCCGAGGCACCCTCGCCGCCATCGCCGCCCTCCGCGAAACCAGCATCATCTTCGGCGCCATCATCGGCGCCCTCTTCTTCGGCGAACACTTCGGCCCCCGCCGAGCCCTAGCCGCCGCAGTAGTAGTAGGCGGCATCGTACTGATCAGCCTGGGCTGACAAGCACTCATCCACGGGTGACGTCTGAGGCCGCACACCTCTCTACGAACAGTTCCTTCCACCGCCCGTCTCCACCAGCGCTGATGGAGTACGGCCCGGCGGCATCACATGGCGGTCGAAGGAGCGCGGCAGCGCGCATGGGGGCGCGGCAGCGCCCAGCAGACGGGTGGGTGGGAGCGGCTGCGTAGCACGGCGACGTAGGAGCCGCGCGTAGCGGACGCGTGGGCTGACCACAGTTGTTGAGGAGTGGGGGTCCCGGGCGGGGGACCCCCACTCGGTCTGGTTAGGGGGTTACGGCGTCGAGGGAGTCGGTGAGGCCTTCGCCGAAGAAGGCGTTGTTGGCGGTGGTGCCGGTGCAGCGGGGGTCGGGGGTGGTGGGGCAGGCGGTGTCGTCGGCCTGGTTGCGGAGGGCGGACTCTAGTTGCTTCGGGCCCCACCACGGGTGGGTGGACTTCATCAGCGCGGCCACGCCGGCGACGTGCGGGGACGCCATCGAGGTGCCGCTCATCCGGCCGTAGCCGCCACCTGGCCAGACCGTCGACAGGATCGAGCTGCCGGGGGCGGCGACGTCGATCTTGTTCAGGCCGAAGTTGGAGAATCCGCTCCGGACGCCGGCCTGGGTGGTGCTCGCGACGGTGACGACACCCGGCAGCTCGGTCGGCATGTCGAGGCAGTCGTTGTTGATCGTCCGGGTCACCGGCGTCGTGTCGTTCGGGCTGTTCGAGTCGGTGGTCTTGTTGGCCAGGTCGTAGTTCGAGTTGCCGGCCGCGGCCACGGACAGGACGCCGCGATGCGTGGCGTAGTCGACGGCACGCCGTACTGCTTCCTGGACGGCGCCCTGGTCACCGGTGTCCTTGCACCAGAACTCGAACGGGTCGATGAAGTAGCTGTGGTTGGTGACGTCCATGTGGTGCTCGGCGGCCCAGACGAAGCCGCAGATCGCGTACTCCGGGTAGATGAAGCCGTCGTTGTTGACCACCTTCACCGAGGCGATCCGCACGTTCGGCGCGACGCCGACGATGCCGACGCCGTTCCGGGCGGCGGCGACGGTTCCGGCGACGTGGGTGCCGTGCGAGCTGGTGGTCGGACGCCACGCGCCCTCGGCCGTGTCCGGTACGCCGTTGTCGACGCAGCTCACCGAGTCGGCCTTGTCGAAGTTCGGCGCGAGGTCCGGGTGGGTGTCGTCGACACCGCTGTCGTTGATGCCGACCAGGACGCTGCGGGAGCCGTCGGTGACCGCGTGCGCCTGGTCGGCCTTGATCTGGACCATGTCCCACTGGTCCTTCTCCAGCGGGTCCGGCGCCGGCGCGGCCGTCACCTCGCCGAGGGACTTCAGGCCGCCGGCCGGTCCCTCGCTCACCGCGGCCGTCCGGGTGGCGCCGACGGACTGCACGTCGCGCCCGTACTTGCCGGTGCGGACGGCGGTCTTGAAGTCGGCGTTCGTCGACTGGGCGATCACCACGCCGAGCTGCCGGTACGACTGGACGACGGTGCCGCCGGCCGCGACCACCGCCTTCTCGACCTTCTTCACATGCCCGGCGGACGCCTTGGTGTTGACCACGTAGTTCATCAGCGGCCCAGGCGCGGCCGCCGCCGAAGTCGGCTCAGCGGTCGGTACGGCGTTCGCCGTCGACGCACCGAATGCGGTCAGGGCCAGGGCGGCGGCGGCCAGGCCGGCAGTCAGCCGGCGAGGCCGGGAGGTTCGGATCACACTGTCTCCTCGAGGACGGTCGAGCACGGTAATCGGAGACTCTAGAGCGATTTCCGAACCGGCGGAGTTCTTCATCCACAACGCAGGGGAAACCCTCCACAAGCCCAAGATCGTCACTACACACGGTTCACTTGTTCACAGGGAGTTGCCCACATCTGTGGATTGACCTGTGGATAACTGGTGGACAAGCTGGGGAACACCGGTGGACGGGCCACTGTTGTAGGATAGATACAACAGAGATACGAGTCGTATGGGTGAGGGTTCAGTGACAGGCGGGGTGCCGGAACAAGCGCCGGCGAGAGCAGCAGACATCGAGTTGGGCGACCAGACCGCGGAGATCGCGCGGGTCGTGGTCGAGGCGGCGCCGGGGGTGGAGAAGATCCCGGCCGCCGAGCGGGTCTACGCGTACGTGAAGGCCGCGATCCTGGATCGCACCTACCCGGGCGGCGAGCTGCTCACCGAGGGCGAGCTGGCCACGGCCGTCGGGGTGTCGCGCACCCCGGTCCGGGAGGCGCTGCTCCGGCTGGAGGAGTCCGGCCTGGTGAAGTTGTACCCGAAGAAGGGCGCGCTCGTCCTGCCGGTGCTCCCGCAGGAGATCGACGACGTGCTCGAGGCCCGCGAGCTGATCGAGACGCATGCGGCCGCCAAGGTCTGGCCGCGGCGCCGGCAGCTGATCGAGACGCTCACCCAGCGCGTCGACGAGATGCGCGCGCACCGCAGGACCGGCGACGCGAAGAGCTTCCTGGAGGCCGACCGGGCTTTCCACGAGGCGATCGTCGGTGCCGCGGGCAACGAAATCCTGGCCAAGCTGTACAACAGCCTGCGCGACCGCCAGGTCCGGATGGGGGTGCCGGGCATCGAGATGCAGCCGGCCCGGATGGACAAGTCCATCACCGCGCACCAGGAGATGATCGACGCCCTCGACGGCAACAGCGTGAAGCGGTTCCGCGAGCTGGTCGTCACCCACATCAACGAGGCCGCCACCGACCTGCGGAGTACTCGGTGACAGAACTTCTCTACCCCCTGGGCGGACGGCGTGCCTGGGCGGTGTGGACCACTGCTGTCCTCACCTACCTGGTGACGGTGCTGCACCGCGGCTCGATGAGTGTCGCCGGTCTGCAGGCCGCAGAGCGCTTCGACATCTCCGCATCCGCGCTTGCGAGCTTCACCGTCGTACAGCTGACTGTGTACGCCGCCATGCAGGTGCCGGTCGGCATCCTGCTGGACCGGTACGGCTCCAAGCGCCTGCTGATCACTGCGTCGGTCCTGCTGTTCGCTGCGCAGTCCGCGTTCAGTCTGGTCGACTCCTATCCGGCTGCGCTCGCTGCACGCGCCGTACTGGGTGTCGGCGACGCACTGGTGTTCATCAGCGTGCTGCGGGTCGTCATGTCCTGGTTCCCCGCGCTACGGCAGCCGGTGATGTCGCAGGCCACCGGGATGCTCGGCGGTGTCGGCGCGATCGTCTCGACCGTGCCGATGGCCGCCGCGTTCCACGCCTTCGGCTGGACCAGCACGTTCGCCGCTGCCAGTGTGCTCAGTCTGGTCACAGGTGTCGCCGTACTGTTCCTGATTAGGGACACGCCGTACGACGTGCCGCTCAGGCGGACCAAGCAGTCGTTGACCGAAGTACGGAGCAACCTGCGCCGCGCCTGGCAGGAGCCGGGCACACGGCTCGGGCTGTGGACGCACTTCACCACCAGCTTCTCCGGCGGAACGTTCGGTCTGCTCTGGGGCTACCCGTTCCTCGTCCAGGGGCAGGGCGTCCCTCCGACCACGGCTGCCGCGATGCTCATCCTCCCCGTGCTGGCGAGCCTGTTCTACGGGCCTCTGGTCGGCCGGTATGCCGCGAGGTTCCCGTTCTACCGGTCGTGGATCGTGCTGGCCGTGATCGGCGGCTCGGTGCTCATGTGGACCGTCGTACTGCTGTGGCCGGGCCGGGCGCCGATGCCGGTGCTGCTGATGCTGATCGTCGTCCAGGCGGCCGGCGGACCGGGCTCGATGCTCGGGCTCGACTACGCCCGGACGTTCAACCCGGCGACCCGGTTCGGGGCGGCCAACGGGATGGTCAACACCGGCGGGTTCATCGCGATGCTGATCTGCATCGGCATGGTCGGCATCCTGCTGGACGTGTCGTCGGGCGGTGCGCCGCAGACGATCGACGACTTCAAGTTCGCGCTGGCGTTCCAGTACGTGCTGTGGGCGATCGGCACCCGGCAGATCCTCAAGTACCGCCGCAAGGCCCGCGGCCACCTGGCCCGCTACAACCCCGAGGCCTACCAGGCCCTGCTTGCCAACCAGATCATGCCGCTGAAGGGCTGAGCCAGCGGCCTGACAGCGGAGTGCCAGGGCGGTGCCAGTACGGCGTCGGACGGTAGTCCCAGTGAAGTGAGTCCACTGGGAGGAACCGATGACCACAACGAACCAGGTCGCCATCGAGGCGGTCGGCTTGGTCAAGAAATATGGCGACACCACCGCCCTCGCCGGCGTCGACCTGAGCGTGCCGACCGGCACCGTGCTCGGCGTGCTCGGGCCGAACGGCGCCGGCAAGACCACCGCGGTCCGCATCCTCGGCACCCTGATCCGCCCGGACGGCGGCCACGCCATGGTCGGCGGGTACGACGTCGTCCGCGACGCCGGCAAGGTCCGCGGGATCATCGGCCTGACCGGGCAGTACGCCTCGGTCGACGAGGACATGTCCGGCCGCCGGAACCTGGTCATGATCGGCCGGCTGCTCGGGTACTCGCGGGCGCAGGCCCGGGCCAAGGCGGACGAGCTGCTGGAGCGGTTCGAGCTGACCGGCGCGGCGGAGCGGATCGCGAAGACGTACTCCGGCGGTATGCGCCGCCGGCTCGACCTGGCCGCCAGCCTGGTCGGGAACCCGAGCATCCTCTACCTCGACGAGCCCACCACCGGTCTCGACCCGCACGCCCGCAACGGCGTCTGGGAGACGGTCCGGAACCTGGTGCTCGACGGCACCACGGTGCTGCTCACCACGCAGTACCTGGAGGAGGCCGACGCGCTGGCCGACTCGATCGTGGTGTTCGACAAGGGCCAGGTGGTCGCCTCCGGGCGTCCGGCCGAGCTCAAGGCCCAGGCCGGCCGGCAGTCGCTCGACGTACGCCCGGCCGAGCCCGCGCACCTCGAGCGGGTCGCCGCGATCGTCGCCGAGTCGGTCGGCGTCCGCCCGACCGTCGACGTCGTCAACACCCTGGTCAGCGCACCGGTCAGCGACGGCACGCCGATGCCGGTGGTGGTACGGCGCCTCGACGAAGAGGGGATCGCGGTCACCGAGCTGGCGCTGCGGCTGCCGAGTCTGGACGAGGTGTTCCTCGCCCTCACCGGGCACACCGCCGAGGAGAAGACGCAGGACGCCGTACTGGAAGGAGTGCGTCGATGACCACCGCAACACTGGAAGCCCCGGCCCACGCGAGCCGCCGGAGCCGGCCGTTCGCCTGGGTCGAGCAGAGCCTGACGCTTGCCTGGCGCAACATCGTCCGGATCCGGCAGAACCCGGAAGCGCTGGCGGACGTGACGTTCCAGCCGATCATCTTCCTGGTGCTGTTCCTGTTCGTGTTCGGCGGCGCGATCGCCCAGGGCGGGACCTGGCGGGACTACCTGCCGTTCCTGCTGCCAGGGCTGCTGGTGCAGACCGTGGTGTTCTCCACGATGGGCACCGGCGTCGGGCTGAACGACGACTTCGCCAAGGGTGTCTTCGACCGGTTCCGGTCCCTGCCGATCGCCCGGGTGGCGCCGCTGATCGGCGCGGTTCTCGGTGACGCGGTCCGGTACACGCTGTCGATCGTGATCTTGATGAGCACCGGGTTCGTGCTCGGGTTCCGATTCCAGAACGGGGTCGGCTACGGCCTGCTGGCGCTCCTGATCGTGTTGCTGTTCGCGCTGTCGATGTGCTGGATCTGGGTCTGGCTCGGGCTGACGCTGCGAACGGCGCAGGGGGTCCAGGGCATCGCGTTCCTGGTGATGTTCCCGCTCACCTTCGGCAGCAACGTGTTCGTGCAGACCAGCACGCTGCCGGGGTTCCTGCAGGCGTTCGTGAACGTGAACCCGGTCAAGTACCTGGTCGACCTGATGCGGGCGCTGATGCTCGGCGGCGACATCCAGAAGCCGCTGCTGATCACCCTCGCCTGGATGGCCGGCCTGATCGCGGTCTTCGCACCCCTGGCGATCCGCGCCTACCGCCGCCGTACCTGATCATCCGACGGATAGGGGCCGGGGACGTTCCCGGCCCCTATCGTCAGTAGCGATCGATTCGATCAACAATCATCGCTTTTCGCAATGCTGTTGTCGACCCTAGTGTCGATGACATGGAACCGGCACCCGAGCAACTGTCCAGCCCTCGCGACACACCTCTGACAGCGCTCACCTGGGCGGACGCGCAGACGCGTGTTGCCGAGGCGGAGGACTTCCTGCTTGCGACGACCGACCCGAATGGGCGGCCGCACGTGGTGCCGGTGCTGGGGGTGTCGCTCGACGGAACGTTCTGCTTCGTCACCTTCCGGCGGTCCCGCAAGACCCGCAATCTCGAGCGGAACAACGGCTGCGCGGTCACCGTGCCCGGTGCTGAGGTCGACCTGGTTCTCGAAGGGACTGCCGATCGCGTTCGGGACGGAGCCCGGCTGCAGGCGATCGCGGACCTGTTCCCGGTCAAGTATCCGTGGTGGCATCCATTCGTCAGGGACGGCGAGTTCTACGATCCGGCCGACCTCGATCCGCGGCACGTCTACGCGGTCGAGCCGGCACAGGTGTTCGCCTTCGGCAAGGAGCACGGGTTCAGCGCCACGCGTTGGCGCAGCTAGATCTGTCCATGGCGTCCGTCAGAGTGGCGGTATGACGACCAGATGGACGATGACGATCGACTGCGCGGACCCGGGCCGGCTCGCGCGGTTCTGGGGTACGGCGCTCGGCTACGTGGGCTCGGATCCGCCGACGGGCTGGGACACCTGGGAGGCGTTCCTGACCGACCAGAACGTGCCCGAGGACGAGTGGAACGACGGCGCCAGCCTGTCCGACCCGAACGGCGTGCTGCCCGCCATCTCGTTCCTCAAGGTCCCCGAGCCACGCACGGTCAAGAACCGCCTGCACCTGGACCTCCAGGTCAGCGGCGGCCGCGCCGAACCCCAACCGCTGCGCGAACAACGCATCCGCGCCGTCGCAGCCACCCTCGTCGAGGCCGGCGCCACCATCGTCCACGAGATCCGCAAAGACGCCTCCCCCGACCTCGACCACCTCTGGATGGCCGACCCCGAAGGCAACGACTTCTGCGTCGTCTGAGACCTGCCGGCCGACGTTCACCAAGCCGATCAGGCCAGGTGTCCTGGGAGCAAGCCAGTTCCCGCAGAAGATCCTGGACTCCGTGGGCTCGGTCGTCCACAAGCCCCAGGACTGGTGAAAAGCAGAAGCCCCACCGAAGTGGGGCCTCGCGCCCAGCCACCGAAGCAACTGGGGGAATACTCAGAGCCTAACCGACGAGCAGACCCCGGGCAACTGAGGACACTCAGTGCAGGTGTTCGCCGAAGGCCAATGGGTCGCGGGTGCAGAGGTAGGTTGCCCAGTGCAACTTTGTTGGGGTGCCGGTGGCGTCTCGGGTGATGCGGAGGAGTTCGCCGGTTTCGCGGCCGGAGGTGGTGCGGTAGACGTCTTCGGACAGGCGGGTGAAGACGGCGGGGGCGAGGTGCTCGGCTGCGGCGGGGGACTTGGCCTGGAGCTCGCCGGCCTTGACCGAGAAGACGAACGGGGTGCCCTCGGAGAACCAGGTGCCGAGGACGCCGACGAGCTCGTCCGGCACCGTCGTACCGGGGACCCAGGGGTCGGCCGGGAGCGGGTCGTCCTCGAGGACCTTGATGATCAGGTCGGTGGCCAGCAGGCCCGGCGCCGGCGCGGAGGTGGAGCTCTGCAGTGCGATGCCCGCAGTACCGGAGGGCCGGTGCACGAAGGTCGACGTGATGTGACCGGGCATCCCGCCGTCGTGGCCGACGAAGATCCGGTCGCCGCGGCGCAGCAGCATGAAGCCCAGGCCGAAGGCGAGTTGCCAGCGGTCCAGGTCGGCCATGATTTGCACCTGGCACATCTCGTCCAGGGTGTCCTTCGACAGCACCTCGTCGACCGGGTTCGCGACGAACATGGCCCACTTCGCCAGGTCTTCCGCCGTACTCGCGAGCCCGCCGCAGGCGTCCATCGAGCCGAGGTTCAGCAGTTGCTCGCGGACCGGAACGTCGGAGAACGGCGGCACGTAGTAGCCGACGGCTGTCGGTCCGCCGTCCATGCCGACCGTCGTACGGCGCATCTCCAGCGGATCCAGGATCCGGGTCTTGATCGCGTCGTACCAGGAGCGTCCGTCGAGGCGGGCGACGATCTCGCCGAGGAGTGAGAAGACCAGGTTCGAGTAGTGGAACCGGTGGTGCGGCTTGCCGACCCGCTCGGCGTCGTTCCAGCCCGAGACCAGCTCGTCGCGGTCCGGGAACTTCATCACGTCCCAGACGTCGCCGACCGGCTCGCGCTGCATCCCGCTGGCGTGGCTGAGCATCTGCCGCACGGTGATGCCCTCGTGCTTGCTCTCCGGGATCAGCTTCTCGACCGGGTCGTCGAGGGTGAGCTTGCCCTCGTCGCGCAGCGCCATGATCGCGACCGCGGTCAGCGTCTTGCTCTGCGAGGCGATCAGGAACTGCGAGTCGGCCGTCGGCGGCACACCGGGAGCGTCCAGGTCGGCGGATCCGGCCCCGTGGGACCAGGCCAGCGCCCCGTCCCGGGCGACGGCTCCCACGACACCGGGCACGCGCCCCTTGGTCTGACGTTCCGCGACGAGGCGGGTGAGCGCAGTCTGGGTCTGCGCGGCGATATCTGTCACGACTGCCGACTGTAAGGGAAGGCAATGACAAACGGCAGGGGTATTTGGTCGGGGGGATGTGCGAGGCTGGTCGGGTGCGCATAGCGGTGCTTGGGCCTCTCGCGATGTGGGCGGCCGACGGGACTCCGCTGGACGTCCGCGGAGTTCGGCTGCGCGGACTGCTCGCCCGGCTCGCGTTGAGCGCGGGCAAACCGGTCAGCGTCGAGACTCTGGTCGACGGCCTCTGGGGTACCGAGGCGCCCAGCGCCAACGCGCTGCAGTCCCTCGTCTCCCGCCTGCGCGCCGGCCTGCCCGCCACCGAGTCGAGCATCGCTGTCCAGTCAGGCCCGGCCGGCTACACGCTGACCATCGGCCCGGACTGCGTCGACGCCCTCCAGTTCGAGGACCTGGTACGGCGCGGCCGCGGGCTGATCGGCTCCGACCCGGAGAAGGCGTGGACCCTGCTCACCCAGGCAGACAAGCTCTGGCGCGGTGACGCGCTGACCGACCTCCGCGACCTGCCGTTCGCCGCCATCGAGGCCGACCGCCTGGCCGAGCTCCGGCTCGCCGCCACCGAGCACCTCGCCGAGGCCGCAGTCAGCTGCGGTCACGCTCGCGAGCTGATCGCCGAGCTCGAGGGCCTCGCCACGGCCCACCCGCTGCGCGAGCGACTGCACGAGCTGCTGATCAGAGCCCTGTACGCCGACGGCCGCCAAGCCGAGGCGCTGGCCGCGTACGAGCGAGTCCGCGAGACCCTGGCCGACGAGCTCGGCGCCGATCCCGGGACCAGGCTCCGAGATCTGCATGTCGCAGTACTGCGGGGTGACTCGATCGATCCGCCCGCCACGACGACCGCCGTACCTGCGCCGGCCGCTCCGAAGCCGCGCAGCAACCTGCGTGCACCACTGACCAGCTTCGTCGGGCGGCGGGATGACGTGACCGAGCTGGCCCGCCTGGTGAGCGACGGGACGCGCCTGGTGACCATGGTCGGCCCTGGTGGCGCAGGGAAGACCAGACTGGCGACCGAGACCGGGCGCTCGCTCATGGAGCAGAGCGGCGACGGGATCTGGTTCGTCGAGCTTGCGCCACTCGGTGATGCGGCGGACGTCGCGCCGGCTGTGCTGTCCGCGCTCGGCGCGACCGAGTACGTCGAGGAGCTCAGTACGGCGCTCGCCCCCAAGCACTTCCCGACCAGCCGGGCAGCAACGCAGCGACTGGTCGAGGTGATCGCCGATCGCCGCATCCTGCTCGTGCTCGACAACTGCGAGCACCTGGTCAACGAAGTCGCCGGTCTGGTCGACTCGCTGCTCGCGGCCTGCCCACGGCTGCGGGTGCTCACCACCAGTCGCGAGCCGCTGAGCATCCCGGGCGAGCACCTGCATCCGGTCGGGCCGCTGGGCCTGCCGCCCGAGGACAACGACGCCGACGGCGACTACCCGGCGATGCAGCTGTTCGTCGACCGGGCCCGCGCCGTACGCCCCGACTTCATGCTCACCGACACCAACCGGGCAGCGGTCGCCGAGATCTGCCGGCGGCTGGACGGGATGCCGCTGGCGATCGAGCTGGCGGCGGCGCGCCTGCGGGCGCTCACTCCGGCGCAGATCGTCGACAAGCTGGCGGATAGGTTCCGCTTGCTGACCAGCGGATCGCGTACGGCGCTGCCCCGCCACCAGACGTTGCGTGCAGTCGTGGAGTGGAGCTGGGAGCTGCTCGACCCGGAGGAACAGGCGGTCGCGCGGCGGCTGTCGCTCTTCTCCGGCGGTGCGACGCTCGAGGCCGCCGAGCAGGTGTGCAGCGACGACAACCTGCCGCCCGAGTCCGTGCTCGGCGTACTGGCGTCCCTTGTCGACAAATCACTCGTCGAGGCAGCGGCCGACGACCGGTCCGTGCGCTACCGCATGCTCGAGACGGTCCGCGCGTACGCCGCCGAGCAGCTGCAGGACTCGGGTGAGTACGGGTACTTCCGGAACGCACACACCAAGTACTTCAGCCGCCTGCTCCGCCAGGCCCGGCCGAAGCTGCGGTCCGCCGAACAGATCCAGTGGATCGCCCGGCTGACCGCGGACAACGAGAACCTCGTCGACGCTCTGCGTACGGCGATCGACAGCGGCTCGGCTCGGTCGGCCGTCCAGCTGGTGGCCGCGCTCGGCGAGTACTGGAACATGTGCGGTCGCCCGGCCGAAGGTGTCACGTGGATGCGGGCGGCGCTCGCCGTACCTGGTCCTAGCTCGCCGCTGGACCGGGCGACGGCGCTGATGCTGTTCTCGCTCGGCACGTTGTCGAGTGGTGAGGACCCGACCGACTCGTTCCCGCAGGCGGTGCGTGGGCTGGCCGAGGTTCGCCTGCTGAGCCGGCGGCACGAGCAGGTCGCGAGCGCGGGTGTCGGCCTGTTCACGAACGCGGTCTGGTCGGCGATCCGGCGCGACAAGGCGGCCTGCTTCAACACGTTGCAGGTCGCCCGCGAGCACCAGGACCCGTGGACTCGCAACATGGGCGTGATGATGACCGCGATGTTCCGCGAGAACGAGGGCGACGTCGACCAGATGGCCGCCGACCTGACGCTCGCGCTCGACGGGTTCCGGGCGATCGGCGACCGCTGGGGCATCTCGCTCGCCCTCCGCGGCCTGTCCAGCTACCTGGGCATCCAGGGCGACCACGAGCGCGCCCTCGAAGCGCTGGACGAGTCGATGGGCCTGCTCGAGGAGCTCGGCACCGTCGAAGGTGTCCCGCAGATCCTCGGCCAGAGCGCGATGAGCCGGATCGAGCTGGGCGACCTGGAGGGCGCGCGGGCCGACCTGCAGCGGGCGATGCGGCTGGCCGAGGAGACCGGTTCGCGCAGCGGCCAGGGAATGGCGTACGCCGGGATGTCGCGCATCGCGCTGCGGACAGGCAAGCTCGACGAGGCCAAGGAGCTGGCGGAGCGCGCGTACTCGATGCTCGACCTCGAGGCCGAGCGGATGGCGCCGCACGGCCAGGCGATGATGCTGTCGCAGCTGAGCCGGGTGAGCGTCGCGCGTGGCGAGCTCGATGACGCCGTCGCCTACAGCCGCCAGGCGATGGAGCTGGGCCTGAGCACCGACGACATGCCGGTGGCGTCGGTGATCGTGGAAGGCGCCGCGGAGGTGGACCTGCTCGCCGGAGACACCGAGCTCGCGGCCCGGACCCTCGGCCTCGCCGCGGCGATGCGTGGCATGCGCAGCATCCCCACCGCCGACGTCCGCGCGAGCTTCGACCGACTGCGCGACGTACTGGGTGCGAGCGCGTTCGAGCAGGCGTACGACGCCGGCGCGTCGCTCCCGCGGGACGAGGCCCTCGCCGAGCTCCGCAAGCGCTTCAGCTCGTCATGAGTTGGACGGCCAGGTCGCGGAGCGCCTGCTGCACGGTCTGCTCGGGCGGCCGCGGGTCGGCCAGCATCCAGTCGTAGACGACGGTGTTCACCGCACCGAAGAAGCACAGACCGAGGAACCGGAAGTCCTTGTCCTTGATCTCGCCACGCCCGACCGCGGTGCCACCGAGCTCCTGCACGCTGCCGATCATCAGCTCCCGGAACGCGATCCGCTGCTCCTCGACCGCGGGACTGGTCCCGACCACTTCGACGAACGAGATTTGGGCCCGGCGCAGGTCTTCCATGATCGTGCGCAGGTAGCTGTCGACCGCCGCCTCGATCCGCTCGCGGATCGGCCGGCCGTCGGTCTGGCGCAGCGCGTCGCCGGTGCTGCGCACCGCGAGCTCGATCACCTGCGCGTGCACCGCGAGCAGCACGGCTTCCTTGTTCTGGAACTCGTGGTAGAAGTGCCGGGTGGACACTTTCGCCTGTGTGCACAGGCGTTCCACGGACGTCGCGGGATAGCCTTCGGTCCCGAACAACTCCAGCGCGGCGGCCAGCAACCGCTCGCGCCGCGCAGCCTTCCACTCCTCGACTGACCGCCCGGAATAACGGCGTACGGAGGGTTCCCTCATCACACCTCTTGTCGCTACCCCGTGCCAGATGCCGGACATCCTATCCACCACTCGGCGTCACTGTCGCGGGTCGCCAGGCCATCACAGATCGCTGACCGGAGCAGGGCCGAGCGTCACCCGGTCCTCGTGGTCGCGATTGTGATGGCCTGGCGGTCCGCTCACCTCAGTCGCCGGTGGCGCCGTCGAGCACCTCGCGGATGATGTCGAGGTGCCCGAGGTGCCGCGCGGTCTCCTCGATCATGTGGCAGAGGATGTACCGCACCGACGCCCGGCCCGCGTCGCGGACCAAGAGCCGTTCCACGTCGTCGAGCGCGAAGCCGGCGACGATCTCGTTGGACCGCTTGCACTCGGCGTCGTACTCGTCGAGCAACTGCGCGAGCGGTACGTCGTCGACGAACATCTCGGCGTCCGGATGGCCGCCTTCGGTCCACGGGGTCTGGCCGGTGTCCGGCGTACCGAGGAGGTTCTCGGTGAACCAGGAGTACTCGACCCAGCGCAGGTGCGCGACCAGCCCGGCCACCGTCATCAGCGGTGACGTGGGCAACAACTTGCGATGGGCATCGATCTCGCTGAGGCCCTCGCACTTCGGCCGGACCAGCGATCGTTGATGGTCGAGCCAGCCGACCAGTTGGGCGCGTTCGTCGCCGGTCAGTGGTGGCCTCATGTGGGGTCCGCCATCCGCACGTAGCCGGTACGGCCGTCGAGGAGTTCGCGGATGATGTCGAGGTGGCCGACGTGTCGCGCGGTCTCCTCGATCATGTGGCAGAGGACGTACCGCAACGAGGCCGCCTTGTCTGCCGGTTGCCCGCGTTCGACGGTCTCCAGCGGGAGGCCGGCGATTGCCGCGTTGGATTGCTTGCACTCGGCGTCGTACTCCTCGAGCAACCGGGCCAGCGGCACGTCGTCGACGAACATCTCCGCGTCGGGATGCCCGTCCTCGGTCCAAGGGGTTTGGCCGGTGTCCGGTACGCCGGCCACGTTGAGCTGGAACCACGCGTACTCGTTCCAGCGCAGGTGCGCCACCAGCCCCGCGATCGTCATCAACGGCGACGTCGGCAGAAGCTTGCGGTGGGCATCTTCTTCGGAGAGTCCTTCGCACTTCATCCGGACGAAGGAACGTTGCAGGTCGAGCCATCCGATCAGCTGAGCGCGCTCGTCGGCGGTCAGCGGCGGACGCAGTACTTCGGTCATTCAAAGCTCCTGTGAATGTGGAGCCACCCGGTCTCAGCCGCGGGCACGGCGGACGGGCGGCACGACGGTCGGACTGCACATCGCGCTCACCTCCTCTCCACCAGTTGACAGCACCATATCCGCCCGACGGCCCGGTCCGGAACTCGGTTTCTGGCAGTCTTGGTCCGGACAGCGCCCGCACCGCGCGAAGAGGTGAGACGTGGACCCACGGTTCGACCTTCCGCTCTACACCCGCGCCGAGGTCGCGCTTCACCTGGGGTTACCACCCACCACTCTGGGCGACTGGCTCCGGTCCGGTGCCCTGGAAGCGCGCAGCGGCGGGCGCGGCGAGCCGACCATCACGTTCGCCGGCCTCGTCGAGACCCACATGCTCCGGCACCTCCGCCAGGCCGGCCTGTCCCTGCAGGCGATCGGCGAAGCCGCCGTCGCCCTGCGCTCCCGTGCCGGCCGCCACTACCCGCTGGCGTGGTCCGGCCTGGCCCACGATGGCCGCGACCTGCTGATCGAGATCGCCGCCGAAGGTCGCGAGCAAGGCTGGGAACGCATCCGCGACAGCCAAGGCGGCCTCCCCGGCGTCCTCCGCCGCGGCTCAGCCGCGATCACCTGGTCCGACGACGGCTACGCCGCCACCCTCCGCCTCGTCATCTACCACGACATCGACGTCATCGTCGACCCCCGCCGCTCCCACGGCCAACCCCTCGTCGCCGACTCCGAGGTCCGCGTCGAAGAGGTAGTCGACCAAGTCCGCACCGGCACGACGTACCGCGACCTGGCGGCCAAACACAACCTCGAAGACTTCGAAGTAGAAGCCCTCGTCCGCCCACCCACCTTCCGCCGCCCCAAACACCCCCAACCCGAACCCCTCCTGTAGGCGGTTCTGTGGATAGCCGAACGCATACTGTCCGCCCGGACTGGCATCCTGGTCATCGACAGGCTGTGATCACGGAAGGAGGTGGTGTGGATGGATCCGCGATTCGACCTGCCGATTCTCACGCGCGCAGAGACAGCGAGCCACCTGGACCTACCTCCCTCGACCCTCGGCTACTGGGTGAAGACACGAGCGCTCCAGGTCGTCGAGCGACAACGAACCAGCGACGCGTCGATCACCTTCGCGAGCCTGGTCGAGACGCACATGCTTCGCCAACTGCGGCAGTCCGGTCTGTCTCTGGGTGCGATTCGCGACGCTGCGATCCGGCTGCGCAACGAGCTCGACAGGCCGTATCCGCTCGCCTGGCGACGTATCGCCCACGATGGACGCGACCTCCTGGCTGAGATCGCGGCCGAAGGCGAGGGCGCTTCATGGGAGCGAATCCGCGACAGCCAAGGCGGCCTGCCTGGCGTAGTCGAGCTCGGGCTGAAATCCGTCGAGTGGGCGCCCGACGATTACGCGAGCAGACTTCGGCTGGTGGCGTATCGAGGGGCCGACGTCGTTGTCGATCCCTTGGTCTCCTTCGGGCAGCCGATTCTGGCAGGCGTCGGTGTGCGCGTCGAGGATGTGGTCGACCTGGCACGGGCGGGCGAGCCCTACCAGCTGATCGCCGACGAGTTCGGCATCCAGACCACCGAGGTCGAGGCCCTTGTCCGGCCCCACATCCGAGCAGCCTAGGTTCTACATCGACGTCGGTCTTGGCGGCATCGCGATCCCTCACCTGGTTCGTCGACTGGGCAGCGAAGCGTTGACCAAGCACGAGGTGTTCGGACGTCGGACCGTCGAGGACACCGAATGGATTGCCTGGGCCGATGCTGAGGATCTCGTCGTGCTGACGAAGGACGATGCGATCCGGAGGCGACCGCTCGAGCGTGCCGCGCTGGCCAGGTCGGGTTTGCGAGTCTTCTGCTTGACCAACGCGAACCTCACGAAGGCGGAGCAGGTCTTGCGGTTCGAGTGCTTGTGGCCGGCCCTCTCAGGCGGTGCGAGCAGCCCGGTCCGTTCGTCTGTGGCGTGTACGCCGACCGGCTGCAGGACCTGCGTTTCTAGCAGTCGGCCGCCTTGGACTGTGGTGACGCCCCTCTGGTGGGGTCGAACAGCGAATGGCCTGTGGATGGTCACCAGTTCCTGTCCGAGCCCTCGGTTCGAGTCGGAGTCTGACGGTCACCGCCGATGCGACAACCGCCGGGCCGGTGGGACAGCCCGCCTACGGACCACGTCGACCGGGTGGTCGATCGCGTGCGACGGAGGAGCGCGCAGACCCGGCGGTAGCCGGAACGCACGGCGGTAGCCGGAACGCACGGCGGTAGCCGCGCGTGAGTCAGAGTCCGCGGTTGTCTTTGATTCGTTTGGCTTTGCCTAGGGAGCGTTCCAAGGTGTGGGGTGGGAGTACTTCGACGGTGGCGGTTACGCCTACTCGGTCCTTGATTCGGCGGGTCAGGTGGGCTGCGGCGGTATTGCGATCACCCAAATCGGGGGTGGCTTCTACCTGGACGGTCAATTCGTCGAGGCGGGTGGGGCGGGTGAGGATGCAGAGGTAGTGCGGGGTGAGGCCCGGGACGAGCAGGATCTGTTCCTCGATCTGGGTGGGGAAGACGTTGACGCCGCGGACGATCATCATGTCGTCGGTGCGGCCGGTGATCTTCTCCATCCGGCGCATGCCGGGGCGGGCGGTGCCGGGGAGCAGGCGGGTCAGGTCGCGGGTGCGGTAGCGCAGGACGGGGAATGCTTCCTTGGTGAGGGTGGTGAACACCAGTTCGCCGACCGAGCCGTCGGGGAGGACCTCGCCGGTGACGGGGTCGATGATCTCCGGGTAGAAGTGGTCTTCCCAGATGTGCAGGCCGTCCTTGGTCTCGACGCATTCCTGCGCGACGCCCGGCCCCATCACCTCGGACAGGCCGTAGATGTCCACGGCATGCATGCCCGTCCGCTCCTCCACCTCCAAGCGCATCTGCTCGGTCCAGGGCTCGGCGCCGAAGATCCCGATGCGCAGCGAGGTGTCGCGGGGGTCGAGGCCGCGGGACTCCAGCTCGTCGACGATGGCGAGGAAGTACGACGGGGTGACCATGATGATCCGGGCGCCGAAGTCGCGGATCAGGTCGACCTGCCGTTCGGTCATCCCGCCGGACACCGGTACCACGGTGCACCCGAGCCGCTCGGCGCCGTAATGAGCACCCAGCCCGCCGGTGAACAGACCGTAGCCGTAGGCAACATGGCACACGTCGCCCGCCCGGCCACCGGCAGCACGGATCGACCGGGCCATCAGGTCGGCCCAGTTGTCCAGGTCGCGCCGGGTGTACCCGACCACCGTCGGCCGTCCCGTCGTACCCGAGGAGGCGTGCACCCGCACCACTTCAGACCGCGGTACGGCGAACATCCCGAACGGATAGTTCTCCCGCAGATCCGCCTTCGCGGTGAACGGCAGCCTGCTCAGGTCCGCCAGCGATCGCAGGTCGCCCGGCTCGAATCCCACCGCGGACAGCGCGGCCCGGTAGTGCGGCACGTTCTCGTACGCCGACGCGACCGTCGACTGCAGCAGAGAAAGCTGACGGGAGCGGAGCTCGTCGACGGACAGCCGCTCGCCGTCGTCACGCAGGTCCTCGGGACAGGGCTCGCCGAGCATCACGACACCTCCAGGTCACGGACGAGCGAGCAGGGTCGCGATGCCCTGGCCCACTCCGATGCACATGGTGGCCAGCGCGTACCCGGCGTCGCGGTGGCGAAGCTCGAGGGCAGCGGTGAGCGCGAGTCGAGCGCCCGACATCCCGAGCGGATGGCCGAGCGCGATCGCGCCGCCGTTCGGGTTCACGTGCTCGGCGTCGTCGGGCAGACCGAGCTCCCGCAGTACGGCGAGGGACTGCGACGCGAACGCCTCGTTCAGCTCGATCACGCCGACGTCCGACAGCGCGACACCGGACCGGTCGAGCAGCTTGCGCGTGGCCGGGGCCGGGCCGATTCCCATGATCCGCGGTGGCACGCCGGCCGCCGCCGTACCGACGATCCTCGCCAACGGTGTGACTCCGAGCCGCTCGACGGCCGCACCGCTCATCACCAAAAGAGCGGCCGCACCGTCGTTCACGCCGGAGGCGTTGCCCGCAGTGACCGTGCCGGGGGAGCGGAACGGCGTCTTGAGCCCGGCCAGCGCCTCGAGCGAGGTCTCCCGCGGGTGCTCGTCGACCTCGACGACAGTCACAGCGCCTCGCTTGCCCGGGACCGAGACCGGCACGATCTCCTCGGTCAGCCGCCCGTTCGCCTGCGCCTTCGCCGCGCGCTGCTGGCTGCGCAGGGCGAACAGGTCCTGGTCCTCGCGGGAGACGCCGAAGTCCGCGGCGACGTTCTCGGCCGTCTCCGGCATCGAGTCGATCCCGTACTGCTGCTGCAGCACCGGGTTCACGAACCGCCACCCGATCGTGGTGTCGAAGATCTCGGCCTGCCGCGCGAACGCGGTCGTTGCCTTGGGCATCACGAACGGCGCCCGGGACATCGACTCGACGCCGCCGGCGACCACGATCTCGTTGTCTCCGGCAATGATCGACCGGGCCGCCGACGCGACCGCGTCCAACCCGGATCCGCACAGCCGGTTGATCGTCGTACCAGGCACCTGGGCGGGAAGGCCGGCCAGCAGCACCGCCATCCGGGCCACGTTCCGGTTGTCCTCGCCGGCCTGGTTCGCGCAGCCGAGGATCACGTCGTCGATCATCGCGGGGTCAAGAGAAGAGTGTCTGCCCAGCAGAGCGGACACGACCCCAGCGGCCAGATCGTCGGGGCGGACGGGTGCGAGCGCACCGCCGTACCGGCCGATCGGCGTCCGCACACCATCAACCAGAAACGCCTCACGCGTCATGACTCTTCCTCCGGGGAAATGATCGTGCCGGACAACTGACGGCTGCGGCCGCGGAACTCGGCGATCACCTCGTCGCCGCGCCGGACGGTCACGTCGTAGATCGCGTTCCGGCCGTACGACGTCCGCTCCCGCGCCTCGGCGACGAGCACGTCACCATGCTTGGCCGGGGCGACGAAGACGATGTCGCAGGTCTGCGCGACCGTGACCTGGTTGCGCGAGTTGCACGCGAACGCGAACGCGGAGTCGGCCAGGCAGAACACGAATCCACCATGCGCGATACCGTGCCCGTTCACCATGTCCTCGCGCACCGGCATCTCGATCCGGGCGAATCCGTCGCCGACCTCGGCCAGCCGCATCCCCAGGCCGGCGGAGGCGGTGTCCTCCGCCCACATCGCCGCGGCCACCCGGGCCGCCAAATCGTCAGCCATACCTGCCCTATCGAGAAGAAGGCTTGTGACACTCTATCCCCGGTCGCGGCATCGACTGTAACATCACAGACGCAGACCCCGAGCTTGGAGGACCCATGACCGACTGGCTGGCGACCCACCGCGAGCGCCTCGACGACGCGCTGAAGGCGATCCGCGGCCGCGGCTACCACTCCGCCTTCCCGGAGTCGCCCAGTCCGCGGGTGTACGGCGAGACCGCGGCCGCCGACGGCAAGGCCGCGTTCGAGGCCTACCTCGGTACGACGTTCCCGCTGGAGATCCCGGGGTCGCGCGGCGAGGTGGTCACCGAGCACTCGCCGTACGGCATCAAGCTGGACATCGCTTACCCACGCATGGTCGAGGACGGTCTCGACGACCTGCTCGCGGCGGCACAGGCCGGGCTCAAGGACTGGCGCAACGCCGGGATCGACGGCCGGACCGGGGTCACCCTGGAGATCCTCGACCGGCTGCACAAGCGCGTCTTCGAGTTGGCCAACGCGGTTCAGCACACCAGCGGCCAGGCGTTCGTGATGGCGTTCCAAGCGGGTGGCGCGCACGCGCTGGACCGGGCGCTCGAGGCGGTCGCGTACTCCTACGAGGAGATGAACCGCTACCCGGCCGAGGCGACCTGGGAGAAGCCGGCCAAGGGCGACCCGATCCGGATGGAGAAGACGTTCACCGTCGCCGGTCGCGGCGTCGCGCTGGTGATCGGCTGCAACACGTTCCCGACCTGGAACTCCTGGCCCGGCCTGTTCGCGTCGCTGGTCACCGGCAACGCCGTGGTCGTCAAGCCGCACCCGCTGGCCGTCCTGCCGCTGGCGATCACCGTCCAGGTGTGCCGCGAGGTGCTCGCCGAGGCCGGCCTCGACCCGAACCTGGTGACGCTGGCCGCCGAGCGGGCCGGCGACGGCCTGGCCAAGCCGCTGGCGACCCGGCCCGAGGTCAAGCTGGTCGACTTCACCGGCGGCAGCGAGTTCGGCGAGTGGCTGGAGCAGAACGCGACCCAGGCGACCGTCTTCACCGAGAAGGCCGGCGTGAACGCGGTCATCATCGACTCGACCGACGCGTTCAAGGCGCTGACCGGGAACCTGGCCTTCACCCTGTCGCTGTACTCCGGCCAGATGTGCACCACCACCCAGAACCTCTTCATCCCGGCCGGCGGCATCGAGACCGACGAGGGCCGCAAGTCCTTCGAGGAGGTCGGCGCCGGGATCGCCGGCGCGATGGGCAAGCTGCTCGGCGACGACGCCCGCGCGGTCGAGATCCTCGGCGGCATCGTCAACCAGGCCGTGATCAGCCGGCTCGAGCTCGCCCCGGAGTACGGCGACGTCGTGCTCGAGTCACGCTCGATCCAGCACCCGGCCTTCCCGGACGCCCTGGTCCGCACGCCGCTCCTGGTCGCGATCGACGCCAAGGACGAGGAGGTGTACGGGCGCGAGTGCTTCGGGCCGGTGTCGTTCCTGGTCAAGACGGCCGACACCGACGAGTCGATCGACCTGTTCCGCAAGACCGTCACCGACGGCGGCGCGATGACGGCCGGGATCTACTCGACCGACGCCAAGACCCTGGACGCGGCGCGGGAGGCCGCCCTGGACGCGGGGGTCGCGCTGTCGGAGAACCTGACCGGTCAGGTGTTCGTCAATCAATCGGCTGCTTTCAGCGATTTCCACGGCACCGGCGCCAACCCGGCCGCCAACGCGACATACACCGACGGCGCTTACGTTGCGAGTCGCTTCCGCGTCATTCAGTCTAGGCGTCATGTCTGATGGTGCGTCTCTGCAGGAAGTTCTGACCTACTACCGCAGCTGGCTCGCGTTCAGACAGCGCTATCTGCGGGTGCCGGGCGTGCAGGCGGCCGTGTTCGCGAACGGCTCGGTCGCCCTCAGCGCGGCGTACGGTCTGGCTGACGTGGAAGGCGCCGTACCGCTGACCGAACGGCACCTGTTCCGGATCGCGTCGCACTCGAAGACGTTCACCGGGACGGCCGTGCTGCAGCTGGTCGAGAAGGGCCGGCTGCGGCTCGACGACAAGGCGGAGATGCACGTCACCGAGCTGGTCGACGCGCCGGCCGGCAAGCTGACGTTGCGGGATCTGCTGAGTCATGCCGGCGGCCTGACCCGGGACAGCGACGACGCGGACTTCTGGCAGCTCGCGCAGCCGTTCCCCGATCGCGACGAGCTGCTCGCAGTACTGCGGTCGCCGGAGGCCGCGGTGATCGCGGAGCACGAGCGGTTCAAGTACACCAACATCGGCTACGGGCTGCTCGGGCTGGTGATCGAGGGCGCGACCGGCCGGTCGTACAACGACCATGTCCGGACCGAGATCGTCGAGAAGCTCGGGCTGTCCGACCTCGGACCCGAGCTGGATCCGGCGCGGAGCGCGGAGTACGCCACCGGCTACAGCTCCCTCGCGTACGCCGACACGCGCGTGCCGATCGACCACGTCGACACCCAGGCGCTGGCCGCCGCGACCGGGTTCTACGGCACCGCGACCGACCTGGTCACGTACTTCTCCGCGCACTTGCCCGGCGACGACCGGCTGCTGACCGACTCGTCGAAGCGCCAGATGCAGCACGCGCAGTGGAGCGTCGGGACCGACGACTGGCCGAAGTACGGGCTCGGTCTGCAGTTGGCGAAGACCGGCGACCGGGAGCTGTTCGGCCACGGCGGCGGCTACCCGGGCCACATCACGCGGTCGCTGGTCGACGGCAAGGCCGGGATCGCGGTGTCGGTGTTGACGAACGCGATCGACGGGCCGGCGCAGCAGCTGGCCGAGAGCCTGTTCAAGCTGCTCGACCTGGCGCAGTCGAAGGAGCGCCCGGGGCAGTCGGCCGACCTGAGCCGCTTCACCGGACGGTACGCCGGGCTCTGGGGCGTCACCGACATCGTCGAGCTCGGCGGGCGGCTGTACACGGTCGATCCAACCCTGGGCGATCCGGCGGACAAGCCGCCGACGCTGGAGGTCGACGGCGACACCCTGCTGGTAACCGAGGACCACGGCGGCGGGTCGTACGGCCAGCGGTACCACTTCACGTTCGGCGCGGACGGCCGCCCGGAGTCGATCCGGTCCGCCGGCGGACTGCGGATGCAGCCGATCGAACAGTTCGCCCTGCCGTCGCGGGTGACAGCCGGCTGAGTACCGTTCTTGCATGACGATCCACGGCGATCATCCGTTCCTGCCGTCCGAGTCCGAGCGGAGCCCGGTACGGCGCTTGCGCGGCCGGCTGGCGTCGCCCGTTGGTCTCTGGACCACCGCGTACGACGGCAAGCGGGCCGGCCTGACCGTGGCGTCGATGATCGTGGCGGACGGTGACCCGGGGTATGTCGTCGGCCTGATCGACCCGGACTCGGACCTCTGGGAAACGTTGCAGCAGGCAAGAACCGCGGTCGTCGCCCTGCTCGGCGAACCGCATCGCCAACTGGCCGACGCGTTCGGGTACGTCGCCCCGGCACCTGGCGGTCCGTTCAAGATGATCGACTGGACCGACACTGAATGGGGTCCGGCGCCGGTCGGCGTCGAGACCTGGGCCGGCTGCACCCTGGTCACCCCAGACCCACCCGAGGTCGGCTGGGCCCTCCAGGTCCAGCTCGAGATCGCCCACGTCGAGCTCTCGCCCGACGAGACCCCCGCCCTGGTCCACCGCCGCGGCCGCTACTACACGCTCTGACCCCGGATCCGCTTCGCCTCCCGGTCCTGCAACTCCTCACCCTGGACCAGGAACCGGTGAATCGTCTCCAACTCCGCCCGGGTGTAGCGCGACAGCACCGCTGTCCCGGACGGCCTGACCGGGCCGTACAGCTTCTCCACGCGCCCCGCCACCAACGGCGTCGCCGTCACCAGCACCCGGCGCCGATCAGCGTCGTCCTTCGTGCGTACGGCGTACCCGAAGCCTTCCAGCCGCTCGATCGCAGCGGTCGTCGCGGCCGGACTCAGACCCGCCTCGACCGCGAGCTGCCCCGCGGTCAGTCCACCGCTGCGCAGCAGCAGCCCGATGCACAGCAGATCGGTCCGATTCACGCCGAGCGCCGAAGCCGCCGCGGCGTCCACCCGATCCGTGGCGTTCTGGAACCGCACCACCGCCTCGGTGATCTCCCCGATCAGGCTTTGTTTCGACACTCGAAATAGTCTACCCTCGATCCAATGTTTCGATCGTCGAAATAAAGCGGAGGTTGCGATGGCTGTCACGACGCCTTTGCCCGGCTGGCTGAAGCCGGTGAACCGACTGGTCAGGCTGCTGTCCCGCGCCGGGCTGCCGCTCGGCACCATCCACGTGCTGTCCGTGCCCGGCCGCTCGAGCGGTGCGATGCGGACGACCCCGGTCTCGCCGCTGACCGTGGACGGGAGGCGCTACATCCTGAGTCCGGTGCCGACCTCGGACTGGGTGCGTAACGCACAGGCCGCCGGGTGGGGCGTGCTCGCAGCCGGCCGGAAGTCCAGGCGGGTCCGGTTGGAGGAGGTCGTGGATCCGGCCGAGAAGGAGGCGGTGCTCCGGGCGTTTCCGGCCGAGGTCCCCAACGGTGTGCCGTTCTTCATCCACGTCGGCGCCGTCACGAGCGCGGACCCGGACGAGTTCGCCGCGGCCGCGCCGGGATCGGTGGTCTTTCTCGTAGTGTGAGGCCATGCGAGCCACCACGATCCATGCGCCGTACGACGTCCGGCTGAGCGATGTCGCCGATCCGAAGCTCGACGGGCCGACGGATGCGGTGGTGAGGGTGGTTGCCTCGTGCATCTGTGGGTCGGATCTGTGGCCGTACCGTGGGGAGAACAAGATCCGGCCGGGCAGCCGGATCGGGCACGAGTTCGTCGGGATCGTCGAGGAGATCGGCAGCGACGTCCGCACGGTCAAGCCGGGTGACTTCGTGGTCGCGCCGTTCGTGGTGAGCGACGGGACCTGCCCGCACTGCCAGGCCGGCTACCAGACCGCCTGCCAGAATCTGGTCGGCTACGGCAGCAGCCTGGCCGACGGCGGTCAAGGGGAGTACGTCAAGCTTCCGTACGCCGATGGCACGCTCGTCGCCACGCCTGAGCCGCCGGACGACTCCCTCGTCCCGTCGCTGCTCACGCTGTCCGACGTGATGGGCACCGGCTGGCATGCGGCGCGGGCCGCCCGGGTGAAGGCCGGTGACACGGTCGTGGTGGTCGGAGACGGTGCTGTCGGGCTGTGCGGCGTACTGGCTGCTTCGCGGATGGGCGCGGAGCGGGTCGTCGCCCTGTCGCGGCACGAACCACGGCAGAAGCTTGCGGCGAAGTTCGGTGCCACGGACATCATTGCCGAACGCGGTGACGCGGCGCGGGACGCCGTACTCGAGTTGACCGGTGGGGTCGGGGCGGACGCCGTACTGGAGTGTGTCGGGACCGGGCAGGCGATGACGACCGCCTTCGACGTCGCGCGGGCCGGGGCAACGGTCGGGTTCGTGGGAGTGCCGCACGGGGTCGAGGTGCCGATCCGCACGATGTTCAGCCGCAACGTCGGGCTGGCCGGCGGGATGGCGCCGGTGCGGGCATACCTGCCCGAACTGATGGCCGACGTGCTGTCCGGAGAGATCAACCCAGGCCTGGTGTTCGACTCCGAGCTCCCGCTCGCCGATGTAGCCGAGGGCTACCAGGCCATGCACGAGCGCCGCGCGATCAAGGTTCTGCTCACACCGTAGTCACAAACGCGCAATCTCAGTGCGCGCGGTGCCCGGTCGGGCGCTCGATGTGCGCGCTCTCACACGTGAGCCCCACCGGGGGTCACGGCTGCGCAACGCGGTTGCGCGGATCGTTGACACCTGGCGCGCGGCGTGCCCAGAGTTGGGCCGTCAAGGGGGCATCGTTGTCACAGGCGGCTCCATCAACTGATCGGAGAGTGAAAACATGCGTGGTGGTCTGAGCAAGGCCGTCGCGGTGCTGGGTGCGGCGGGTCTTCTCGCGGTCAGCGCCTGCGGGAACAGCGACGATGGTGGCGACGGAGGGGACGCGGCCGCGACCAAGGACGTCACCGTCTTCACCTGGTGGGCAGACGGTGGTGAGAAGGCCGGTCTGGACGGCCTGGTCTCGGTGTTCGGCACCGAGTGCACCGACTTCAAGTTCGTCAACTCCGCGGTCGCGGGTGGCGCCGGCTCGAACGCGAAGCAGGTGCTGGCCAACGACCTGCAGGCCGGCAAGCCGCCGTCCACCTTCCAGGCGCATGCCGGCGCCGAGCTGAAGGACTACATCAACGCCGGCCAGGTCGACGACGTCAGCCAGCTGTACAAGGACTTCGGGCTGGACAAGGCCTTCCCGCAGAACCTGATCGACAACCTGACCGTCGACGGCAAGATCTACTCGATCCCGGCCAACGTGCACCGCGCGAACGTGGTGTGGGCCAACCCGACGGTGCTGAAGAAGGCGAGCATCGACGGCGCCACGGCTCCGGCCAGCGTGGACGCCTGGATCGCCGACCTCAACAAGCTGAAGGCCGCCGGGGTGAAGGCGCCGCTGGCGATCTCCAAGGGCTTCGCCCAGCAGATGCTGGTCGAGGCCGTGCTGCTGGCCGAGCTCGGGCCGGACAAGTTCACCGGGCTCTGGGACGGCAAGACCGACTGGGCCGGCGGCGACGTGACGGCCGCGCTGAACAAGTACAAGACCCTGCTCGGCTTCACCAACGCCGACCGCGAGGCGATCGACTGGCCGGACGCGCTGGGGTACGTGAACAAGGGCCAGGCCGGCTACACGCTGATGGGTGACTGGGTCGCCGCGCAGCAGCTGGCCGACAAGGTGCCGGACACGGCCTACACCTACTGGCCGGCTCCGGGTACGGCGGGCAACTTCCAGTACCTGGCGGACTCGTTCACGCTGCCGACCAACGGGCAGAACCCCGACGGCGCCAAGTGCTGGCTGAAGGTCACCGGCTCGGCCGAGGGGCAGAAGGCGTTCAACACCAAGAAGGGCTCGATCCCGGCTCGGTCGGACGCCAACCCGGCGGACTACCCGAAGTACCAGCAGGCGGCGATGGCGGACTGGAAGAAGGACAAGATCGTCCCGTCCTGCGCTCACGGTGCCGCGTGCACGCTGGGCCAGAACAACGACATCCTGTCCGCGATCAGCCAGTTCAGTGGCAGCCAGGACGTCGCTCAGTTGCAGCAGGCGCTGGGCACCGCGATGAAGACGAGCTGATGCGAGGCGAGTTGCGGACCGGTCCTCGGGCGGTGAGCTGAGCATGCACGGGAGAATTCGCACCTGGGGTCCTGGAGCCCTGGTGCTGCTGCCGACTGTGTTGCTGCTCGGGTACTTCGTGTACGGGCTGATCGCGTGGACGTTCAACACGTCGATGACCGACCGGCACACCGCGCGCCGAGGCGGCTCGGTCGACTACGTCGGGTTCGAGAACTACACGAACCTGTTCAACGAGGACCGGTTCCTCAACTCGCTGAAGAACCTCGGCGTGCTCACGGTGCTGTTCATCGTGGGCACGCTGATCTTCGGCCTGATCTGGGCGCTGCTGCTGGAGAAGGGGGTCACCGGCGAGGGCGTGTTCCGGTCGATCTTCCTGTTCCCGATGGCGATCTCGATGATCGCCTCGGGGGTCGTCTGGGGCTGGCTGCTGAACCCGTCCCAGGGTGACGACGCCCGCGGGCTGAACCGGCTGTTCCATCTACTCCAGCTGAACTTCCTGGAGAATTCCTGGTGGACCGCCGGGAGCAGATGGACCACGATGGCGGCCATCGCGCTGCCGGCGGTCTGGCAGCTGTCCGGGTACATCATGGCGCTGTTCCTGGCCGGCTTCCGGGGGATCCCGCCGGAGTTGCGCGAGGCGGCGCGGGTCGACGGCGCCTCGGAGTTCAAGCTGTACCGGCACGTGCTCTTCCCGCAGCTGTCGCCGATCGCGCTGTCGGCGCTGATCATCCTCGGCCACATGTCGCTGAAGCTGTTCGACCTGATCTACGCGATCACCGGGCCGAACCAGTTCCGCACCGAGGTGCCCTCGATCTACCTGTGGAACACCTTGCTGCGCGGCGACCAGGCCAAGGCGGCCGCCATCGCGATCGTGATGCTCGCGGTCGTCGCCGTACTCGTCATTCCGTACGTCGCGTACACGGTCCGGCAGGAGTCCAACGAATGACCGCCACGGAAGCGGCCACCGGCACCACCGCGACAGCGATTCGCCGGAAGCCACGGACCAGCGCCGACGGGACGACCCGGCTCAGCCGATCGGTCAAGTACCTGTTGCTGCTGTTCTTCCTGCTGTTCGTCCTCATCCCGGTGTACGTCGTGGTGGTCGGCAGCTTCAAGACGTCCAGCGACACCACCGCCGCCGCGCAGTGGAACCTGCCGCAGGTCTGGACGGTGGAGCCGTGGAGCAAGGCCTGGGACGTGCTGCAGCCGTACATGGTCCGGTCGCTGTCGCTGGCGATCCCGGCCGCGATCATCTCGTCGATGATCGGATCCATGAACGGGTTCGTGCTGGCCCGTTGGCGGTTCCCGGGCGCGAACATCGTGTTCGCGTTCATCCTGTTCGGGATGTTCATCCCCTACCAGGCGGTGATGCTGCCGCTGCGGACGACGTTCACCGAGCTGGACGTCACCCGCGGGGTGCCGACCCTGATCATCGCGCACGTCATCTACGGCATCCCGATCTGCACACTGATCTTCCGGAACTACTACGCCACGATCGTGCCGAACGAGATCATCGAGTCGGCCCGGGTGGACGGCGCCGGTCTGGTCCAGACCTACGGCCGGATCATCCTGCCGATCTCGATCTCCGGGTTCGTGGTGACGCTGATCTGGCAGTTCACCTCGGTCTGGAACGACTTCCTGTTCGCGCTGTTCCTCACCACGCAGCAGAACGGCCCGGTCACCCTGGGCCTGGCAGCGCTGGCGGGCGGGCAGAAGGTCGACTACGCGGCCAGCATGGCGGGCGCGCTGATCACGTCGTTCCCGACCCTGCTCGTCTACATCCTGCTCGGCCGCTGGTTCATCGGCGGCCTGATGGCAGGCGCCCTGAAGGGCTGACGTACGGCGTCTGCGGCCCGTGCTACTCGATACACGGGCCGCAGTCGGCTGGTGACGGCGTGTCGACCTAGTTATCCACAGGACGCGCGCAGGGGCCTGCGGCGGACTGGGGCTGGGCGGTAATGTCGCGGACGTGACCAAGTCACCACGAGGCCGGAACGGACGACCAAGCCATCTGCGGCTGGTCGGTTCCACCCCGGCTCCGCCCCCAGGACCCACAGCGGGTGTCGACGTCGACACCACGCCGAGTGTCGCCGTGCTGGAAACCCTGCTGGAAACGCTGTCCCTCGACCTCGCCGCCGCGCCGCGGGCCCTGCACCCGGTGATCGCGGAGGCCTCGGTGGCGCGATCCGCCGCCATGCTTGCCGACCAGCTGTGGCCGGCCGGGCGGCCGGACGAGATCGGTGAGGTGGAGCGGTTCTTCTGGGCCGACGCCGCCCGGGTGCTCGGCGAGCGCCGCGACCCGGAATCCTTTGTCCTGTTGACGAGTCTGGCCCGCACGGTCGGCCCGGCCGGGCGGTTGCCGCTGCAGCGTGCGCACCTGTCCCGGTTGCGGACCGAGCCCTGGGTGTCGGAGTGGGTGACCCGGATCGCCGGGTTCCGGCTGACCAGCGCGATCGTCTCCGAGGACATCACCGGCGACGGGCTGAGCGTCGTGCTGGACTACGACGACGAGCAGCATCCGCACACCGTGGTGGTGTTCATCGACAACAACCTCGGCGCGATCGTCAAGGACGTGTTCGTCGGCCCGCCGGTGGACCGGGTGCTCGAGGCGTACCAGCGCGGTGGCCGGGTGACGATCCGGACGGTCCGGCCGCCGACCGCGGCCGGCATCATCCTGCAGGCGCTCGGCGAGACCAACGACTACGACGACCCGCCGGTGACCGAGGACTTCGAGTTCTTCTCCGGCCTGCTGGTGAACCGGCTGACCCAGTTGCCGGAGCGCCCGATCCGCCCGCCGATCCGGCCGTTGCTGTCACCGAAGCAGCGCGAGCAGCTGGTCGAGGAGTTCCTCAGGTCCTCTTACGCCGTTGGGCTGTCCGACGACGCCGCGGACATCGCGCGGCTGTGGATCGACCACGCGGTGGACCACACGGTCGGCGGTCCGCTGCGGGTCAGCGCCGTACTGGTGGAGTTGTTCCTGGCGCACTGGCTGCCGCGCAAGGTGCTTGCTGACAGCACCTACTTCGAGGCGGTGCCGGTGGTGGTGAAGGCGTGGCTGGAGTTCGCGGGGGACCGCACCCAGCTGGCGCTGGACGCGATCGACGAGGCGGTCGACGCGGTGGACGTGTGGACGCCGGCCCTGGAGGCCGCGGCCATGGTCGACCCGGTCGGCTCCAAACCGGGCGAACGCGTCTTCCTCGACGAGTCGTCCAACGACCTCGAGGACGCCTACCGGGCGCTGTCCGGCCTCGGCACCCCACCCCAGCCGGACCTGCGCGGCCTCGACAAGTCCCAGGCCGCGACCCTGTCCGTCCTCGCCCCGCACGCCTGGCTGATGGCCGGCGAAACCCTCGGTACGACGTACGCCCCCGACGCCTTCGACATCGCCGAACGCCTCGTCCGCGACGCCCCCGACCTGCTCGCCAAAGCCCGCCTCTCCACCTGGCCGAGAGCCATCGTCTGGCTCCTCGCCCACCGCCATCGCCTGGTCGGCCCCGGCGAGCCCCTCACCCCCTACACGCTCGCCACCGACCTCTCCTCCTCCCCCGCCACCCTCCGCAAAACCGCCAAACTCCTCACCGACACCCTCATCCTCCCGCGCTGACGTCGAGAGCGCGGAGTTGTGACGCCCGGATGACCAAGAGTGTCGGCGGCCTGATAGACCTGTAGTGCAAGGGCATCGGGGACCGGAGTAGTAGGCAGGGCAACTCGTACCGCTGCCAGTCGATCCGGCTAGGCCGCTGGTGCGACTCGCCGGGCGGTGCCTACAAGCCAGCCCTCGACGCGGCGGTTGCAGAGATCTGGCTGAATCGTCTGGGAGCGCTGCGAGACGGCGATGAGCTGTTTCAAGTCATTGTCACGCGCCTGACCGCGGCGGCGGACCCTGAGGCAGCCATGAGGAGGGCGGCGATTCAGAATGCTCTCGCCGAGGAGGAAGCATCGCGCAGGTTGCTGGACGAGGATCACTATGTACGGCGACTCATCGATCGCGATCGGTATTTGTCGCTCAACGAGGCCCTGTCTCGTCGCATTGAAGATCTCCGCCATGCCTTGGCGTCTGCGCCGCCGCCGGTCGTCGAATCCTCCTGGCTTCGAGATGCGGCCCTGATCCGAACGAAGTGGTCGTTGGCGGATGTCCGGGAGAAGCGGGAGCTGCTGAAGTTGGCGATCGATGAGGTCGCCGTGTGTCAGGGACGGCGAGGGGCCCGGTTCGTCGCGGACGAGCGTCTGACCGTCACCTGGGCTGCTGAGCCAGGAGAATGAGCGTGCCGCCCGCCCCTCTCAGCGTCGGCGGACGACGATCCGGGTGCTTGGGTGGATCGGCGACAATGGACCGGTGACTCCTGCTTCAAACTCCGGTCCACGTCGCCCGCTCGTCCGTGCGCCCGAGCTGCGCGGCCGTGCCTGGCTCAACACTGGCGGTAAGTCCTACTCGATCTCGGACTTCCGAGGTCGTCATTTGCTGCTCGATTTCTGGACGTTCTGCTGCATCAACTGCCTGCATGTGCTGGACGAGTTGCGGCCGTTGGAGGAGAAGTACGGGGATGCGCTGGTGATCGTGGGGGTGCATTCGCCGAAGTTCGCGCATGAAGGGGAGGAGGCGGCGGTTCGTGCCGCCGTGGAGCGGTACGAGGTGGGGCATCCGGTGCTGGACGACCCGGAGCTGATCACCTGGCAGAACTACACCGCCCGGGCCTGGCCGACGCTGGTGCTCGTGGATCCGAACGGCTACATCGTCGCGCAGTACTCCGGTGAGGGCCATGCCCATGCGTTGGACGCCCAGCTGGCGGAGCTGATCGCCGAGCACGAGCAGGCGGGGACGCTGACGCGGGGCAAGTCGCCGTACGTCGCTCCGGCGCCCGAGCCCACCGACCTCCGCTTCCCGGCGAAGGTGGTTGCTCTGGACAACGGGTTCCTGGTCGCCGACGCCGGCAACCACAGCATCGTCGAGCTCGCCGCCGACGCGACCACAGTGGTACGCCGGTTCGGCACCGGCCACCGTGGATTCGCCGACGGCCCCGCTGACCAGGCGACCTTCTCCGAGCCGAACGGCCTCACCCGTCTACCGGCCGACGTCGCCGCCGAGCTCGGGTACGACGTCGTCGTCGCCGACACCGTGAACCACGCGCTCCGCGGGATCAACCTGGAGACCGGCCACGTCACCACCCTGGTCGGCACCGGCAAGCAGTGGATGGACGGCGACGGCACCGACGTCCTCAGCTCACCGTGGGACGTCGCCTGGTGGCAGGACAAGGTGTGGATCGCGATGGCCGGCGTACACCAGCTCTGGACCTTCGACCCGTTCGCCAAGGTCACCGAAGTCGCCGCCGGCACCACCAACGAGGGCCTGCGGGACGGCGCGCTCGACCAGGCCTGGTTCGCGCAGACCAGCGGACTCGCCGTCGACGGCGACCGTCTCTGGCTGGCCGACTCGGAGATCTCCGCGCTGCGCTGGATCGACACCGAGGTGCACACGGCCGTCGGCACCGGGCTGTTCGACTTCGGCCTGCGCGACGGCAAGGCGAGCGATGCCCTGCTACAGCACCCGCTCGGCGTGACCGTCCTGCCGGACGGCTCGATCGCGATCGCCGACACCTACAACGGCGCCGTACGACGGTTCGACCCGCGCACCGAGGTGGTCGACACGATGGCGACCGGCCTGGCCGAGCCCAGCGGTGCCGTTGTCGTGGGCAACGAACTCCTGGTGGTCGAGTCGGCCGCGCACCGGCTGAGCCGGATCCCGCTCGGCGCCTCGGCGACCGCGGACGAGTTCAGCACCCGGACACAACGTCCACCGATGGACGTCACGCCCGGCGAGGTCACGCTCGAGGTCGTGTTCACGCCGCCGCCGGGGCAGAAGCTGGACGACCGTTACGGCCCGTCGACCCGGCTGCTCGTGTCGTCGACCCCGGAGAGCCTGCTCCTGGAAGGCACGGGCGACTCAACGGACCTCACCCGCAGGCTCGTGATCGATGAGCGGGTCGGCGACGGCGTGCTGCATGTCGCCGTACAGGCTGCGTCGTGTGACGACTCAGCGGAAGTCGAGTTCCCCGCGTGTCACATGCACCGGCAGGACTGGGGAGTTCCGATCCGCGTGACCCCGGACGGTGCCACGCGGCTCGAGCTGGTGCTGTCCGGAGCGTCTACTCCTTGACGTCGCGGTGGTGCTCCTCGACCACCCGGTACTCCTCCTCGATCGCCGGATCGATCGCGTCGGTCTCGACCCGACGGCGCCGGTTGGTGATGTAGAAGGAGAGCACGATCCCGGCCAGTCCGGCGAGGATCAGGATGTAGCCCACCACGGTCAGGTTGACAGCGTCCCACGAGTCCTGGACGGCGAAGGCGAAGATGGCGCCAACGACCATCAGAAAGATCCCCACACCGATGCTCATGGTCGTCCTCGCTTCGCTCCGGGCGCCCATGAGACACGAGGTGCGCTGTGCTCTCTGATGAGCTCGCTTCGCTCACTCATGTGAGCCTCCTAGTGAAGTGTTTCCTCACCGTCGAAACTACTCTGATCGCACGGTGTAATCCATGCACAACGCATGTCTGTTACACCACCGAACGCACACTCGGTACCCGTGCGTAAACGCTCTACCTGGTCTTCAGCTCGATGTCGCCGCTGGTGGTGGTGGCGGTGATGGAGCGGGAGCCGTTCGGGTCGTCGCCGAGGTTGTTCTCGACGTCGCCGCTGCGGGTCTCGGTGCTGACGTTCCAGCCGCCCGCCGGCGCGATCACCTCGATGTCGCTGCTGGTGCCCTTCGCCCGGACGTCGTTCGCCTCGGCCAACTGGAGCTCGAGGTCACCCGAGGTGGTCTCGGCGGTGACCGGACCGCCCTTCAACCCGGACGCCTCGATGTCACCCGACGTGGCGCTGACATCCAGCTTGCCGGTCAGGTCCTTCACGACCACGTCACCCGAGGTCAGGTCGAGCTTCACGTCGCCGGTCACGTCGCTGATCTCGATCGTCCCGGACCGCGACTGCGCGTCCACCCCGCTGACGCCGGTGATCGAGACGTCCCCGCTGCCGTTCTCGCCGGTCACCTTCGTCCCGCGCGGGACGGTGACCACGAAGTCGGCGTTGCACTGCCAGCCGCAGTCGCCGTCGAGTTTCAGGACGCCGTCCTCGACCGAGTAGGCATCCCCGTGCTTCCAGAACCAGAAGTGCCGCTTCTCCTGGACGGTCGTCTTGTCGCCGTCGGAGACCTTGATGGTGACGTCGGAGCTCTCGGCGGCCAGTTGGACCGTGCTGATCCGGTCGCCGAGCTCGTGGTCGTCGGTCGAGTCCCGGTCCCCGAACTGCCAGAATGCCAAGGCCGCCCCGGCCACCAGAAGCACTGCCCCGAGCTGCTTGGTCTCCGCCATCATCCGCCCCTTCGAGTCCCGGCCACGACCGGCCGTCCTGTCCGCTCGACAGTAGGCCGGGGGCCGGTGGCGCAGGATCCGGCAGATCCCCCGAGGCGTCCCTGAACCACACCTCAGGGACGCCTGAGGTCAGCGCCGGTACTCGCCCCGCGACACCGCATCGGCGAGATCGTCGTCGATGCTGCCGAAGAAAGTCCGCGCCCACAGGTCGTGGCCGTGCCAGTAGGGACCATCGGCACCGGGCAGCGAGGCCGGCGCCTTGCCCTGCTTCAGCGCCCGCCGGCACTCGCCGCACAACGGCAGCGTCAACGTCGTCCCGTTGGCCTCCACCTGGGTCGGCCGTCCCGACGACCGCCCGTGCAGCGGGTTGAAAGCACACAACGCCGGTACGGCGTCCTGCTTCCGCCCGGCCGCCACCGCCACGGCCGCGTCGTACTCCCGCCGTGCCTTGTCCAGCAGCACCATCGCGCCGACCACGTCGACGAGATCCTCCGACGAGTCGAGCACCTTCCCGGCGGCCTGATGCGCGTCGAGCGCCGCCTGCTGGTGCCGCAGCCCCTCGCCCTCGGCGGCGGGTAACGCAGCCAGGTCCGAGCCCAGTGTGGTGAGCTCGACAGCCGTCTCGCCCGCCAGCCGTCGGCGTCGCTCGGCGGCCACCGTCGCGGCCACGTGCGGCGGGATGCTGAACGGCTTCTCCCGCCGTGGCCGGTCCTGTGGTCGCGAGCCCGGCCTACGCAGGCCGATGACCAGGCCCAGCCCGACCAGAGCGGCGATCCCCAGACCGACCAACAGCACTACCGTGCCGGCCACCGACTCCTCGTCCGAATCATCCCGCGACGACGACCGCGGGGTGGTCGGCTTGGTCGTGGCAGGCGGCAACGCGGGAGCTGCCAGCAGCGCGTACATCCGGGCCAGCACCTCGGTCGGCCCCGCGTCGTACCCGGTGTCGTCGAGCGCCCGCTCCCGGACCGCACGGAGCTTGTCGTCGTCCAGTTGCGGCAACTCGTGCGCCTCGTACCAGGGGAACCGCCCGCCGCCGTCGACGACCACGTACAACCCTGGCCGGTCGAGGGCGTCGATGATCAGCGTGAGGGCGCTGCGCTCCTTGCCCTGGAACGCGTCGCCGGGTGTCAACGGCAACACGATCGAGTACACCGGATACCCGAGCGCGTTCGTCTTCGCCAGCACGTCCTCGCGCAGGTTGTCCGGCAGGGCCGAGTCGTACGCCGGGTCGACGTACAGCGGCGTCTTCGCCAACACGGTCGCGATCTCCTTCGCCCGCTCGGCCGGAGTCTGGGCCCGCGCGGGGACGGCGGTCAGCGACACCAGCAGCGTGAGCAGAACGGTCAGGGCCAGCCGGGTTCTCACCGGGTTCCTCCAGGTCGTCGGGCCACCATGGCCGCGATGGCGAGGACGACGCCGGCGAGCAGCGCGCCGCCCATCAGGCCGAGGACGACGCCGCCGATCCCGTTGCCGATCGCGGCGCCGACCGTGAATCGTTCGGGCTCCGAGGTCGTCTCCGGACGCGGCGGCAGCGGCTGGGTCCGGGCCGGCTTCGCCTCGTACCGGTCGTCCTTCTTGACGTCCGCGAGGTAGTCCGAGAGCTGACTGCCCATCGATTGCTTCGCCTTCGCGTAGTCGCTGGACGGCGCCCAGGCCGCGATCTCGTGCTCGACGCCGTGCGTCGTGTTGCTGTCCATCACGACGTACAAGCCCGGTTTGCCGTGCGCGGCGGCGAGCCGGCCGGCCAGCAGTTCGGTGTCGCCCTCCTCCTCGAACCACTCCCCGGTCGGTACGACGGCGACGTACACCGGGACCGGCGCGGCCTCGATCGCGCGGAGCAGCTCCGCCGACTGGGACGCGTCCACCACGGACGCAAAGTCCTGGTCGACGTACAGCGGCTGCGTCGCCCAGGCGGCGGTCGCCGCGGTGATCCGTGGATCCGCCGGGGCCGCGGCCCACGCCGTCCCGGACAGGAACACAACAGTTGCTGCAAGCAACAGGATCAGGCGCCTCACCGGACACCGTCCTGGAGTCGAGTAACCCGCTCGGGCAGGTCGTCGGACAGTGCGCCGAAGCCGGTCGCGACCATGACGTTGTCCTCGGGGTCCAGCGTCCAGTAGGGAACGTGCTCGCGGCCCAGCAGGCCGGACCGCTGCCAGACCTGCAAACCGTACGGCGTCTCGCCCTTGCCGACGATCCGCGCACAGGCCTGGCAGGCGGGCACCGCGATGTCGTCCGACCACTCGACCGTCATCGTCCCGGACCGGTGGGTCGGGTCGAAGAAGCACGGCGGCAGCACCTGGGCTCCACTCGCGCCCCGCTCGGCCTGGCGGGCCAGTACGAAGGCGCCGGTCACGGACAGCAGGTCGTCGGGCTCGCCATCCCGCAGTTTGCGCGCCGCGTCGAGGCGACGGTAGGCGTCGTCGCGCTGGTCGAGCACCTTCACCGACTTTCCGCGCCTCTTGTCCAACCGGTCGAGTGCCAGCTGCGCCCGCTCGATCCAGTCGTCCGCCCGGAACTGCATCTTGTCCACGGTCATCGGCTCGCCGCCGGCCGCTCCGCGCGTCGAGTCCCGTCCCCCGCCGCGCCTGCGCAGGACGAGCCACAGCGTCAGCGCGAAACCGGCCAGCGCGCCGGCCCCCATGCCGATGAACGTGGACAGGTCCTCCAGGTCGGTGGCCGACCTGCCCCGCCGCACCTCACGCTCCGGCTCCAGGTCGGCGGCCGGGATCGCCGGCAACGGGCGACCGTCGTACGCGGTCGCGGCTTGCTGGATCGACCGCACGATCCGCGGACCGGGCCGGTCGTCGACGATGTCGCGGTACCGCTCGTCGTCCAACTGGACCCGGGTGAGGCTGCGGCCCTTCAGCCCGGCCGGCCGGTACAACTCGTCCGTAAAGAACCAGTAGCTGTCCGAGGCCGTCGCCACCACGTACAGCCCTGGCTGCCCGACGCGAGCCTGCAGCAGCGTGATCAGGTCGCTCGTCTTCGCCCGGGTGTACGGCGTCCGCGGCACGATCGCGACGTACACGGCGAAGTCGACGGTGGCCGCCGCCGCGCGGACCCGGTCCAGCTCGGGGATCGCGCGGAGCCGCTCGTCGACGTAGATCTTGTCGTTCCGCCAGGCGGCGGCGACCCGGTCGGCGAGCTCCGGGGTCGCGGCCCGCGCGGGAAGAACAGGCAGGCACGCCAGGACGGCGAGCAGGGCGGCTAGGCGACACAGGCGGGCGAACATCGCGCACAGCGTACGACGACCTGACGTGGACACAGCACCACGGACGCACTCCGTGGACGAGAGGTTCCCCACTCCGACCTGGCACGGCCCTGGCTCGGACAGGGGAAGCCGAGCCAGGGTCGCTGGGTGCCACGGGCAGAAACGTTCCTCTATCGAGAGCTGCTTCACCAGGGCAGATCGCGGGGCAACCCGGGGCAGATCGATCTGCCCCGGAATGCCCGGCCTCCGGCCCGATCCGCGCAAGTGATCGAGGAGCCGGGAAACTCAGAAGGCGGACTCCGGCAGGTCCATCACGTCGAGGTCGGTGAGCTCGGCCTTGACGCGCTCGGCGCGGACCGACGGCATCGTGGACCGGACGAACCACTGGGCCGCGGCCACCTTGCCGGTGTAGAAGTCCTGCTCGGCCGGGGACAGCTCGCCGCCGAGCCGGTCCAGCGCGACCTCGGCCTGCCGCAGCATCAGCCAGGAGCAGACCACGTCACCCAGCACGTACAGCAGCCGCGAGGTGTTCAGGCCGACCTTGTAGATGTTGCGCGGGTCGCCGTTCTCCGCCTGCGGGTTGCTCGCCATCAGCGCCTGGCCCATCACCCCGAGGATCGTCTGGGTGTCCTCCAGGCCCTTCGCCAGCAGCCCGCGCTCCTCCTTCAGCCGGCCGTTGCCGGCCTCGGAGGCGACGAAGCCCTGGATCTGCTCGGCCAGGTGGCCCAGCGCCTTGCCCTGGTCCTTGATGATCTTGCGGAAGAACAGGTCCTGGCCCTGGATCGCCGTGGTGCCCTCGTACAGGGTGTCGATCTTGGCGTCCCGGACGTACTGCTCGATCGGGTAGTCCTGCAGGAAGCCGGAGCCGCCGAAGGTCTGCAGCGACTCGGTGCCGAGCAGCGTCCACGACTTCTCCGAGCCGTAGCCCTTGACCAGCGGCAGCAGCAGGTCGTTCACACCCTCGGCGACGACGTCGTGCTCACCGGCGTACCGGGCCTGCTCGGCGCGGTCCTGGTACGTCGCCGTGAACAGCACCAGCGCCCGCAGCGCCTCGGCGTACGCCTTCTGCGTCAGCAGCGAGCGGCGGACGTCCGGGTGGTGGGTGATGGTGACCCGCGGCGCGTCCTTGGCCGGCTGGGTCAGGTCGGCGCCCTGGACCCGCTCCTTGGCGTACTCCAGTGCGTTGAGGTAGCCGGTGGACAGGGTCGCGATCGCCTTGGTGCCGACCATCATCCGCGCGTACTCGATCACCTGGAACATCTGCGCGATGCCGTCGTGCACCTCGCCGAGCAGCCAGCCCTTGGCCGGGATGCCGTCGCCGAAGGTGACCTCGCAGGTGGTGGACACCTTGATGCCCATCTTCTTCTCGACGTTCGTGACGAAGGCGCCGTTGCGCTCCCCGGTCAGCTCGCCGGTCTCCAGGTCGAAGTGGTGCTTCGGCACGACGAACAGGCTCAGGCCCTTGGTCCCCGGGCCGCCGACGCCCTCGACGCCCTGCGGCCGGGCCAGCACCAGGTGCACGATGTTCTCGGTCAGGTCGTGCTCGCCCGAGGTGATGAACCGCTTGACGCCCTCGATGTGCCAGCTGCCGTCGTCCTGCAGGGTGGCCTTGGTCCGACCGGCGCCCACGTCGGAGCCGGCGTCCGGCTCGGTCAGCACCATGGTGGCGCCCCAGCCGCGCTCGATGATGTGGTGCGCGATCTTCTTGTCGCGGTCGACGCCGTTGCGCCAGAGCACGTGCGCGAAGTTGGGGCCGGCGGCGTACATGTGCACCGGCGGGTTGGCGCCCAGCACCAGCTCGGCGGCGGCCCAGCGCAGCGACGGCGGCGTCGGCTGGCCGCCCAGCTCGGCCGGCAGCTCCAGCTTGAACCACTCGGCGTCCATGTAGGCGTGGTAGCTCTTCTTGAACGCCTCCGGCATCCGCACCTCGTGCGCCTCCGCGTCGAAGACCGGCGGGTTGCGGTCGGCCTCGGCGAACGACTCGGCCAGCTCGTGCTTGGCCAGCCGGTCGATCTCGGCCAGCACCTCACGGGCGGTGTCGACGTCCATCTCGGCGTACGGGCCCTGCCCGAGCACCTCGTCCCGGCCCAGGACCTCGAGCAGGTTGAACTCGATATCCCGCAGATTCGACTTGTAGTGGCTCACGCCTTCACCTCGCTTCGCTCGGCTGCGGCGTGAGCCAGAGGCTGCTGTGCATATTTGTTCGATCGCTTCGCTCTCTCACAGGGGTCCCCTACCTCTTCGGCAGCATTGTACTCACGAGTAACTTAAGTATATACCCGTGGGTAACGAAGACAAAGAAGTTTGTCCGGGACGTGATCCAGGAGACTTGTCCCGTGAAGCTGAGGCTGGTCTACGAGACGCACTCGACGACGCTCGACAACGAGCAGGGCATCGCCACCGGCTGGCTGCCCGGCGAGCTCTCCGCTGCGGGGCGGCGGGAGGCGGCCGAGTTGGGCGCCCGCCGCAAGGACGTCGACGTCGTGTTCAGCTCCGACCTGCGCCGGGCCGTGCAGACGGTCGAGGCGTCCGGCCTGACGGCGCCGCACTTCCAGGACTGGCGCCTGCGCGAGTGCAACTACGGCGTGCTGAACGGCGCGCCGCGCGGCTCGCTCGAGCCACGGGCGAATCGGGTGCAGACCCCGTTTCCGGGCGGGCAGAGCTACTGGGAGGTGATGGAGCTGACCCGATCGTTCCTCGAGGACCTCAAACGCTGGTACGACGGCCAGGTGGTGCTGATTGTCGCGCACTCCGCGAACCGCTGGTCGCTCGACCACTTGCTCGGCAGCCGGGCATCCCTCGAAGACCTGGTCGCCACTCCGTTCGAGTGGCGACCAGGCTAGGAGTACGTGCTTTAGGGGATGTAGACGGCGGAGCTGCCGTACAGCTTGTTGGTGAAGGCCGAGATGTAGCTCGCGCTGGTCGTCGAGGTGAGGTTGTAGGTGAGGAAGACGCCGTACCCTTCGTCGACCGTGCGCTGGGCGAGGCTGGCCGCGGTGGACGAGCTCGTCGCGGTGATCGATACGGCGGCGGGGGAGAGCCGGGCCTTGTCGCTCGGTCCGCTGGGGACCATCCAGGTGCCGTACCACGGGTTCCAGGCGTAGTCGAAGGTGTTCGCGATGCTCACGCCGTTGTAGCTCAGCCGGTCCGACGCCGGGCCGATGTCGTAGAGCGTGATGAGCTTGTTCGGCAGCTTCTGGCGCAGCGCCTGGACCAGGTAGACGAACGAGAAGTCGTTCGGCTGTCCGGTGCCGTTGTTGCCGTACTCGACGTACTCGTCGTCGAAGTCGATGCCGTCCAGGCCGTACTGGTTGACCGCGTCGGCCAGCTCCTGGGCGAACGCGTCGGCGGCCTGCTGGGACGGGAAGTTCGCGAAGCCGGCGCCCTGGTGGTTGCCGAGGATCGACAGCAGGACCTTGATGCCCTTCTGCTGCAGCGGCCGGACCTGGGTCGCCACGTTGTCGAGCACGTTCTGCACGTTCTCGTTGAAGTGCAGGTAGGCGTTCGTGCCGTCGTAGTTGATGTTCGCCGCGAAGATGATCGCGACGTCGAACACCTGGGCGCCGCCCTTGCTGAGCGTGTACTTGGCGGCGTTCGTCATGCTCTCGTTGTTGACCTCGATGTAGACCACCGAGATCGGTCCGGTCTTCGCGCGCGGCCGCGGCCTGGCGTAGGCGGTGCCGGCGGCCGGTACGGCGGCTCCGGCGGCGGTGGTCGCGGCCAGGGCTGACAACAGGGTCCTTCTGCGCATGAGCGGTGCACTCATCGATCGACTCCTCGTCATCGGGGCGGGATGTAGCTATATCGGTTAAGTCGCTCTCGCCGCCTGGCCGAACGCCCAGGCGGCGAGAGGAGATAAACCGGTATAGCAGGCAAGATCATCGATCGGCCCGAACCCGCTGTCAAGAGGTCGTCAGCGCAGCGTCACCACCTCCGTCGTCCCGCTCGCCTCGACCTTCACCTCCGCCTTGTCGCCGGCGGGCACCAGGACCGCGTTTGTGCGCGGTGTGCTCCAGGCGCCGCCGTCGTACCGGTAGGAGAGGTTCGCGCCCTTGCGCGCGACGGCCCAGCCCTGGCCGGCGGGCAGCTTGACCGACACCGGCAGCGGCGAGTTCCCGTCCGGGACGCCGCCGGGGACGATGGTGCGCTTGCCGGCCTTGGGCTCGAGTACGGCGTACACGCGCGTCGGGTCGTTGTCGACCTGCTGTTCGCCCATGTACACCGACGAGCCGTTCGCGGTCACGCCGTACGCGACCCAGAACGAGTGACCGAGGGTGTAGTAGTTCTTGTCCGTTACGGCGTCAAGGGCGGTCTCGAACCGGTTCGTCGCGACCGTGCTCAGCGTGTCCGCGCCGGCGGTCATCGGCCAGGTCTCCAGTTCGGTGAAGTCGCTCCACAGTCGCCGGTCGCCGGGGTTCTGCTCCGGTTTCGCCGCTTCGACGCCGCCGTTCACGATCCCCTGGTAGGCCTCGCCGTTGGCCGGCAGCCCGCTGATGCTGAGATCCGCGAGGTCGGCGTCCCGCGGAAGCTCGACCACGCTGACGCCGTCCTTGAACTGCAGCGGGGTGTACTCGCGGCTGGTGCCGCCGTCCTCGCCGTACGTCCGGCCGGCCGACCAGCCGGCCTTCTTGCCGGTGTCGAGGACGACGAGCGCCTTGGTGTCGCCCTTCGTCGCCACCATTCCGGTCATCAGTCCGGCGCCGGGAGCCGGGTAGCTGTCGGCCAGCATCGTGGGCTTGCCATCTTTGCCGTCGACAACGAAGCCGACGAGGGTGTAGACGCCCTCCTTGTCGAGCTGGATGTTGTCGTGGTGCCGCAGGTAGGAGTGCTCGGCCACGATCGCGACCCGGCCGCCGGGGGTGTTGCCGGCCCAGTAGACCTGCGGGTTGCCCTGCAGGTGGTCAAAGATGCCGCGGTCGTAGTTGGGGGACTTGCGGTGGCTGGTCCGCCATGCCGTCAGGACCTCCTCGAGGTAGGCGTGGTCGTCCGCCAGGTTGCCTCGAGTCGGCGTCTTCGTCAGGAAGCTGTACAGATCGGCGGCGACCGGTGCCGACGCGGCCGGCGGGTCCTGCAGGCGGTCCAGAACGGCCGGCGCGGTGACGGCGACACCGCCGAAGGCGGCCACGGCGAGCGTGCCGGCGGTGAGGGCGAGGAAGCGGCGCCGGCGGAGCCGCCGGGCGCCACCGAGGCGGGCCCGGTCGAGCAGGTCCGAGGGCGCTTCGACGTCGTCGACGCCGGCGCCCAGCCGCTGCTTGAGTTCGGTCTCGGTCATCGGAGTCCTTCCAGGGCTGGTTCGGTGATCAGGCGGAGCCGGTCCAGAGCACGGGAGGCCTGGCTCTTCACGGTGCCGAGGGAACACCCGAGCGCCTCGGCGGTCTGCGCTTCGGTGAGGTCCTCGTAGTACCGGAGGACGACCACCGCTCGTTGCCGCGGCGGCAGCTCCTGGAGCGCGGTCAGCAGCTGGTCGCGGACGACGAGGTCCTCGGTCCCGTCCGGGGTGGGGACGTCGTGGTCGACGAGCGCCAGCTCCGGTTTGCGGCCCCGGCTGCGCCACCGGTTCGCCGCGAGGTTGGCGAGCGTCTTGCGGGCGTAGGCCTCGGGCGCGCTGTGGATCCGCCGCCAGCGCACGTACACCCGCTCGTACGTCTCCTGGACGAGGTCCTCGGCCGCCGCGCGGTCGCCGGTGAGCAGTACGGCGGTCCGGAGCAGCCGGGTCGAGCTGCCCCGGACGAACTCGTCGAAATCGTCACCGCGGGTGACCATCCGCCCCTCCTCGGTCATCTGGTCTGGTACTACCTAGACACCGGCGGCACCCGGAAGGTTGCATGACGGGTCGCGCGGCTGGGAAGTTATAGACGAAGATGATCAGTGGGGATGGGAAAAACTTACGGGCCCTGTCCTAGGAGGACGCCGATGAGCTCAGCACCCGGTCAGACCGTTGCCGACCCGCGGACCCGGCGGTCCCTGGTCGCCGGCACGGTCGGCAACTTCGTCGAGTGGTACGAGTTCGGCGCCTACGGCTTCTTCGCGACGGTGATCGCGGCGAACTTCTTCAGCAGCACCTCGACCAGCGACGCCGAGAGCCTGATCAAGACCTACGCCTCGTTCGCGCTGGCGTTCTTCTTCCGGCCGATCGGCGCCGCCGTGTTCGGCCGGGTCGGCGACCGGATCGGCCGGCGCCCGACGCTGATCCTGGTCCTGCTGCTGATGACGCTGTCGACCACGCTGATCGGCCTGCTGCCGACGTACGCGACCGTCGGCGCCGCGGCGCCCTGGTTGCTGACGCTGGTCCGGGCCCTGCAGGGGTTGTCGGCCGGTGGTGAGTTCGGCGGCGCGGTGTCGATCATGACCGAGTTCGCGCCGAAGACGAAGCGCGGTCTGTACGGCGCTTGGCAGTCGTTCACCGTCGCCCTCGGACTGCTCGCGGGCGCGGGACTCGCAGCGATCCTGGCGACCGTGCTGAGCAAGGAGGCGCTGACCGACTGGGGTTGGCGGGTGCCGTTCCTGCTCGCGTTGCCACTCGGCCTGGTCGCGTTGTGGCTGCGGCTCCGGCTCGATGAGACGCCGAACTTCGCCAGGGTCCAGCAGGAGGAGCCGCGCCCGGCCGGCGCCGGGGAGGTCGCGAAGGCGATCGCGCTCGGCATCGGCCGGCTGATGGGCTGGTCTGCCGCCGGATACACGTTCCTCGTGGTGATGCCGTCGTACCTGCAGGCCACGCTGAACGCGACGTTCCAGCAGGCGCTGGTCGCGACCGTGCTGGCGAACGCCGGGTTCGCCGCGGCGATCCTGCCGGCCGGCCGGCTGAGCGACCGGATCGGGCGTCGGCCGGTGATGGTGACCGGCGCGGCGCTGGTCGTCGTACTCGCGTTCCCGTTGATGAATCTGCTGCAGGACAAGGAGTCCGGGACCGCGGTCAAGGGTGCGGCCGTGTTCGTCGCCGGTCTGGTGGTCGGGCTGATGGCCGGTCCGGGGCCGGCGATGCTGGCGGAGATGTTCCCGACCCGGGCCCGCTACACCGGTCTCGGGCTGGCCTACTCGCTGTCCAACGCGGTGTTCTCCGGCTGCGCCGGGCTGATCATCACCGAGCTGATCAAGCGGACGAAGAACATCGACATCCCCGCGTACTACGTGGCCGTGACCTGCGCGGTGAGCGTGGTCGCCCTGCTCACGTTGCGCGGTGACGACCACCGACGGGAGTTGCGGGACTGACATGCGAGTCATCGGCCTGATGTCCGGGACGTCGTACGACGCGATCGACGCGGCCGCCGCGGACCTGCGGCTGGACGGGGACCGGTTGGTGCTGACGCCACTCGGTCTGCTCAGCCAGCCCTATCCGGCGGAGTTGCGGGCCGCGATCGCGGAGTCGTTGCCACCGGCAAGTACGTCGATGGAGCAGGTGTGCCGGCTGGACACCGGGATCGGGCAGGCGTTCACGGACGTCGCGCGGCAGGCGGTGGAGCAACTCTGCGGCGGGTCCGCCGACTTGATCGTGTCGCACGGTCAGACGGTGTTCCACTGGGTCGACGGCGGAACCGTCCGCGGCACGTTGCAGCTCGGCCAGCCGGCGTGGATCGCTGAGGCGACCGGAACGACGGTGGTGTCGGACCTGCGGGCCCGCGACGTCGCCGCCGGTGGGCAAGGTGCGCCGCTCGTGAGCATCATCGACGTGCTCTGGTTGCGTGGGCGACCCGGTGTGCCGATCGCGTTGAACCTCGGCGGAATCGCGAACATCACCGTGGTGCACGGCGAGCCGGTCGCGTTCGACACCGGGCCGGCGAACGCGCTGATCGACGCGGTCGTGACCGAGCTGACCGGCCGTCCGTACGACGTGGACGGCGCGATGGCCGGGCGCGGCCGGGTGCATGGGGAGCTGCTCAAGCGGTTGCTGGCCGAGCCGTACTACGGCCGGTCGGCGCCGAAGAGCACGGGCAAGGAGCTGTTCAACCTCGCCTACCTGGCTCGGGCGCTCGAGGGGTTGTCGTCGGAGGTCCCGCCGGACGACCTGCTCGCGACGGTGACCCTGCTGACCGCGCGGACCGTCGCGGACGCCGTACGGCGGTACGGCGGGACCGAGGTGGTCGCGTCCGGGGGAGGGATCCGGAACCCGGTGCTGATGCACATGCTGGCGTCGGACCTCGGGTCGGTGCCGGTGCGCAGTACGGACGAGTTGGGGTTGCCGTCGGCGGCGAAGGAGGCCTACGCGTTCGCCGTACTCGGGTTCCTGACCGTGAACGGGCTGGGCGGGACGGTCCCGAGCTGCACGGGCGCGCGGCATACAAGCGTGCTCGGGTCGATCACGCCGGGAGCGCGCGGACTGCCGGTTGTGGCCGGAGACGCGCGACCCCCGATGAGTCTCACGATCGATTGACTCACACTGGTCTCGTGACAAGGCTCTTCGTGGTGACGGGTGCACCCGGTTCCGGGAAGTCGACGGTGGTGCCGGAACTGGTGCGGTTGAGTCCGGGCAACATGGTCGTGATGGACATGGACGAGTTGCTGGACGATCACGGACGGTTGCTGGGGATCGACATCGCCGCTCCGACCGCGGCGCCGATCTGGCCGGCGTACAACGCGCTGTGGTTGCGGATCACCGAGCTGATCCGCCGGTCCGGGATCCCGGTGCTGCTGCTCACGCCGGGGCTGCCGGCCGAGTTGCCGGAGGGCCGGTGGCTGCATCTGGACTGCCCGGACGCCGTACGGCGGAAGCGGCTGGCCGGACGCGGCTGGCCCGACGCGCAGATCGAGGAGGCGATCGCGGACGCGGTCGAGATCCGCAAGCACGTGCCGCGCTCGGTTCGTGGCGACGTGTCACCCGAGCGGTCGGCGAAGGGCATCCTGGACTGGATCCGCGGCGAGCGGCTGGGGAAGACGCTGGGGTTGTGGGGACGGCTGCGAAGTTGACCTTCGAGTTGGTGCAGGGCTGAGGGTCACGGCATGAGGTTGACGATCAGTGAGTTCTCCCGGCTGGTGGGCCTGGCGCCGAGCGCGCTGCGCTTCTACGACGACTGCGGTGTCCTCCCGCCTGCCGAGGTCGACGAGACCAACGGCTACCGCTACTACGCCCCGTCCCAGGCGCCCCGGGCCCGCCTCCTTCGCAACCTCCGCGAGATAGGCCTCCCGCTCCCCGAAGTCCGCACCGCCCTGGACGCCACCCCCGCCGAGCTGGCCGCCCAAATCCAAACCCACCTACGCACCCTCGAAGCCAAATCCACCGCCACCCGAGCCGCCGCCGACCACCTCCTGTCCACCCTCCTGGCCAACCGCACAGTCGCCGTCCTGGGCGCCCCCGAGCTGGCCAGCGCCATCCGCCAGGTAACCCCCGCCGCCGCTTCACCTGATGCCAAGGCCGAACTTGCGGTGCTGGAGTGCGTGCGGTTGGAGCTCACCGCGGACGAGGTGCGGTTGGTGGCGACCGATCGGTATCGGTTGTCGGTGCGGACCGTTCAACCCGTGGACTTCAGCGGGGCGACCACGAGTGTGCTGGTGCCGGCGTCCGAGCTGACTCAGTTGATCCGGTGGTTGACCGCCGGGGACCAGGTGCGGGTCGAGTTGGCAGGTGACGAGTTGGAGCTCGCGCGGGACGGGGATGTGCGCCGGCTGACGGTGGTTTCCGGCGAGTATCCGGCGTACCAAGGGATTCTGGACGGGTTGACGCCGCCGACGTGCCGGGTCGTGGTGGATCGGGGTGAGTTGAGGGCGGCCCTGGAAGGGCGGGATGTTGTTGCCTTTGACATCGATCCGGTGGCGTTGCGGATCGACGGTGAGGTGAAGCTCGACGTGATCGGGTCCGGGTCGGCGCGGATCGGGTTCACCGCAGGCCTGCTCGCGGCCGCGTTGGAGGCGAGTGTCGGGCCCGACGTGCTGCTCGAGATCGGGGCGTCCGACCGGCCGGTCGTCGTACGCTCGGCCGACCAGGGCACGTTCACCACGCTGGTGATGCCTGTCCGGCTGGACGGGTGAACCGGCCGTACTACGGCTGGCTGGCAGGGTCCACACTCTCGGCGTTCGGCGACAGCGCGCTGTTCTTCGCGCTCGGCTGGGCGGCGACCGGGATCGCCCCGCACGTCGCGGGGCTCGTGCTGACCGCGTTCACCTTGCCGCGCGCCGTACTCCTCCTGCTCGGCGGCGTCCTCGGCGACCGCTGGGGTCCCCGCCGCGTTCTCATCAGTTGCTCGGCGATCGTCGGCGCATGCTGCTTCGGCCTGGCCGCCGCCGTGGCGTTCGCGGGCAGCTCGGCCACTCTGCTGATCCTGACCGCAGCCGTCATCGGCACCGTCGACGCCTTCGCACTGCCGGCCGCCGGCGCCCTGCCCCGCCTGTTCGTCACCGACGACGACCTGCCGAAGGCCATGGCCATGAGTACGTCGGCCAACCAAGTCGTCAGGCTCGCCGGCGGCCCCATGGGCGGCCTGTTCGTCGCCTCCCTCGGCCTGGCCGGCGCCCTCACGATCGACGCCGCAACCTTCGCCGTACTGTGCTGCGTCCTCCTCGCGATCAAACCGCCGTACGACGTGCAGCCGTCAGCCGACCGCAAGTCGGTGGCCCGCGACGCCCTCGACGGCATCCGCGTCGCCTGGTCGGACCGGACCCTGCGAACCATCCTGCTCGTGGTCGCCGCAGTCGCAGCCTTCGTCCTGCCAGTCACGTCCCTCTGCATCCCACTCCTGGCAAGAGCTCACGCCTGGTCCGCCACCCAAACCGGCCTGATCGTCGCCGCAACCGTCACCGGCAGCCTCCTCGTCACCCTCGTGGCAGCCCGCCGCGGCACGTCAACCCGCCCCAACCTCACCGCCGGCCTGGGCTGCCTACTAGGCGCCGCAGGCATCACCGCCCTGACCCTCTCCCCATCCCCCTGGCTCGCCACCGCAGCCGCACTCCTCCAAGGCTTGGGCGTAGGCCTCTTCACCTCCCACCTGGCCCCCGTCTTCGTCCGCGCCACCCCCCGCACCCACTTGACCCGACTCCAGTCCCTCCCATCCCTCGCCCAAACCATCCCGCTGATCCCCTCCACCAACCTCCTGGCAGCCCTCAACATCCACCAAGCCCTCACCCTCTGCGCCACCACCACCGCCCTCGCCGGCCTGACCCTCACCCGCCTCGCCTTGACCTCCACAACCCAACGCGGCGCCGCGGTCTGAGGTCTGCGCGCCTGGCAATGAAAGACACTTTGTCTTACATTGGCTTCATGGGAGACAGCATCACCATCAGGACCGACGCGGAGACCGAGCACGCGCTGGACGTTCTGACTCACGACGGCAGTTCACGCTCGGCGGCTGTTCGGCAGGCAGTACTGGAAGCCGCTCAGCGGAGGGAGCGCGCCGCTGCGATGCGTCGTGCCGTACTGCGGATGCCGCTCGGTGAACCCGATGGAATCGACGTCGCCGCGGAGATCGCGCGTGCCCGCGAGGGTGAGCGCTGATGATTTATCTGGACTCGGCGGCGATCGTGAAGCTCGTGCACGCCGAAGCCGAGTCGCAGGCGCTCCGCGACTGGCTCGACCAGCGAGCCGAAACGGGCTGGACAAGCTCGGTCCTCGCGGAGGTCGAGTCGTCCCGGGCGTTGGCCCGCTATGCCCCTGCAGCAGTAGTCCGGCTCCACCCGGTCCTTGATCTGATCGACCTGCTGGAACTGGATGCCGGCATCCGGATCCTCGCACAGACCGTGAAACCCGCGACCGTCCGCAGTCTCGATGCCATTCACCTGGCGACGGCTCTTCGAGTCCGTGCTCAGCTCACCTCTTTCATCACCTATGACAAGCGCCTCGCCGACGCGGCTCGCGTCGCTGGACTCCCCGTCGACATGCCTGCCTGAGTCGGGAGCTATTGACAACATGTTGCCGTCATGACAACATGTTGTCTATGACGAAGACAGCGTATGTGGGTGTTTACGAGACGTGGGCGGACTGGGAGATCGGGCATCTGCTGGTCGAGCTGCGGACCGGGCGGTTTACCGGCGAGCAGTGGGAGGTTGTGACGGTGGGGGAGACAGCGGAGCCGGTGACCACGATGGGTGGGTTGCGGGTTGTGCCGGACGTGGCGCTGGGAGACGTCGAGCCTGCGGACGGGGATCTGCTGGTGCTGGCTGGGTCGGCGCTGTGGGATGAGGGGCAGGGGGACGCATTCGCGAAGTTGGCGCGGCGGTTCCTCGAGGCGGGTGTGCCGGTGGCGGCGATCTGTGGGGCTACGGCCGGGCTGGCGCGTGAGGGGCTGCTCGACGAGCGCAAGCACACGAGCGCGGTGAAGGAGTACCTGTTGGCCACCGGCTACCAAGGCGGGGACAACTACGTGGACGAGCGTGCGGTCGTCGACGGCGATCTGATCACGGCTGGGCCGGATTCGCCGGTGCAGTTCGCGCGGGCGGCGCTCGGCCGGCTCGGACTCGCGGACGAGAAGAAGCTGGACGCGTACGAAGGCGTGTTCCACCGCGCCGACCCGTCGTCGTACCCGGCTCTGGTCGGCTGATGACTGTTCCACCACGCGAGGACTGGCCGCGGCCGGATCCGCAGTCGGAAGGTGGTGCGCTGTTGACGGACGTCGTCCTGGCCACCTTCCGGCTGAACGCGCGACTGATGGAGGCCGCCCAGGACCTCGCCGCGCACGGCGGGCTGACCGCCGCGTGGTGGCAGGTCCTCGGCGGCGTCCTCGACGAGCCGCGATCGGTCGCGGAGGTCGGCCGCATCATGGGCGTCAGCCGGCAGGGCGTGCAGCGGATCGCCGACCTGCTGGTCGAGCGCGGCCTGGCCGAATACCGCCCGAACCCGGCCCACCGCCGCGCCAAGCTGCTCGCCTGTACCGAGTCCGGCTACTGGGCGATCCGGCAGATCTCGATCGCCCAGCATCCGTGGGGCGACAAGCTCGCCGCCACCGTCGACCTCGACGAGCTCCGTACGACGCTCGCCACCATGCAGGCCCTGATCACCAAGCTGGAAGAAGCTTGACCGCGAGGCTCCGTCCGTACGTGTGATGCGTGGTGAACGTCAGCCGCGTCCCGGTCACCGTCCGCACCACCTGAACATCGGCAACCGGGGACTCGGGACGCAGGTAGTGCGCCCACAGGTTCACCGTGATCGTGTCGCGCGAGGTGGTCGGATCGGACGCGGCGACGGTGACCGCGTGGTCCTGGTGTCGTTGCAGCAGCACCGACGCCGGCCCGTCGATGGTGAGCCCCGGCAGGTTGTGCCGCCCGGGACCGAAGGTGTTGGCGCCGGTCAGCCGCAGCCCGAGATGAGTGATCGCCTGCAGCCGTGGGGTGTTCGACAGCACGACCACACGCCCGTGCTGGTAGGAGCGCAGCCCGGATTCTGTTGCATTGGGCACCAAAGCGTAGGCCAGTGACTGCTTGGACCCGGCCGGCTGCGCGACCGTCAGCCCGAAGACCTGCTTGGTCACCGCGGTGTCCGGGTTCGACGTCCGCACCACTCGCCGGCTGCGCGTCACCTGCTCCAGTCCGACCGACACCTGACTCGGCTGCAGGAAGTAGTACCCGATCGACGTTCCGCCGTTCGCGTACCGCAGCCACCGCGGATCCGTCGTACCCCTCCCGGTCCAGGCCTGGCCATCCCGCCGTACGCCGGTGATCGACACAGCATCCCCTGGAGCCGCGATTCGAGTGTCGAGCGTCGTCGTCACCGCGCGGGTGTCGTCGGTGACGCCGGCAGCCAGTACGACGATCTCGTCGTCGAGCATGAACCACGACTTGGTCGCCTCGGCGTTGCGGTAGACCACGAAGTCGTCGGGCAGTTCGTCACGCGACTCGTACGCGAAGTCGCTCGACTGGACCCACCCGACCGCGCTGTAGGCGTCCAGCGTCGCGCCGCCGGAGTACGCGTTCGTCCCGACCGGGAAGTACACGTACTTGTTCTGCGACTCGCTCGACGGCGTGAAGTTCAGCGGGTGGTCCGGGTTGTCGTAGTACGGCGTCCCGTAGAGCTCCGGGATCGACTTGCGGGCCTCGACCGGCGCGGTCACCCCACCGAGCGCGTACGGCGAGACCGTTGTGAAGTAGTCGATCCCGAACGACTGGGTCTGGTCCTGGCCGGCCAGGTAGAGGTAGTGCGCGCCGTCGCCCTGGAACCACGGCAGCAGGTTCTCGCCGCTCATGTACTCGTACTTGCTGATCCGCTCCGAGTTCCGGGCCAGCGCGAACGCGTACCCGGGCCGCCGGTGCACGGTCCGGTCCATCGCGTTGAACGCCGTGGTGCTCGCCGCCGGGTTCAGGTCGGCCGGGACGACGGCCGGGTCGGCCTTGAGGTCGGCGAACCGGGCGATGCTGACCGGCGACACGAAGCTGACCGGGTTGATCGTCGGCTGCGCGGTGAACTTCGCGAACGCCTTGAGCCGGTCGGCGTCCGCGCCGGTCGCGTAGTCGGCCAGGTCGACGATCGCCTCCACCACGACCGCGACGTCGGCGTACCCGGTGGCGGTCCGGGAGACCGCGCGGCCCTTGACGATCTCCATCATCCAGCCCTCGAAGATCAGCGGCGCGAACCCGTGCTCGACCCAGCCCTGAACCACGCCGACCAGGTCGTCACCCTGCGCGTACTCGGTGCCGGCCAGCACCTTGATCGTCTGCACGACGCGGCTGAGCAGTCCCTTCCCGTACGAGCCGGTGTACGCGACGGACGAGTGCTGGATGAACGAGCCGTCCGCGTAGTACCCGTCGGTCACGCCGTGCTGCAGGTTGTACGGGTCGATCGTCGCAAACACGGTGAACTGGTCCTGCAGCGCCTTCCGGATCCGCGCGTCGTCACCCATCAGCGCGCCCTGCAGGACCCGGTTGGCGGTGATGTCGACGAGGTTCGCGCCGGTGTGGAAGCGCGAGTCGAGGTCGACGTCGCCGTCCTTGCCGTTGCGCAGGTAGGCGTCCATCGAGGGGACGTACTGCGCGACCAGTGCGGCCGGCGCGTCGAGCAGGGCGAGCGTCTTCGACACGTGGGTGGAGATGCCGATCTCCCACGTGAACCAGTTGCCGTAGTACCCCTTCGACTGGTCGCCGTAGTAGTTCTCGTGCAGCCAGGCGAGCTTCTCCGCGACCCCGGCGCGCACCTGCTCGTTGCCCTGCAGGTCGGACGCCGGGCCGGGGCGCTTGGTCGCGAGCGCGATCTCGTAAAGGTGCTGGTACGACGCATTCAAGTTCGGATCGCTGGTGCCGAGCGGGAGGCCGGCGAAGAGCTCGTTCGCCTGCGCTCGGTCCATCGCGGCCAGCCAGGTCCGGGCGGTCGCGTCGAGGTTGGCGAGTTTGGCCGCGACCTCGGGCCGGGCGTTCGACTCCGGCGTACCGGCATAGATCGCGACCGCGTTGGCGAGCAGTTGGCTCGCGTCGGCCTCCAGGGCAGCCATCGTCGCGCCCGCGGTGGCGCGGGCGGTTGGGGCAGGGTTGACCGCGGTCAGCAGGGCGGTGGCGGGCACGAACGACAGCAGGCGGCGGCGGGTGATGTCCACTGATACTCCCTCAGCGGTTGGGAAAAACCTCACCCCGGGAGTCAATCAGCCGGAACTATCCTTCGGCAAGCGCTTGCATGCTGATGATTCAGGAACCTCCGGCGCCGACCAGCTGGCCGTCGATGGAGAGGATGCGGGTCGGGCCCCCGGCGGACTTCGTGGGGATGACCAGCGCGGCTTGGTAGAGGTAGTCCTGGTGGATGGTCTGGGTGTACTTGACCATGCTGCTGAACGCGGTCGCCTCGCCGCTGGTCCAGTAGGCGTTCGAGCCGGGCTCGACGCGCTGCAGGTACTGCTCGGTGAGGGAGAGGAAGACCAGCGCCTCGCCGGTCGAGGTGATGAAGGTGAGCGGCTCGCCGGACGCCGCGAAGGTGTCGGCGACGCTCGCGATGTAGCTCTCGTCGGTGTCCGCCACCTTCGACTTCGCGCGCCGCTCGAGGAGTGACGTCGTACCGGGCGAGGGGGTGAACAGCTTCGACTTCCCGCCAGTCGAGAGGTACGACGCGAGCGCCGCGCCGACCGCGGACGGCTGGGCGGCGAGCTGGTCGAGGTCGGCCTGGGCGGGCGTCCGCAGGCCTTCCATCGACGGGAGCTTCACCGTCTTGAGCGGGTAGACCGAGTTCGTCAGCAGCCACGGGGTGCCGGCGCTCTGCCGCTGCCAGACGCCGAGCTGACGGCTGCCGGGGTCGGTCGAGACGCCGGAGCTGACCACGAACCGCATCGGGTACGACCCGAACTCGGGCGCGCCGATCTGCGGCTCGGTGTACGTGAACGGCTTGTTCCTGTCCTTGCCGCTCGGGTCGAGCTTGCGGCCGATCAGGTAGCCGGCCCGGGTCTGGGCCAGCGTCGGATTCGCCTCGATCGTCTCGGCGAGCTTGGCGTCGCGGGCCTGGTTCGCCTGGTTGTTGACCTGGTTGTACTTCGCGACCACGGCCTGCGCGTCGGCCAGGGTGACGGCCGGGCGGGTCTCCGGCGCGGCCATGCTGTTCTTGGCGGGCAGCAGTCCGCAGCTCGTTGTCGTGAGCAACAAAGCGCCGCTGGCGAGCAGGGCGGCGGTCTTCCGGACCGCCTCGTCGCTGCGCTCGAACTCCGGCGACTCCTCGAGCCGCACGGTCTCCGGCTCCTCGTCGTACTCGGTGATCGCGTAGGTGGTCTCGAGGGTCGTCTCGCAGGCGGTCTCGTACGGCGTCTCGTCGTACTGCGTCTCGTACTGCGGCTCGTCGTCGGCCCGGACTGCGCCGACCGCGACCAGGAACGCCGGCGACTTCGCCTTCGCCTTGGCCACCGCCGACGGCGTCATCAGCATCGGCGCAGCGCCGATCGGCTCCGGAAGCCGCGGCTCCCGCTGCCTCGGCTCCGGCTGCCGCACGACCGGCCTGGCGACCGGCTCCGGCGCAACCGCCGGCTCCGAGGTGGCAACCGGCTCCGGCAGGGCGGCGGGCTGGGGTGCCGGCATGGCGACAGGCGCGGGCAGCAGGCGGGGGATGGGGGCAACCCCGGGCGGCTTGCGGCGGCGGAAGGTGAGGACCAGGCCGAGGGCGAGCACCAGGATGCCGGCGCCCAGCGCCAGCAGACAGACCCCGAACGCGCGCTCAACCTCGACGCCGAACCGGACGTCGGCGCCCACGGCGGGTGTGCCGTCCGCGTTCATCACGACCACGTCGTACCGGCCGTCCTGGATCGGCCACGCGAGCGACTGCCGGCCGGTCCCGCCGGCCTCCGCGACCCACCAGTCAAGCTCGGCCGGCGGCGTCAGCCGGGCGCTGCGGCCGCGCATCTCCTGCGTGCCGAAGGTGGCCGGCGGGTCGAACCGGATCAGCCGGGTGTGGGACGCGCCGGCCAGGTAGTCGGCGACGTCGAGGTCCTGCCCGACGCCGACGAAGACCGGTTTGTCGCCGGTCGCGGTCACGTGCAGGGTCGGTCCGTGCCGGTCGAGCAGGTCGGGCGCGGAGATGACGGCCAGGCCCTGGCTAGTGAACTGGCGGCTGCCGGTGGTGACCGTGTTGTCCGGGCCGACCAGCCAGAAGGCGGCGACTGCTCCGGCGATGGTGACCACGAGGCCGGCCAGGGTCAGCAACAGGCCCAGGGCGGTGCGGGCGAAACGCATGAAGAGGCTCCCGTTGGTACGACGAACCCAGCCCGCGGCGGGTGGACCGGGCAACGGGCTCCCGGGACGGGCCCTCTTCGGGTCCCGTCGTTCACCCGTTGCTCTGGATAACTGATCGCACAAGGATCTGTTACTGTTCATGAATTAACGAATGGCGATTCACAAACTCGGAGGTGCTGGAGTGGCCCGGCCGCGGCTGGTCAGCGACGACGTGATCCTGGACGCGACCCGCCAGGTGCTGGCCGAGCTGGGACCGGTGAAACTGACCCTCGCCGCGGTCGGCGAGCGGGTCGGCCTGGCCCCGCCGACGCTGATGCAGCGCTTCGGCTCCAAGCGCGGCCTGCTGCTCGCTTCGGCGGCCCGGTCGCCGCTGATGGTGCTCCGGGCGGTCGAGGAGGCGGAGGCGCGGAACACCTCCCCGCTCGCGATCCTGCGGGACTTCGCGCTGACGGCGGTTGCCCACATCAAGCACCGCGAGGAGCTCGGCAACGGCCTCGGCTTCGTCCAGCTCGACGTCGCCGACCCGGAGTTCCGGGCGCACGCGCTGGCGCACTCCGCGGCGATCGTGGACAGCTGCGCCCGCCTCTACCTGGCCGCCCGTGAGGCCGGCGAGCTGCGGCCGGACACCGACGTACCGGCGCTGGCTCGCCACACCCTTGTCTGCTTCAACGGCGCCCTCCAGGTCTGGGCGGTGAACGGCTGGGGCTCGCTGCACGAGTTCCTGACCGAGCAGCTGGACCTGATGATCGCGCCCTATCTCTCCAGGAGTGAGGATGCTCTCCCCACCTGACGCTGCGCGGCCGCGGCGCTCCGGTGCGTATCAAGGTGCTCCAGGCAACAACCTGACGATCGTCAGGGGGCCGGTAGGACTTTGGCTCACTGCGGCGGCTCGTCGTCGCTCCTAGCGTCGAGGTCATGACATGGAGGTACGACGGAGTCCGTCGGGTACTGGGTTCGCTGGGTGTGCTGATTCTGGGGACGGTTGTCGTCGTACTGCTCTATCCGGGCGGTCTGGGGACGACCGTCCCGGTGCGGGTGACGACCGGCGACTTCGCGTCGGCGTTCCGGGCGCTGAACGACGTGGTGGCGGACGCGCCGTCCTGGATGGGGTCGTTGGTCGACCTCGCGGGCGGCGGTCTGCTGGTCGCGCTGGGGCTGCTTCTTCTGCGGGTGGCTTTTCACTATCGCGACGCCCGGACGGTGGCCGGCGTACTGCTCACCGGAATCGGGACGGTCGTGGCCTACGGCCTGAGTGAGGCGTTGAAGCTGGTGGTCGACGAAGAGCGTCCGTGCCGCGCGGTGCCCGGCGCCGAGGTGATCGCGCACTGTCCCGCGGCAGGTGACTGGTCATTCCCGAGCAACCACGCCACCCTCGCAGCCGGCCTGGCCATCGGCATCGCCCTGTTGCGCCCCCGACTCGCCGCCCTCGCCTTGCCGCTCGCGGCCGGAGTCGCGCTGGCCCGAGTCGCCGCCGGCGTCCACTACCCCCACGACGTCGCAGCCGGCACCGTCCTCGGCGCAACCCTCGTCGCAGCGCTCCTACTCATCGCCACTCCACTCACCACGAGGATGGCCGGCCTGCTGCTCGACCGTGAGACCACCCGACGATTGCCTGAGTCAACCGTTTGATCCAGCCGAAAAGCCGAATTGTCGGAAGTAGGGTGCCAAGGCAACCAACAGCAGACGAACGAAGAGCCCGGGTCCTGAAGACCCGGGCTCGACTTTGTCCTGACAAATGGAGCGGGTGACGGGAATCGAACCCGCACTGTCAGCTTGGGAAGCTGATGTTCTGCCATTGAACTACACCCGCATGCTTGGCGGTGGCACCAGCAGGCGGAGACGAGCATAGCTGATGGGTGGGGTCCCGGCCACGGTGGGTCCGGCGTGCCGCGGCGCGGATGAGGATCCGGTGCGCCGGGTCGTGGCCGGGGGCGGGGAGGTGTACGGCGTCGCCGTACCCAAGAACTGATGCCGAATGCATCGAAAAGGGGCTGCGGGGCGGTTTGCGGGTGGGGTTCCTGGGCAGTTTTCCACAAAGGGCACGCCCAGGACTGGGCAGGTCCGGCATCTTCTGGCAGATTAGAACGCGTTGCCGGGGGCAACATTTCGACGCAACGTGAGGATGCGGTCCTCACCGGGACCGGACAAGATGGTTGCGGGGCAACTGGATGAAGGGGTGAATGGTGGCAACAGACACGAGTGACGTGCTGGACAACCTGGAGAAGGAGCTCGTCACGATGGGACGGCGGCTGCGTGGTCTGCAGCGGAAGCTGTCCGACGACGCGCACCCGGACCTGGAGCCGGCGCAGTACGCGTTGCTGAACCACGTCGAGGAGCTGGCGCCGGTGCGGATGGCCGACCTGGTTGCTGCGCTCGAGGTGGACAAGGGTCCGGTCAGCCGGGCCTGCGCACGGCTGGAGGAAGAGGGTCTGCTGAAGCGGGCGGCCGACAAGTCGGACGCCCGGGCGACTCTGCTGACGCTGACCGCGGCCGGCAAGCGCAAGCTCGCGGCGGCCCGGAAGAAGCGGCACAAGGTGATCGAGGACCTGCTCAAGGACTGGTCGCCGGCGCAGGTGAAGACCTTCGCCACCCAGGTGTCGCGCTTCAACAAGCTGTCCGGCTGAGCGGCCGGCACTGAGGCACTTTCGTTGCCTCAGGCCCCGAGGTGGACGCGGGACAGGCCCGGAGGAGTGGTGACGCCGGGGAGCTGAGGGCTCCGGACAGCCGCCACCGGGCACCGCGATCCGGATCGTGGGCCGTAGGCGTACGAATTCCCGGTGTGGTCGCCGGTCGGCGGCCACACCAGGACGAATGGGGGATTGGACCGGAATCCGTGGGCTGGCGCTGGGCTGGGGGCTGGGGCGCTGCTAACGTGCGGTCGTGCTGCTCTCCGACCGCGACATCTTGGCCGAGCTCGACGGGAAGCGGGTTCAGCTGGACCCGTTCGACGCTGCGATGGTGCAGCCGTCGAGTGTCGACGTCCGCCTGGACCGGTTCTTCCGGGTGTTCGAGAACCACAAGTACCCGCACATCGACCCGGCCGAGGAACAGCCCGACCTGACCCGGATGGTCGAGCCGGAGGGGGAGGAGCCGTTCATCCTGCACCCCGGTGAGTTCGTGCTGGGGTCGACGTACGAGCTGGTGACGCTGCCCGACGACGTGGCGGCGCGGCTGGAGGGCAAGTCCTCGCTGGGCCGGCTCGGGCTGCTCACGCACTCCACCGCCGGGTTCATCGACCCCGGGTTCTCCGGGCACGTGACGCTGGAGCTGTCGAACGTGGCGACGCTGCCGATCAAGCTCTGGCCCGGGATGAAGATCGGCCAGCTGTGCTTCTTCCGGCTGTCCTCCCCGGCCGAGCACCCGTACGGCTCGGCCAAGTACGGCTCCCGCTACCAAGGCCAGCGCGGCCCCACCCCGTCCCGCTCCTTCAAGAACTTCCACCGCACCGACATCTGAATCACGCGGTAGGACTCAGCGCGATCAGAATCATGTAGAAGCCACTGCCGAGTGCCCGTACTGCGTGACCGCAACCGGCCTTCGGTCGGGGTGGTGATCAGTCGGTGGGGGACAGGGTGATCAGGATGGACTGGAAGTCGTAGGTGGTGCCGCCGGGGGGCTGCAGGTAGACGCCGCCGTACTGGGTGACCGCGGTCGGCGACTTCGGTTTGCCGTTGTAGAGCGACATGTCCGAGCCGTTCGCGCTGCCCGGGTCGTTGCCCTGGGACGACGGCGTCCCCTCGGTCGGGGAGGCGCCTTCCGTCGGGGCGGCACCTTCGGTGGGTGTCGCGGAACTGGTCGGCACGTCCGCGCCGGTCGCCGCGTCCATCAGGACCGGCTGCGCCTCGGTCTGGGCGTAGACGACGCCGTGGAACGCCGCGGTGACCGACGGCACCACCCGGCTGGCCGACTTGTCCGTGTATCCCCAGGTCTTCGCGCCGGTGCTGTCGTCGAAGCCGATGATCTCCTGGCCGCCGGACTCACCGGACGTGCAGACCACAGCCTTTGCCTGGTCGCCCCAGCAGGTGAAGGTGCTGATCCGCTCGTCCACAACCTGCGACTTGGTCGGTACGACGGCGCCGGTCGCGATGTCGACCGAGTACAGGACGTTGTTGAACTTGTCACCGTCCAGGGCCGTCGTGGACCCGAAGTAGGCCCGCTGGGAACCGCTGCCGGCCGCCACCAGGTAGTCCTGCTTGGTCGGGGTCTGCTTGGTGATCTTGCCGGTCGCCCCGTCGGCGATCACGACCGTGCCGTCGGCGGCGCCTTCCTGGTTGGAGGCCTTCGCGCCGGCGACGACGCCGTTCAGCACGCCGGCCGGCATCACGAACGGGATGACGGCCGACTTCTGCGTCTTCGGGTCGGCGTAGACGGTGAAGACCTCGCCGCCCTTCTTGGCGGCCGCCTGGCCGTCGGCTCCGACCCCGACCACGATCTGGCCGGTCTTGGCGTCGTACGCCTGGCTCACGACGTTGTCGCCGCCCTCACCGGCGCCCAGCGCCGGAGTGAGGTCCGCGATGACCTCGGCGACCTTCTTGCCGTCGGTCGCGTCGAGCCACTGGAACACCACCTGGCCCTTGGCCTTCTGGGTGCCGTTGCCCTTGTCCTTCTGGACGTAGGCGATCGCGACGACGTCCTTGCCGTCGAGCTGGACACCCATCGGTGCGGACAGGCCGACCGTCTCGGTGGTCGAGGCTTCGGCGGACGGGATGGTCCACGGCTGGCCCTGGGCGGCGATGTTGCGGCCGGTGATGCCGGTGCGTCCCGCGATCAGGGTGGTCTGGCCGACCATGCCCTCGTGCAGCGAGTACTCGTTGTCCTTCGCCGTGCGCTCGATGCCGAAGGCTGCGTTCGCGACGAAGGCCTTCGGCGGGTCGAAGGAGGCGACTGCCGGGGCGGACGGCGTGCTGGAGGTGGTGCCGCTGCTCTCGGACGTCGGGCTCGGCTTGTCGTCGTTGCCGCCACACCCGGCCAGCAGGACAACGGCGGCGGTGGCGGCGGTGGCGACGGCCATCGGACGCTGCATCGTTCGTTACTCCCCAGGTCGCACCGAAACGGTCGCGACGAACGCTAGCAGTGGCTCCGGGTCCCCAGAGTCACCAGACCCAGGCGTTGCAGCAAGCTGCAGAGGGCGGCCGCCCCGTTCACCGGCCGGCCGGTCACCGGACGACCGACAATCCGGTTCGGCGGTGCTGTGGCTGCGGCTCGAGGCGATCGGCCAGGCGACGCAGTACGGCGGCCAGTTCGTGCCGCGGACCGCTGACCCGGCCGTCCTTCGCAGCCGCTCGCAGCTCGTTGCGCTGGGCCCGCAGCTCGGCGGCCCGGATCCGGTCCTCGACTTGGCAACGCGCGACCTCTTGATACTCGGTGATCATCGTCCTGCTCCCCTCACGTCGTCCCGTGCTGGTTTCGGCAATGCTTCGCCCAGGTCCCGCCGGATCCCAGTCCCGGCGGGACCTCCTGGGGCGATCAGTCAGGCCCTGACGACGCTGATGTCGCCGGAGACCGTGCGCGCCCGCAGCATCAGCGAGCGCTCGCCTTCGGCCGGCTGGTCGCCGGGCTCGAGGTCGCACCGGATCCGTCCGGTGACCGTCTTCAGGTCCAGGTACGCCGGGACGCCGTCGGGCACCCCGATCCGGACGTCACCGCGCGCGGTCTCGGCCTGCACGCTGGGTCCGTCGGCGACCTCGACCGTGACGTCGCCGGAACCGGAGGTGGCGACCGAGTGGTCCCGGATCCGCTCGATGGTGATGTCACCCGAGCCGACCTTGACCGTGGTCCGGCCGGCCGCGTCGCCGATCCGGACGTCACCGGAGCCGGTGCTCAGCCCGAGCGCGTCGCCGGCCTCGTCGATGTCGATCGACCCCGAGCCGGTGCCGGCCCGGACCGCGCCCACGACGTGCCCGACCCGGACGTCACCGCTGCCGGTGCTGACGCCGAGGTCGCCCTCGACCCGGTCGAGCGTGATGTTGCCGGAGCCGGTGCCCAGCCGGGCGGTGCCCAGTGGCATCCGGGAGGTGATGTCGCCGGAACCGGTCTTGATCCGGGCGTCGAGAGTCGCCGGGGTGGCGATCCGGACCTGGATCTCCGGGCCGCGGCGGACGTCGCGCGGACCCTCCACGATCAGCTCGCCGTCGCGCACCTCGAAGATGACGTCGCTCTCGTCGCCGGCGCTGACCTCGAGGTCGACAGTCGTCTGGTCGCCGTCGGCCGGCCGGATGTCGACCAGCCCGGAGCCGATCTCGATCCGGACCCGGTCGATCTTGCTCGCGTCCTCGGTGAGTTGCGATGTGAAGCTCACTGGACCCACCCCGTCATCCGCTGGCCCGGCCCGCGGTGCCCGCGGTCCCGGTCGCGCCGGCCATGGTCCCGGTCGCGGCCACGCCGGCCGCGCTCCGGTCCGAAGACACCCTCGTCGCCGAACGGGCCGTCGGGGCCGAACACACCGTCCGGTCCGAAGACGCCGTCGGGTCCGAGCGGTCCGTTCGGGCCGAGTGGGCCCTCAGGCCCGAAGAAGCCACCCCGCGGAGCGCGCGGGGGCCGCGGCGGACGCGGAGCGCGGACACCGCGGCCCCGGTCGCTCAGCGCGGTCATCACGGTGCGCATCAGCCACGCGTTCGAGGAGATGCCCTCGGCGGCAGCGGCCTCGTCCACCTTGTTCTTCACCGACATCGGCAGCCGCAGCGTGATCCGCGCGGTCGGCTCGTCCGCGTCCGGCGCGATCGTCTCCGCGGGCTCGTCGGTCTCTTCCTCGTCGATGTCGTCGTGGTCGTCGTGTCCGGTCAGCTGGCTCGGGGCCGGCGTGACGACGAACTCCGGACGGCCGCCGGCCATCCGGAGCTCGACCGAACCGGGGGACAGCTCGCGGCTGATCTCCCCGGCGGCGTCGGACAGGGCTGAGATGAGGGCCAGCCGGCCCGCGTCATCCAGCGTGGCTCCGAGGCGCTGTGCCACGGAGCGAGTCTGTTCGTCGGCCAGGGCGGTGGCGTTCTCCACGCTCCGCCGGACCGATTCGAGATAGTGGTCAAGTTCCATGACAGCAACTATGACGTCATAGTGACGTCACTGTCAACCCGTTCTGATGTCATCGCGCCGCCACGGCAGAATGGGCACAGTCGACGACAGGGAGAGAGCGTGTCCAGAGGGGTACTCGTCACAGGTGCGTCCAGGGGTGTCGGAGCCGCGGTCGCTCGGGTGTTCGCGCAGGCCGGTGACCGGGTCGTGCTGCACTGCCGCGGAGCGGTCGACCGGGCCGAGGAGGTGCGCGCCGGACTGCCCGGAGACGGTCACGCGGTGATTGCGGCCGATCTCGGCGATCCGGCCGCAATCCCTGCCCTGGTTGAGGAATCGGCGGCTGCTCTCGGCCGGATCGACGTACTGGTGAACAACGCCGCGCTGTTCGTCGACGAGCCGGTGTCGGGGTCCCGGCGGATCGGGCATCCACTGGCCGAGACGTCGTACGACGAATGGGTGTCGGCGTGGCGCCGTACCCTCGCGGTGAACCTGGAGGGGGCGGCGCACGTGACCTGGTGCGTGGCCCGGCAGATGCTCGACAAGGACCCGGCTGAGGGCGTACGGCGGGGCGCGATCGTCAACGTGGGGTCGCGAGGGGCCTACCGCGGCGAGCCCGACGTGCCTGCGTACGGCGCCTCCAAGGCTGGACTGCACTCGCTCGGGCAGTCCTTGGCGGTGTCGTTGGCGCCGCATGACATCACGGTGACGTCAATTGCGCCCGGATTCATCGCCACCGACATGGCTGAGTCCGTCCTGAGCGGCCCCGGCGGTGACGCGATCCGGGCGCAGAGCCCGTTCAACCGCACCGCCACCGCCGAGGAGGTCGCGGACGCCGTCTACTGGCTCGCGTCACCCAAGGCCGGCTGGTCGACCGGCGCCGTCCTCGACTTCAACGGAGCCTCCTATCTGCGCTGAGCCTCAGGCACCCCGGTTCTCGGTGCCGAGCATCCAGGCCTGCTTCTCGAGGTCGACGATGATCGCGTGCAGCAGGTCGGCCGTCGACGGGTCCTCGGCGTCGACGCGGTCGTGGATGAAGCGCGCCGTACCTGCGGTGGCGTGCAGCGCGGCCGTCACCACGTCGACGACGGCCGTCACGTCCTGCTCGCCGCCGGGGAACTCCGGCAGCGTCGCCGACGCCGCGATCGTCGGGGCGCGTCCGTCGGGTGTCGTACCGAGGGCGCGCATCCGCTCGGCGATGGTGTCCGCGGCGACGCGGGCCACGTCGACGATCTCGTCGAGCTGCAGGTGCAGGTCCCGGAAGTTGCGTCCGACGACGTTCCAGTGAGCTTGTTTGGCCTGCAGGTGCAGGGCGATCAGGTCGGCGAGGAGCTGCTGCAGGTCTGCCGTCAGCGTTGCGGAGGCGTGGAAGGCGGGGCGAGTCGCTGTGGTTGTCATGCCTCAATCCTGCTGACGGCAGCCTGCCGACACCATGTCCATTCCGACGGGTCTGCCACAGATCTGGCCATGCGCTTAGGAGCCGTACACCTCCAGCTCCACGATGCGCGAGTAGGTGTTGCCGTTGCCGGCGAGGCAGAGGATGCGGACGGCGGTGGCTTGGGTGGGGGTGAAGGTCGAGGTGACGTGGCCGGCGGTGTTGCCGCGGACCTGGGTGACGGTCTGCCAGTCGCCGGTCCCGTTGCGCACCTGGACGTCCCAGTCGCGGAGGCCGTTGGCCGGGGCCGGGTACTTCACCGAGTCGAGGGTGTAGAGCTCGACGCGGTTGATCGTGCTCGGTTCGGCCAGCGCGACGTCGTAGGTGTCCGGGAAGGCGGCGCGAGTCCCGTCGTTCCAGCCGGTCAGCGTGTCCCAGTGCTCGGAGTCGCTGTCGCCGTCGACCGCTCCGCACAGCGCGAAGTTGCCGTGCGTCGACGAGGCGGACGCCTGCTCGCCGAGCGCGAGGTTGTCGCCGGGCCCCTTGGATGGCAGCGGATTCACCGTGACCGGGACGGTCAGCTTGGACCCCTCGACCTCGAGGTCGAGGGAGTACTGCCCGGGCTGCGTGTCCCGCGGGACCCGGACCTCGACCGGCGCGCTGACCGGCTGGTCCGGGTCGACCGCAGGCAGCCAGGACGAGAACACTTCCCGGGACGGCTGGAGCGGACCACTCGGGTCCAGCGTCAGGTCGGCGTACCTGTCCTCGCTGCCGGTGTTGGTCATCGTGAGGTTGAGCATGCCCGGGAAGCAGGGCAGGCCCACGACACTCAGCTGCTGCGGGGCCACGGAGATCTGTACGTCGGTGCGCGGAGCGCCGCCGGTTGTCGAGGCGACCACGCCGGTCGCGACCGCGGCGCCGAGGGCGACCGCCGACTGCCATCGAATCGTCATCGGTCTCTCCTCAGAGGGTCTGGATTCCCGGGCGCCCGTCCTCGACGAGGAGCCGGGTGCGGGTGCTGACGGCGCCGTTCGGGACGCTGACCTTGTCGACCACGCGGTAGTCGGAGATCCAGCGCTGCGGCGTGATGCTGCAGCTCACGTAGCCGCGCTGGAAGTTGCCGAACTTGATGTGCGGGTTCTCCTTGAGCAGCGTCGCGCCGCCCGGATCGAGATCCATCCCGTCGATACCGGACGTGATCGACGTCCCGACGAACTCGGTGCCCACGGTCGGCGAGTCCGGGTCGGCGAAGTCGAGCTTGAGGTCCGAGGCGACGCTGCGGTGCAGGTCGCCGGCGATCGAGACCAGGTTGCGGACCTTGCGCTGTACGGCGCCGCCGAGCACCCGGTCGCGGGACGCCTCGTATCCGTCCCAGGTGTCCATCGGCACCAGCACCTCAGGGCCTTCCTTGGTGTCCAGCCGGGCGATCGCGGTCTGGTGCGCGAGCACGTTCCAGCGCGACCGGGACGCGGCCCAGCCGTCGAGCAGCCACTTCTCCTGCGCGTCGCCGGTGATCGTGCGCGCCGGGTCCTTCGTCTCCGGGCCGGGCGCCTTGGTGCCGTCGCCGTACGCCTGGTCAGAGCGGTACTGGCGGGTGTCGAGGACGCTGAACTCGGCCAGCCGGCCGTACCGGATCCGCCGGTAGAGCTGCATGTCCGGGCCCTTCGGCAGCTGGGCCAGCCGCATCGGCATGTGTTCCCAGTACGCGCGGAAGGCGTTGGCTCGCCGTACCAGGAACTGCGCGGGCGGTGCGCTCGGATGCGCCTCGTCGGCCCAGTTGTCGACCACCTCGTGGTCGTCGAGCGTGACCACCCAGGGCGCGGACGCGTGCGCCGCCTGCAGGTCGGGATCCATCTTGTACGACGCGTACCGGACGCGGTACTCGTCCAGCGTCACGGTCTGCTGGGTCATCCAGGGCTCGTTCGAGTTCGGCCGGATGCCGCGGTCGATGCCGAACTCGTAGATGTAGTCGCCGAGGAAGAACACCACGTCGTGCTCGCGCTTGGCCATGTCGGCGTACGCCGTGTACCAGCCCTCCCACCAGGCCTGGCAGGACGCGAACGCCAGCGACATCTCGGGGACGTACGCTTCGGCCGGCGGCGCGGTCCGGGTCCGGCCGACCGGGCTGAGCTTCCCGTTCACGCGGAAGCGATACCAGTAGTGCCGCCACGGGCGCAGGCCGCGTACGTCGACGTGCACCGAGTGACTCGACTCGGGCCGGGCCTGGGTGGTGCCTTGGCGGACGACCCGATGGAACCGCTCGTCTTCAGCGACCTGCCACTGCACCTCGACCGGCCGGCGATCCATCCCACCGAACGGCGCGAGCGGCTCCGGCGCGAGCCGGGTCCAGATCACCACCGCATCCGGCAACGGATCCCCGGATGCGACCCCGAGCGTGTACAGATCCCGCCGGTCGGGGCCGCCGGTCGCGCCGGCCAACGCCCGCTGCACGTCGGGAAGGTTGCCGGTCACGGCCAGTGCGGCAGCCGCTCCGGTGACGGTCAGGAAGTTTCGTCGAGTACTTCGCATCGGCACCAGCCCACCCGATCATCCAGAGGTGATCACTTCCGTAACGGGAGATTACGAGAAGTTCTCACGATCGGGTGGGATCTGACCGATTCCGGTCTCACTCCTCCACGATGTCCTTCGCCGCCGGCGCCTTGATGCTGACCGGCTCGCCCCAGTCGGACGTCGTCATCGTCGCGCTGGCGCCGATCAGGTTGAACGACACCTTGTACATCAGGTGGTCGGCCTGGCCCATCCAGATCGTGTAGACGATCGCCTTCGGGGCGCCCGCCGGCATCTTCTGGCCCTGAGCCTTCATCGCCGCGGCCGTGTCCACGGTGACCTCGTAGCGGTCGACCTTGCGGCGCTGGAGCGCCTCGGTCTTGATGTACTCCACCTTCTTCAGGCCGGCGTCGAACGCGTCGAAGGTCTTGGTCGGGCTCATCTCCTCGACCATCGAGGCGACCTCGGCCGCCATCGGGTGGTCGGAGTTCGGGTCGATCTTGAGGTACTTGCCCCTCGGCAGGTCACTCATCTGCACGTACGCGATGTCGTTGACCAGAATCAGCTTCATCCGGCCGCCGAACGCGGCGCCCTTCATGTCGATCTTCGCCTTGACCGGATTCATCGACTGCTCGCCGGTGATGGTCGCCTTCTCGCCACCGGTCTCGATCGTCATCGAGACCTTCACGGTGTCCTTGCCGACCATCCCCTTCTTCACGGCCGGCATGAAGCTGGTCGAGTCGAGGTGCGCGGCCGCCGGGACGACCTTCTGCGGCTCGGCGGTGCTGACCGACGTCGACCCCGGTGTGGACGGCTTGTAGCCGGTCGCGGCCGGCTCGCCGCCGCAGGCAGCCAGGCCGAGAACGAGTGGCACTGTCGCGGCAGCGGACAGCGCAAAGCGGAACTTCATAACTGCTGATTCCTCCCCAGATGATGCAGACGCCGGATCTTATGGTCTGGACCACCTGAGGGGGAAGGGATTTGCAGCTGGTGGCAGTCAGCTTTCCCCACGCTTTACGGAGGCGAGCAGGAGCTGGGCGACGTCGGCGACCTCGACGGACTCGCGGGCCGAGCCGTCGGCCTGCTTGGCGGTGAGGCCGTCGGACAGCATCACCCGGCAGAACGGGCAGCCGGTGGCGATCTTGTCCGCCCCGGTCTCGACCGCCTCGGTGGTCCGGTTCAGGTTGATCCGGCTGCCGATCTTCTCCTCCATCCACATCCGGGCGCCGCCGGCGCCGCAGCAGAAGGACTTGGTCTGGTTCCGCGGCATCTCGGCGTACTCGGCGCCCGGGATGATGTCGAGCAGCTCGCGCGGGGCGTCGTACACCTGGTTGTGGCGGCCGAGGTAGCACGGGTCGTGGTAGGTGATCTTCTGGCCGTTGAGCGAGCTGTCGGCCGGGGCGACCGGGGTCAGCTTGCCGTCGCGGACCAGGCGGTTCAGCAGCTGGGTGTGGTGGATGACGTCGAGCTCGACGCCGAGCTGGGAGTACTCGTTCTTCAGCGTGTTGAAGCAGTGCGCGCAGGTGGAGACGACCTTGCGGACCTTGGTCTCCTTGAAGACCTCGGCGTTCTGCATCGCCAGCTGCTGGAAGACGAACTCGTTGCCGGACCGCCGGGCCGGGTCGCCGGTGCAGGTCTCGCCGTCACCCAGCACGGCGAAGCTGACGCCGGCGATGTTCAGCAGCTCGGCGACGGCCTGCGTGGTCTTCTTCGCGCGGTCCTCGAAGGCGCCCGCGCAGCCGACCCAGAACAGGTACTCGACCTCGTCCAGGGACTCTGGATCATCAGGGCCGGCGCCGCCGACTTGTTTCACCTCGAACGGCAGGTCCTTGGCCCAGTCCATCCGGCCGGACGGGTTCATGTTCCACGGGTTGCCCTTGTTCTCCAGGCCCTTGAACAGCCCGTTGAGCTCGGACGGGAAGGAGGACTCGATCAGCACCTGGTAGCGGCGCATGTCCATGATCGCGTCGACGTGCTCGATGTCGACCGGGCACTGCTGCACGCACGCGCCGCACGACGTGCACGCCCACAGCGCTTCCTCGTCGATCACCGCGACGTCGGCCGGGCCGACCAGCGGCTTGTCCTGCTCGGCGAGCACCAGCTCCGGCAGCGACTTGCGCTCGTCGTCGGACGACGCCAGCAGGTACGGCGCCTTGGCGTACGCGTGCTCGCGCAGGTTCATCACCACCAGCTTGGGCGACAACGGCTTCTCGGTGTTCCAGGCCGGGCACTGCGACTGGCAGCGGCCGCACTCGGTGCAGGTGGTGAAGTCGAGCAGGCCCTTCCAGGTGAAGTCCTCGACCTTGCCGACGCCGAGGGCGGCGTCCTCGTCCAGCTCGTCGATGTTCTCGAAGTCGATCGGCGCGCCGTTGACCATGATCGGCTGCAGGGCGCCGAGCGCCGTACCGCCGTCGTCCTCGCGCTTGAACCAGATGTTCGGCCAGGCGGTGAACCGGTGCCAGGCGACACCCATGGTCGCGTTCAGCGAGATGGTGATCATCCAGGCGAACGAGATCAGGATCTTGACCATGGCGACCAGGTAGACCGCGTTCTCCAGCCCCTGCTCGCTCAGGCCGCCGAACAGGCGCTCGCCGATGAAGTACGTGCCCGGGAAGTGGAACTTGTCCCCGGCGCCGAGCTGGTATTCGAGGCCGCGCAGCAGCAGGATGCAGACCAGGACGCCGAGGATCGTGTACTCGACGTAGTACGCCTGCCAGGCGCGGGACCCGAAGAACCGGCTGTACCGGGCCAGGTGGCCCTTCGGCAGGTTGAGCAGCCGGATCACGATCAGCCCGATGATCGACACCAGGCCGGTCCAGGTGAGGAACTCGGTCACCCACTCGAAGACGAACCAGTGCCCGATGATCGGCAGCGCGAAGTGCGCGTCGAAGAGCTGGCCGAACGCCGTCACGAGGCTGAGGAACAGCCCGATGAAACCGAACGCGACGAACCAGTGCAGGATGCCGACGTGGCTCCACTGCAGCATCCGGGTGTGGCCCAGCGTCTCCTTGGCCAGCGTGACCGTGCGCTGCGCCGGGTGGCCGGTCCGGCCCGCGGTGGGCCGGCCGAGCCTGATGACGGACACCATGTGCCCGATCGTCTTGCCGAACAACGCGACGCCGACAGCGGTGATCGCGAGCGAGACGACGATGGCGAGGATCTGCATACCAGCGATGTTATTGGTTGGTTACCCGCGAGTCATGTCGGTGTCGGGCTCATCACGCCCGAGATGTGACCTTGAACAAACCGAGACGGACCGTTACCGGGGATCCGTTGTCGCCGCATTGGACCAATCCGTAAGTTTCCTACCACTGCGAGTGCAGTGATGGGAATGAATTCACGGGAGAGTGCGATGCGTCTTCAGCGGGCAGCGGTCGCGGGAATGGTGCTGGCGAGCGGAATTCTGGTGCACGGAGCGAGTACGGCGAGTGCGGCGCCAGTGGATCCGGACGTCCGGGTCGCGAAGAAGTGCGACACCAAAGCGGTCTACTGGTACACCCGGGGCGGCAAGGAGGTCTACGTCGGCACGAACCTCTACAGCGAGTGGCTGGAGGGCCCGGGCCGGATCACCTACCAGAAGACGGCGACCTCGGAGTCGAACTCGTCCTGGTCCGGCGATCTCGGCGTGAGCATCCCGCTGGTGATCGCGGAGATCCAGAACAAGTACTCCAAGACCGTCGGCAAGTCGCACTCGGTCTCCCAGACCTGGTCGTACACGGCCGAGGTCCCGCCCGGCAAGATCCGCCGCCTGCACCAGCTCAAGCAGTCCTGGCGCGTCCAGGTGGTCCGCTGGCGCTACACCACCAGCGACTGCAAGAAGACCAAGGAAATCAGCAGCAAGACCGCCACCTTCCCGGTCAAGAACCGCGACTACATGTGGATCCTCATCGGCCGCGAGTGACCTACTTACTCCGCCAACCGGTGCAGCCGAGCCGCCACGGCAGGCAGGCGGTGATCGGTCGGTGGGAGCACGATCAGCAGAGTCTCGAAGATCTCCAGGTCCTCGGCGCCGGTCGGTGTCTGGGCGAAGCGCCAGAGCAGGTCGGCGTCGCCGGAGTCGAGGACTGCACGGCGGAGGGTGGCGTCGAGCTCGTCGCGTTCGGCGCGGAGGGCCGGGGCGTCGGAGCGTGCGAGCAGCGCGCCGGGGTAGAGCTCGAGGGCGCTGCTCAGGTCGCCGGCGCGGAGAGCGTTCTGTACGTCGGTGATGTCGCCGGAGACGTCGGCGATGATCCGGTACGGCTTGGTGTCCAGGACGCCGCCGCCGAGCAGGTTCCGCAGCCGGTGCATCTCGGCGCGGACCGTGGTCGGGTTGCCCTCGTCGCCGTACAGCTGGAGCATCAGCTGCTCGGCGGTGAGGCCGGCCGGGTGCAGCAGAAGCAGGGCGAGTACTTCGGCTCGTCGTAGCGTCAGCGCGATCTCACGGTCGCCGACGACCGCGATCGGCTGGCCGGCGCCGAGGAGCTTGAGCCGCAACGACGGCCGCGACCGGCGGACCGGCGTGCCGGGGAGGCGTAGCAGGAAGCCTTCGTCGAGTTGCTCGATCACGCCTTCGCGACCGTCGCCGAGGTCGATCCGGTCCGCGCCGTCGGGAACGTCGAGCCGGTCGGGCAACCACTCGAGCGGCTGGACCGCGAGCACGCGACCGGTCGGGGTCAGCAATGCGCCGGGCTCGTCGCCCAATGCGTTCAGGTGCCGCATGTTGCGGGCCCGGAGGAGTTCGTCGGCCGCGGCCATCCGGACGCGGAGCTGTCCTTCGGCCAGCTGGGCGGCGGCAGTGACCAGGGCAACCATCGCCGGGTGGACGGTGCGCAACGGGCCCGACACGTCGACGGCGCCGAGCAGCTTGCCGGTGTCGGGGTCGTGCACCGGAGCGGCGGCACAGGTCCATTCGTGGATCCGGCGAACCAGGTGCTCGGCCGAGTGGATCTGCACCGGCTGCCCGACGGCGAGCGCCGTACCCATGCCGTTGGTGCCGATCTGGTCCTCCGACCACACCGCGCCTTCGGACAACGCGATCCGGTCGGCCTGGCGCCGTACGTCGGCCGCGCCCTCGCGCCACAGGATCATGCCGCGGGCGTCGGTGATGATCATGATGTGCGACGCCTCGTCGGCGATCGACGTCAGCGTCTGGCGGAGCACCGGCAGGACGGCGCTCAGCGGGTGGTTCGCGCGCAGGCCTTCGAGCAGGTCCGCGTCGACGACCACCGGCGGCGCGTCCCGCTCGGGGTCGACCGCGGCGGCGAGAGACCGCTCCCACGAGGCGGCGACCAGTGGGCGTGGTGCGCCGGGCACGCGGCCGCCGCCGAGCACCTCGTCGTACAGCCTGCTCAACCGGCGTGCCTGCTCCGGTGCGTCCATCCAGCCTCACTCCGGGTTGCAACGTCCGTGCAACGTAGCGCCACCTACGTTCGATCCACCGTCAGGTTCCGACGACGTTGAAGGAGGACCGATGACGATTTTCGCAGCTCCCGGGTCGGATGGCAGCCCGGTCGCGTACAAATCGCGCTACGAGCACTACATCGGCGGCGAATGGGTGCCGCCGGTCAAGGGCGGATACTTCGAGAATCCGACTCCCGTCACCGGTGAGGTGTTCACCGAGATCGCCCGCGGTACGGCGGACGACGTCGAGCGAGCCCTCGACGCCGCCCACGGTGCCGCACCGGGATGGGGCCGGACCTCGCCGGCCGAACGGGCCACCATCCTGAACAAGATCGCCGACCGGATCGAGGCCAACCTCGAGGCGCTCGCGGTCGCCGAGACCTGGGACAACGGCAAGGCGGTGCGGGAGACGCTGGCCGCCGACCTGCCGCTGGCGGTCGACCACTTCCGCTACTTCGCCGGTGCGCTGCGGGCCCAGGAGGGCTCGGTCTCGGTCATCGACGACGACACCATCGCGTACCACTTCCACGAGCCGCTCGGCGTGGTCGGGCAGATCATCCCGTGGAACTTCCCGATCCTGATGGCGACCTGGAAGCTGGCGCCCGCGCTGGCCGCCGGCAACGCCGTCGTACTGAAGCCGGCCGAGCAGACCCCGGCGTCGATCCACGTGCTGCTCGAGCTGATCCACGACCTGCTGCCACCCGGTGTGCTCAACGTGGTCAACGGATTCGGCGTCGAGGCCGGCAAACCGCTTGCCTCAAGCAACAGAGTTGCCAAGGTCGCGTTCACTGGTGAGACCACGACCGGCCGGCTGATCATGCAGTACGCGTCGGAGAACATCATCCCGGTCACGCTCGAGCTCGGCGGCAAGAGCCCGAACATCTTCTTCGAGGACGTCGCGTCCTCGCGGGACGACTTCTACGACAAGGCGCTGGAGGGCTTCACGCTGTTCGCGCTGAACCAGGGCGAGGTCTGCACCTGCCCGTCCCGGGCGCTGATCCAGTCCTCGATCTACGACGGCTTCCTGGCCGACGCGGTCGGCCGGACCCAGGCGATCAAGCAGGGCCACCCGCTCGACACCGACACGATGATGGGCGCGCAGGCCAGCAACGACCAGTTCGAGAAGATCCTCGCCTACATCGAGATCGGCAAGCAGGAGGGCGCCCGGGTCGTCACCGGCGGCGGCCGCGCCGAGCTCGGCGGCGACCTGGCCGGCGGGTACTACATCCAGCCGACCGTGTTCGAGGGCGACAACAAGATGCGGATCTTCCAGGAGGAGATCTTCGGGCCGGTCGTCGCGGTGACGAAGTTCGACGACTACGCCGACGCGATGAAGATCGCCAACGACACGCTCTACGGCCTGGGCGCCGGGGTCTGGTCGCGCGACATCAACACCGCGTACCGGGCGGGCCGCGAGATCCAGGCCGGCCGGGTCTGGACGAACTGCTACCACGCCTACCCGGCGCACGCGGCCTTCGGCGGCTACAAGAGCTCGGGCATCGGACGCGAGAACCACAAGATGATGCTCGACCACTACCAGCAGACCAAGAACCTGCTGGTCAGCTACAGCCCCAGCAAGCTGGGGTTCTTCTGACCATGGCGGTCGCGAAGGTGCTGCTCACCGACGAGGCGGCGGACCTGCTCCGCCGTCTCACCGGGATGCACGGTCCGCTGATGTTCCACCAGTCCGGTGGGTGCTGCGACGGCAGCTCGCCGATGTGCTACCCGGACGGGGAATTCCGCACGGGGTCGGCGGACGTGCATCTCGGCGACCTGGTGGTGACCGGACTGGACCGGCCGGTCCCGTTCTGGATGTCCGCGGCCCAGTACGAGTACTGGAAGCACACCCAGCTCACCGTCGACGTCGTGAAGGGCCGCGGCAGCGGCTTCTCGGTGGAGGCCCCCGAAGGCGTCCGCTTCCTGATCCGCTCCCGCCTCTTCACCGACCAGGAGTTCGCAGCCCTAGGACTCCCCTGAGCGAGTGCCGCCCGTCCGCTGGCGTTGCCGGCCGGCCGGCACTCTTCAGTTCCCGAGTACGGCGTCGTAGATGTCCGAGCTCCCGAGGTCTGGCCCGGCCGCCTTCAACCGCAGGATGGTGAGGCGTTTGTCGGATGGGGCGTCTCGGAGTCGGAGGGCGTCGGGGACGTGGGGGCGGTCGACGACGTGTAGCCAGAAGGTGAGGTCGATCTTCCAGGTGGGGGTGTGGAGGACGGCGTAGAAGCGTTCGTCGGTGATGGCTGGGGTCGGGCGGCGGTCGGCGCGTTCGTCGTGGAAGTCGACGCTGCGGAGGTCGACTCGTTGGGCCAGGGTTGCCAGGCCTTCCAGGACCGTGGCAGCGGTGGCGTCGGGGGCGTCGAACATGACGTCGAGGTCGCGTACGACCATCAGGCCGGACAGGGCACTTCCGATGACCACTGGCTGCCAGGGAAAGGCAGTCTCGAGTTGCAGTTGGGCCGTGAGTTGCCGGGCCTCGTCCTGGAGAGACTGTGCGCGTTCGAGCAGCGACATGTGTCGACGGTAGAGGTCAGGTTCTGGGGATCACCAACGGTTTTCCGGGGGCGACGACGGTTTCGGCGGCCGGCAGGGCGGTGCCGTCGACGTGGACTGTGACCACGGTCAGGTGGCCGGCGTGGCAGGTCAGGGTGAGGGACTCGGGGGTGCTGGTGGCGACGCCCCAGCCGGTGCCGGCCACGAAGGGGAGTTGCCAGGTGTCGGCGGAGCGGGCGACGTCGAGTGGGGCGAAGGTGAGGGCGCCGGACAGGGCGTCGTACCGGAAGCCGGCGAGGGCTTCGAGGACGGTCCAGCCGGCGGCGTTGCGGATGTAGTGGTCGCCGCACTCGATCGGGTTGAAGGGGTTGCGGCGGCTGCCGTCGTAGCGGTTCCAGAGGCCCTGGAGGATCTGGAAGCCCTCGTCGACGAGGCCTTCGTACAGGCAGTGGGCGGCGACCTGGTACTCGGATCCGGTCCACACCTCGTCGCAGTACCGGGTCGGGACGTCCGGGCGGCCGCCGTACGGCCAGGTGCACATGAGGAGGCCGGTGTCGTTGCCGTCGGCAAAGACGCGGTAGGGGTGGTCGAAGCCCTCGAAGTTCGTGCGGAGGTTGTGCCGGACCACGTTGCGCAGGGCGGTCTTCACGTGATCCGCGGGCAGGACGTAGCCCAGGTCGAGTTGGTGCGCCCACCACTGGCCGACCAGTTGGTCGGCGAGACAGCCGTCGCCCCACTGGAAGTCCGGCTTCTCGTCCTGTGCGAGCACCTGCTTGTAGTACTCGCCGGTGAACAGGAGGTCGTCGTATGCCTTGCTGCCTGCTTCGAAGAGCGTGCGGTAGCCCTTGCCGTCCGCACCCAGCAGTTGGGCCATCTCCTCGGCGGCGCGGAGTGCAGCGAGCCAGAGCGAGCCCATGAAGGTGTTGACGCCGCACAGGTCGATGTCGTGCGTGCTGGGCTGGATGCCGCGCAGTACGCCGGTCCCCGCTGGGTCCCACTTGGTGCGGATGTGGGTGAGCAGTCGCTCGACGTTCGGCCACCGCTCGGCGAGCCAGTCGAGTCCTGCGCCCTGCCGTACCTCTCTGTAGGTCTTGAGGATGTTGCCGAGCATGCCGTCGAGCGCCGGCTCCTCCGGGCCGCCGATCACCTCGTCCCACAGTTGCCGGTGGTACGTCGGCGCGATCACCCGGTGTGGGATGTAGCCCTCGGGCGCCTGCATCACGTCGTACTCCGTGTCGCGCATGTTCCGTTCGAGCGCGGGGAAGAGACGGGCCAGGGTCTGCTCGTAGTTCCACACATGGGTGCAGTTGAGTGGGCAGGAGCCGCCGTACCGGCCGCCCCACATTCCGGTGGACGCACCGAGCACTCCCTCGAAGCCGAACACAGTGCCGTCGTCGGTCTGGAAGACAGTCGGGCTTCGTACGTCGGCAACCAGTGCAGCGAGTCGTGGTCCGGCCTCACCGGGCAGCGTGCTGTCCTCGAACGCGTCTGCCCAGGATGTGGTGCGTACCTCGAGCTCAGCCCACTGGGTGATGAAGGAGTCGGCCACTGCAACGGCATCGGGCGTACGGCGGGTATACGCATTGCCGAGCCAGAAGCGGCTGTGGCCGTAGTCGCGTTTCGGGCCGAACTGCTGAAAGTCGACATATCGGTTCGGAAAGTGCCAGGCGATCAGGAACCGCACCTGGGTGGTCTCGCCCGGCTGCAGGCGGAACGGCGTGGCCAGCCCGCCGTTCCAGGTTGTCCCGGGGGCACTCGGACCGTCGGCGGGGAACGGTCGGCGGGTCGGGCGACCGGCCAGGAAGGTGATGAACTGCTCCGGCGTCGACCACTGGGGATAGGTCAAGGCATCACTGTTCTCGGTCGAGAACACCAGTTGCCCGGCGCCCGGGTGATCCGAACTGAGAACAGTGTTCTCCAAGACGAGCGCTGTCCACTCTCCGGAACGCCGTACTCGGTTCGTGTTGCCGCCGTATAAGGAGCACGAGACGCCATCGATCGGAGTCACCCCGTCCCAGCCCACCGAGTTCTGCAAGGCGCCGCCGAGCAGACCGTGCACGGCGAAGTCGCCGCGGTTGTGCAACGTGAAGGTGAACGCCGCGACCGGCAATGAGCTCGCAGCCGAATCAGCAGGCACCAGCGGGTTGAACACCTCCATGCTTACGTCCAAAGGCAGGTCAGTCGCATAGTCGACCCGCGCCCGCGGATACACCGCTGACACCGTCGCCTCACCAACAGGCCGCAGCAGCCCGTGCAACCGCCGCTCACCAGCCGGTACGACGTCATCAGTCACCAGCGGCGTGTTCGTCGGCTCCCGCAGCGGCCCTTGCAGCAAACGGATCTCGTCGATCGGCGGCTCCACCTGCGACACCCGGAGCGCGAAGAAGCTGTCCGGCACATGGGCCTCGTGGTTGCCGATGTTGTGCAACTGCCACTGCCGCAACGCGCCGTTGCCGGCCAGCGCCACGGTCCCGGTCCCCAGACCTCCCAACGGCAGCGCGAAGTGCGTCAGCTTGTCACCGGTGTAGTGCATGATTCTCCGTCCAGGTACCGGCCGAGGCGAACAACGCCACCGGCCCAGGGGCGAGCAACAACAGCGATGCAGTGACCGACGTACCGAGCAGCAGCGCGACGAAGGCCAACGCCAGCACGCCGAGTGGGACCAACGGCGCACGTGCGACCAGGTGAAGCGCGGTCAGCCACAGTGTCTTGCCACGCAGGCCCGCCGTCACGCGCAGACTGAACGCGTAGCAGGACGCCAGCAAGGCAAGCACGGTCGCACAACCGCTGACAGCCAACGGGACCGCGAAGACCGGACCGCTGTAGACGGCCTGATTGAGCAGAGCCAGCGCACCGAACACGGCAGGTACGGCGGCCACCTCAACGCCCGCGAGACCGCATCTCCTCAGGTTGCGAAGCAGCAACCACACACCACCGCGGCCATCTCGCACGGCTGAGTCAGCAGTAGCCATCACAGCTGCCCAGACCGGTCCGACCACGAGCGCACCGAGTAGCACGCTGACCGGCGACACACCCGGCATCAACAGCACGACGAGTCCGGACGCCGTACACACGAGGACTCCGGCGGCTGCGAGCAGCGGCGACTCGTGCCACATGGCCCGCAAGGCGGCAGGGAGGTAGTCGGTCATGCACGCAGCCCGGTGGTCGCGATCGACGCGATGAACGACCGCTGGAAGATCAGGAACAGCACGAGGATCGGCAGCACCACCAGCGTGATCGCCGCGAACAGCACCACGGCCGGACCGCCACCCATTGCCCCCTGCAACGACACCAGCCCGACCGGCAGGGTCATCTTCTCCGGCGACGACAGGAAGATGTACGGCCAGAAGAAGTTGTTCCAGGACGCCTCGAAGACGAAGATGCCGAGCGCGGTCAGCCCCGGCCGGGCCAGCGGCAGGATCACCCGGAACAGGATCCAGAAGTGCCCGGCGCCGTCCATGATCGCAGCCTCGTCCAGCTCCCGCGGGATCGACGCGATGTACTGCCGCAGGAAGAAGATGCCGAACACGTTCACCAGCGCCGGCAGCCAGATCGCCACCGAGGTGTCGACCAGGTGCAGCCACCGCATCAGGATGAAGATCGGCACCACGGTCAGCTGCACCGGTACGACGAGCGCCGCCAGCAGCACCGAGAAGATCTGGTCCCGTCCCGGGAAGCGCAACCGGGAGAAGGCGTACGCCGCCAGCGCACTGGTCAGCAGAGACCCGACGGTGGTGATGACCGCGATCTGCAAGCTGTTCCAGGCCATCTGCGCGAACGGGATCAGGTCCGGCACCTGCTGGAAGTTCTCCAGCGTCGGTGGTCGCGGGATCCACCGCGGCGGCAGCTGGAACGCGTCGATCGGCTCGGACAGCGCGTTCACGATCAGCCACACCAGCGGCGCGATCATCAGCAGCCCGGCGAGCACCAGCACGAGGTCGATCAGTTTGCCCTTCACTGGTGCACCCACCGGCGGCTGAGCCGGAACTGCAAGCCGGTCACGATCATGATCACCACGAACAGCACCAGCGAGAGGGCGGCGGCGTACCCGACCTCGAAGGACTGGAAGCCCTTCTCGTAGGTGTACATCACGATGCTCCGGGTCGCGCCGTCCGGCCCGCCCTGCGTCATGATCACCATCGGGTCGAAGATCTGGAACGCGCCGATGAACGTGATCACGGTGGCGAAGAAGATCGTCGGCGACATCACCGGCATCGTGACGCTCCAGAACCGCCACCACGCGTTCGCGCCGTCGACCCGAGCGGCCTCGTGCAGCTGGGCCGGCACCGTCTGCAGGCCGGCCAGCAGGATGATGAACGTGTAGCCGATCGTGTGCCACCAGTCGACCGCGATCAGCGTCGGCAACGCCCAGGTCGGCGAGGCCAGCCAGTTCGTGGTCGCCGACAGGTAGTGGTTGACCAGGCCGAACGTCGGATCCAGGACGTACTTCCAGATCAGCGCGACCGCGGCCCACGAGACCAGGAACGGGAAGAAGAACGCGGTCCGGACGAAGTACTTCGTGCCGCGCGTCATGGTCCGGTGCACGCCGAGCGCGAGCAGCATGCCGAAGCCGATGTGCGTCACCACCGACGAGATCGCGAACACGAAGGTGTTGATCACCGCGCGGATGGTGTCCCCGTCGGTCACGAGTTGCCGGAAGTTGTCCAGCCCGGCGAACTCCGGCCTACTCAGCAGGTCCCAGTGGAACAGGCTCAGCCCGAACGCGGCGACCAGGGGAGCGGCGACGAAGACCAGGAAGAGCAGGACGGCAGGGCTGATGAAGAGATAACCGGGCAGCCAGTCCCGCCGTTGTGGTTTCAAACCAACGGCCTGAGCGCCGGCGGCCGCACGGTGGCGATCGTCGATGCCTACGGCTACCCGAACCTGGAACGCGACCTCGGCGTCTACCGCTCCCAGTTCGGCCTGTCCGCGTGTACGACGGCCAACGGCTGCCTGCGAATCATCAACCAGACCGGCGGTACGTCGCTGCCGCGGTTCAACGCGGGCTGGGCCGGCGAACAGGCCCTGGACGTCGACGCGGTCTCGGCGGCCGCACCTGATGCGAAGATCGTCGTCGTCCAGGCCGACTCGGCCAGCTTCGCCGATCTCGGCACTGCGGTCGTGACCGCGTCAAAGCAGCCCGGCGTGGTCGCGATCTCGAACAGCTACGGCGGTGGCGACGCGTCCGACGCGACATACGGCAGCTACTACAACCACCCTGGTATCGCCGTGACCGCATCGACCGGTGACGACGGCTACCAGGGCGGCAGCTACCCGGCTTCGTCGTCGTACACGACTGCCGTCGGAGGTACGTCGCTTGTTGCGGCCAGCAACAGTCGTGGCTGGAGCGAGACCGTGTGGGACGGCGCCGGCTCGGGCTGCTCGTCGTACAACACGGCGTTGAGTGCGGCCGCGAGCTTCGGCACCGGCTGCTCGAAGCGGGCGATGGCCGACGTGTCCGCAGCCGCTGACCCGGCCAAGGGCGGCATGGCGATCTACTACCCGACCAGCAAGACGGCGTCGACCTGGGCGCAGTTCGGCGGCACCAGTGAGGCAGCGCCGATCATCGCCGCGGTCTACGCGCTGTCCGGCAACACCAGCGGCTACGCGAACGCACTGCCGTACGCGCACCCGGGCTCGCTGTTCGACGTGACCAGCGGCAGCAACGGGACCTGCCCGACCACCCAGTGGTGCACCGCGCGCACCGGCTGGGACGGCCCGACCGGCCTCGGCACCCCGAACGCAGCCGGCGCCTTCTGAGCGAACGGGCGGACCCTGCCACGCCCAGGGTCCGCCCGTTCTGGGGGTAGGTCCAGGTCCACCCCTCGAGTGGAGGTGACGCTCCTGATCCCCGGCGCTGCAGTGCCGAGGATCGATGCATGACCACGACCACCGCGCGGCCGGACGCCGTACCGACTCTTCCTGGCACGCCGCGACGGCTGCACCGACCGTTGCTCTGGGCGTCGATCGGGCTCGCCGCGACCACCCTGGTCGCGATCGGCGGCGCCCTGTTCGACGACCGGATCCTGCTCGGTCATCCGATCTGGATGAAGCCGCTGAAGTTCGCGATCAGCCTGGGGATCTACTGCGTCACGCTGGCGTGGATGCTGTCGCTGCAGACCAAGGCCCGGCGGCTCGGCTGGTGGATGGGCACGGTCGTGGCCGTCGGCGTCGCGGCCGAGATGGTCCTCATCGCCGGGCAGGTCGTGGTTCGCGGCCGGCAGTTGCACTTCAACATGTCAACGCCGACCGACCAGTTGATCCACAACATCATGGCGACCACGATCTACCTGGTCTGGGCCGCCGTACTGGTGATCGCGATCCAGTTGCTGTTCGACAAGCCCGGTGACCGGGCGCTGCGCTGGAGCATCCGGCTGGCCCTGGGTACGACGCTCGGCGGCATGCTGCTCGGGAACCTGATGTTCCGGATCACTCCGGCGCAGGAAAGAGAAGCTGCCGCGGCAGGCAAGCATCTGCACCTCGGGTCGCACTCCGTGGGTGTCGAGGACGGCGGCGCCGGGCTGCCGATCACCGGCTGGAGCACGCAGGCCGGTGACCTGAGGATCGGTCACTTCCTCGGTGTGCACGCGCTGCAGGCGATCCCGCTGGTTGCCCTCGGCCTCGTTCTGCTCGCCCGGCGGTACCCGATCCTGCGGCCCGAGGGTCCGCGGACCGCGCTTGTCTTCGTCGGCGCCGCGTCGTACGCAGGGCTGATCTGGCTGGTCACCTGGCAGGCGCAGCGCGGTGAGTCGATCGTGCATCCGAGCGGCCCGACACTCGCGGCCGGAGCTTCGTGGCTGGGTGCAACCATTCTGCTGTCGCTCCTAGTACTGTTCCGGGCACGAAGGACATCCCTCGTCTCCACGCCGTTCCGGTGATTTTCCTTCCTCGGGAACCTCTCTGCGGCCTAGGGTCGCCCGCGGACGGATCGTGCAGGGCGATCCGCGCACCCAACTCCATGGAGCGTTGCTGTGACCACATCACGCAGAGGGCGGGGGCTCCTGGCAGCCACCGCTGTCTCCGCAGCCACTGTGTTGGTCGTGACCGCCGCCGGCGGCGCCACGGCCGCGCAGACGGCCGGCCCGGAGCAGGGCCCGGCGGCCCAGCCCGGAAAGGCCCATAGCAAGGACCAGAAGGGCTACTACGACGCCCGGATCCCGAGCGCGAAGACGACGTACGCGCGGGCCGCCAAGGTGGCCGGCAAGGAGTCGGCCGCCTCGGAGAAGTTCCGCAACTCGCTCGGCTCCCAGGGCGTCGTCGAGGTGGACCCGAACACCGGCACCCCGGCCCAGGTGACGAAGCTGGACGGCTTCCTGACCGGCCGGAGCGCCAAGAAGGCCCGGGACATCGCGCTGAACTACGTGAAGGCGCACCCCGAGGTCTTCAAGCTGTCCGAGGCCGACCTGGGCACGCTGAAGCTGCGCAAGGACTACATCGACGACCTCGGCACCCACCACGTGTTCTGGTCCCAGGTGGTCGACGGCGTCGAGGTGTTCGGCAACGGCCTGAAGGCCAACGTCACCAAGAACGGCCAGCTCATCTCGGTCATGGGCGCCCCGGTGGCGGGACTGACCTCGCAGGCCCAGGGCCGGTCCGCCGCGGCCGCGCCGAGCCTGACCGCGGCCGAGGCTCGCACCGCCGCGGCCAACGACGTCGGTGGTACGGCGAAGCCGGCGACCGCCAAGGCATCTGGCGCGGTCACCAAGTGGAGCAACGGCGACACCGCCAAGCTGGTGTGGTTCCACACCGCCGACGGCCTGCGCAAGGGCTGGATGACGTACACCAACACCGGCGGCACCAAGATCTACACGCACGTGATCGACGCCCAGACCGGCGGCCTGCTGTACCGCCGGAACCTGTCCAGCGACGGCCTCGGCGACGCCCTCGTGGTGGACAACTACCCGGGCGCCGCGAAGGGCGGCACGCAGCGGGTCGAGAACCTGGTCTACAACAAGTGGCTGCCGAAGAACGCCAAGACCCTGCTCGAAGGCACCTCGGTGGCCGCCTTCGCGGACCTGAACGACGACAACCAGCCGAACGCCGGTGAGACCGTCAAGGTGCCCGGTACCAAGACCACCGCCGAGTTCAAGCTGGTGTCGTTCCCGAACGCCGCGTCGTCCTGCTCCACGTCGTACATCTGCACCTGGGACCCGGCCAAGCCGGACTCCTGGAAGACGAACATGAACCAGGACGTCACCAACGGGTTCTACCTGGCCAGCAACTTCCACGACTGGCTGGCCAAGCCGCCGATCAGCTTCACCCCGGCGGCCGGCTCGTTCGACGCCGCGGGCGGTGACCCGGTGCTGCTGAACGCCCTCGACGGCGCGGCCACCGGCGCCGACGGCGGACCGGACGCCGACCACGCCAACAACGCGAACATGAGCACCCCGCCGGACGGCACCCCGCCGACCATGCAGATGTACCTGTTCAAGGGCGGGTTCGTGCCGACCAGCTCGTCGAGCTCGGCGGACATCCTGTACCACGAGTACACCCACGGCCTGTCGAACCGCCTGGTAGTCGATGCCACCGGCAACTCGACGCTGAACAGCATCCAGGGCGGCTCGATGGGCGAGGCCTGGAGCGACTTCTACGCGCTCGACTACCTGGTCTCGCACGGCCTGGAGAAGGACACCACCGCGCCGGGCGAGGTGCTCGAGGGCAAGTACGTCACCAACGGCGGCTCGATCCGCACCCAGGCGATGGACTGCCGGGTCAAGTCCGTCAGCCCGAACTGCGTCCAGCCGGACGGCTCGAAGGGCGGCTACACGTACGGCGACTTCCCGACCATCGGCGGGTCGCCGGAGGTGCACGCGTCCGGTGAGGTCTGGGCACAGACGCTGTGGGACCTGCGGGAGCGGTTCGGCCGCGGCTACGCGGTCAGCCTGATCACCCGGGCGATGGAGCTGTCGCCGGCCGACCCGACCATGCTCGACATGCGGAACGCGATCGTGCAGGCCGACCTGGTCGCCAGCGGCGGCAAGAACGCCGACGTCATCTGGACCGTGTTCGCCAACCGCGGCATGGGCTGGTACGCCGGTGTCGTCGACGGCGGCGACGCGTACCCGGCGGAGGACTTCCACAAGCCGCCGACGGGTGCGACCACGACCCTGACCGGGACCGTGACCGACAAGGACACCGGTGCTCCGGTGGCCGGTGCACTCGTCTACATCGGTGGTCACGCCTCCGGCTACGCGGGTGACTACTCCAGCGTCACGGACGCGGCCGGCAAGTACACCATCACCAACGTTGCCCCGGGCACCTACCCGAAGGTCGTCGTGGCCGGCCCCGGCTACGAGCTGATCGTCCAGAAGGTGACCGTGAAGGCGGGCGGCAAGGCCGACTTCGCGCCGCGCCGCAACTGGGCGGCCACCTCCGGCGGCGGTTCGGTGACGGACTTCAACGGCCCGGACTACAGCGACTACGGCTGCGGCCCGGGCGGTGCGATCGACAATGCCCAGGGCACCGGCTGGGGCAGTACCACCGGCGACGACAACGGCACGCCGACCGGCGTGATGGTGCCGAAGCACGTGGACATCAAGCTGCCGGAGAAGGTCGACATCAGCGCGTTCAACGTCGACCCGTCGAACACCTGCGGTGACCCGGAGGACGCGGCCACCGGCCAGTACCGGATCGAGACCTCGGCCGACGGCACCACCTGGGCGACCGCTCAGGAGGGCACGTTCACCGCGGCCAACGTGGGCAAGTACAACCTGCTCACCCCGAGCGGCAACGCGACCGACGTCCAGTACGTGCGGGTCTGGCTGCTCAGCCCGCAGGTCCCGGACTTCGCCAGGAACTGCCCGGCAGGCGGCTACGCCGGCTGCCAGTTCACCGACCTGACCGAGATCCAGGTCTTCGGCACGAAGTAGCCTGCGTCCCCCCGCGAAGGCCGGCCGAGCATCCCACTCGGCCGGCCTTCCGTCGTTCGATGGTTGACCTACGCGGAGCACGCGTGGGTTGGCTCTTCCCCGGAGCACGCGGGGGCTGGGCACACTCCATGCACAGGCGTCGGTCCGGATGGTGGATGGTGGGAAGTAAGTCGATTGGATTGGTTTAGTTTCGCGGGATGGATGTTGTGGCTCAGGGGTCGTCGCCGCGCTCAGGTGGGCGGGGCGGCGACCGAGCCGCGCTCGATCAGGGTCGGGGCGACGGTGGTACGGCGGACCCGGCGGTTGGTGTCGACGGCGGACGTGACCCGCGCGACCACGTCGGCGACCAGGTCGTCGAGCGGCCAGTGGAAGGTCGAGAGCGGCGGCGTGAGCAGCTGGCTCAGCGGCTGGTCGTCGTACCCGAGCAGGGAGAGGTCTTCGGGGACGCGGAGGCCGAGCTCGCGGCTGGCGGCGTACACGCCGAAGGCCATCGAGTCGGCGAGCGCCAGGATGCCGGTCGGTCGTGGAGTGCTGCTGAGCAGCTCGCGGGCGACCTCGGTCGCGCCGGGCAGGTCGTGCGGGCACGGGAGGATGCGGACCTTCAGCTTCAGTCCGGAGGCGACCCGCTGAGCGATCTCCTCGGCCGGGCGCTGGATCTCGAAGCGGTGCGACGGGCTGAGCACCGCCACCGTCCGGTGTCCCGCGTCGGCCAGCCGGCGCAGCGCCGTACTGACGCCGCTCTCGTTGTCGAAGATCACCTCGGACTTCGCCTTCGCGCCGGCCAGCGCGTCGCCGATCGCGATCACGGGCGCCTGCTGGGCGATGTTGGCCCAGCCCTTCGCCGCCGGGTTGACCGGGATCACCACGATCGCGTCGGCGCGGTGGTCGACCAGGTGCTGGGCGAGCTCGAGCTGGCGGTCGGCGTCGCCGGCCGAGTCGATGATCCAGGCGTTCCGGTCCGGCGCCAGCAGCTCCCGGCCGAGCGCGGCCGCGAGACGCTGCTGCCAGAGGTCCTCGAGGGATGCGCAGAGCACGCCGACGGAGCCGCTCCGGCCGGACGCGAGGGCTCGGGCGACCGGGTCCGCTTGGTAGCCGAGCCGCTCGGCGGCCTCCTGGACGCGCTGGATGGTCTCCGGCGTCCCGTGCAGGCCGCGCAGCGCGTAGGACACGGCTGCCATCGACAGGCCGGTCTCGGCCGCGATGTCCTTGAGGGTCGGCCTCCGGGTGTTTCCGGACATGCCTTGAACCCTAGCCCGTCCGTCGGACAGAAACTTGACAACCAGCCCTTTGAAGCGCTTCACTCTAGACATCCTGAAGCGCTTCAATCTGATCAGGTCCGGGAGGAGGAGCCGTGATCGACGTCCACCAGCATCTGTGGCCGGCGGAGTTCGTCGACCGGCTCCGGGCTCGCCGTACCGCGCCGTACCTCGACGGGTGGACGCTGCACACCGCGACCGAGGCGCCGTACGAGTGCGACCCGGCGGCGCACGCGATCGACAAGCGGGTGGCGCTGGAGCAGGACGCCGGTACGGCGCTTGCCGCGGTCTCACTGTCGAGTCCGCTCGGCGTCGAGCAGCTCGGTGATCATGCGTTGCTCGACGCATGGCACACCGGCGCGGCCGCACTGCCCGAGCCGTTCAAGGCGTGGGCGTCGATCTGCCTGCTGGAGCCCGACCTTCAGGGCCTGGAATCCCTGCTGAGCAACGGATTCCTCGGTGTGCAGCTGCCCGCGCACGTCCTCGGCACGCCGGCCGGATGGGCCGCGCAGGGGGAGCTGCTGGCGACTGCCGAGGGGCTGGACAAGCCGATCCTCGTCCACCCGGGTGCCGCCGAGCCGATCGACGAGGCTCCCTGCTGGTGGGCGCCCGTCGTCGACTACGCGAACCAGTTGCAGGCCGCTTGGTGGGCCTGGCACGCGTACGGCGGCCGACGCGAGTTCCCGCTGTTGCGGCTGTGCTTCGTCGCCGCGGCCGGTCTCGCGCCGGTGCACCACGAACGGCTGGCCGCCCGCGGCGGCCGGCTCGGCACCATCGACCCCAACCTGTATGTCGACACCTCGAGCTACGGCCCGCAGGGGATCGACGCGGTCGCGCGGGTCCTCGGCATCGACCAGGTCGTGCACGGCACCGACCGGCCGTACGCCGGGATCACCGACCATCGCCAAGGCGCCGCCGCGACCGCGGTGATCCGCCACGACAACCCACACCGGCTCCTGTACGGGGCCGGGAAACCATCTCCTGAGAGGGGAGTGCAGTGACTGCTCAGCCCATCGACGTCCCGAACGTCCCGGCGCGCCAGCCCAGCCGGCTTGTGGATCTCAACAACTGTCTTTCGCTGGACAACCTCCCGGGCCGGGACCTCGACCCGCAGGAGCTGTCCGAGCTGGCCTCGTCGGTTGCAGCGCAGCCGCGCCTGTGGGAGGACAAGGTCGCCTACAGCGACGAGGAGCGGGTGTTCGCCTCGCTGCACCGCGACGCGAACGTCGACGTCTGGCTGATCTGCTGGACGCCGGTCAACGACACCGGCTGGCACGACCACGACGTCTCCTCGGGCGCGGTCGCGGTTGCCAAGGGCAAGCTGGTCGAGCACAACCTGGCGATCGGCACCGAGTCGATCGAGACCGAGGTGGAGGCCGGCGACGTCTACGGCTTCGGCCCCGACCACATCCACCGCCTGACCGGCCTCGACAAGGGCAGTGTCACCGTCCACGCCTACAGCCCGCCGCTGTGGCGCATGGGCCAGTACTCCGTCAAGGAAGGCGTCCTCCGCCGAGTCTCCGTCTCCTACGCCGACGAACTCCGCCCGCTCGACTGAAGCTGTCTGTACCGGCACCCATTCTCTGACTAAGGTCAGAGGATGGGTGTTGCGGTGGTGCGGCGGTTCAATCGGGTGGTTACTCAGCGGGTGGGGGCGTTGAGTGATGCGTATATGGCTCGGGATCGGTCGTTGGGGCAGGCTCGGGTGCTGTGGGAGATCGGGGACGGGTGTGACGTGCGGGCGTTGCGGGCCCGGCTGGATCTCGACTCCGGGTACTTGAGCCGGCTGCTGCGGTCGTTGGAGGGCGACGGGCTGGTCCGGGTCGAGCCGAGTACGGCGGACGCGCGGGTGCGGATCGCGCGGCTCACCAGGAAGGGCGCGGCCGAGCGGCAGGTGCTGGACAAGCGGTCGGACGAGTTGGCCGCATCGATCCTCGAGCCGTTGAGCGAGAGCCAGCGCGAGCGGCTGGTCGCGGCGATGGACGACGTCGCCCGCTTGCTGACCGCGTCGATGGTGGAGGTCGCCATCACCGATCCGCGGCAGCCGGAGGCGGCGTACTGCGTGCAGTCGTACTTCGACGAGCTCCGCGACCGCTTCGACCAAGGCTTCGACCACACCCGGAGCATCTCGGCGGACAACGCCGAGCTGACGCTGCCGGCCGGGTTGCTGCTGGTCGCCACGCTGCACTCGGAGCCGGTCGGCTGCGGCGCCTTGAAACTGCACGGCGACGAGCCCGCGGAGATCAAGCGCATGTGGGTGTCACCAGACGCGCGCGGCCTCGGCCTGGGGCGGCGGCTGCTGACCGAGCTCGAACGCGAGGCGGTCGCTCGGGGCGCGAGCGCCGTACGGCTGGAGACCAACCGCAACCTGGTCGAGGCGATCAGCCTGTACCGCGCGTCCGGCTACACCGAGGTGCCCGCGTTCAACGACGAGCCGTACGCCCATCACTGGTTCGAGAAGTCCTTGAAGGCCTGAAATCCGCGAGGCGGTCGGCGGGCCTCTTCCCAGCGCAGCTGCATGCTCCCGGTCAGCTCCTCGAACCACCGGCCGAGCGCCGGATAGAAAGGTACGGCGGTCGCTGCCGCCGACGTGAGGGTCTGGACGATCTGCGTACGGCGCCTGACCGCCTCGGCTGGGTCCTGGTCGGTCGACGCGATCAGCCGCAACCGCGCGGCGCGCACGATCGCCCACGCCGCGCACCCCGTCGCCATCAGGTGCTCGTACGTCGAATCGTCCAGTGGACCGAGCCCGTCCCGGTACGCGCGGTCCACCTGAGCAAGCACGTCGTCGGGGAGGACCGCCCAGTACCCGTACGCCGGGAACGGAAGCCGCAAGCCGGCCGCGTCCATCCCGGGATGCCGGCGGCCGGCCCCTTCCAGGTCGACGAAGCGGGCCTCGCCGTCGACGAGTACGACGTTGTTCGGGGTGAGGTCGCCGTGGGTGAAGGTGGCCCGGCTGCCGAGGTCGTCGGTCAGCGCGGCCAGCTCGACGTCACCCGGCGGCGGGAAGCCGAGCTCTGCCGCCGCGTCGACCACCTCCGGCCACAGGTGCAGCGGATGGTCGAGGAACCGCACCTCGTGGGCCGCGGCGAACTGCGGATCGACGGCGCTGTGCAGCTTGGCAGCGAGGCGTGCCATCGCCAGCAGACCCTCAGTCGCCGCCTCCGGGTCGTCGCCGAACAACAACTCCTGCACGGTCGGGCCGGGGCCGAGGTCGGACATCACCATCACCTGCTCGTCCTGCTCGTCCGCCGGCTCTTCGCTGCGTGCGAGGAGCACGGGTGCGAGTCCCGTCCCGCGCAGGTGGTTCAGCGCCAGCTTCTCGTTGCGCTGGAACTCGGCGCCATCACCCCAAGCGGTGCCGCCGCGCCGGAGTCCTTTCGCGATCACGGTGGGGCCGATGCCGTCGTACGGGCGATCGAGGATCAGCCGGGCGACCGGGGCCTGTTCGCTGCTGCCGAGGTCGATGCGCTCGACGACGCGGACCCCCAGGAGACGCTCGACCGTCCGTTCCATCCTGGTGACCCTACCGGCCGAGATGTCACTTGTTTGTCGGTTCCTCATCGATCCGGGCCGCCGCGTGTGTGGGCGGAGGTCGGCAGGGTAGACATGAGGGCAGTACTGACACCCGGGGGCGGGGACTGGTGGAGTGGAGGGGGACGGATGGATTTTGCGATCGCGCCGTTGAACCCGGCGATCCTGCCGGCGGCCGCGGGCAACTACACGCACGGTGTACAGGTGGACGGCGCCCGGCGGATGGTGTTCGTCAGCGGCCAGGTGCCGTGGGGCAACGAGCACGGGCGGGTGCCGGAGAGTTTCGAGGCGCAGTGCCGGATGGTCTGGCGGAACGTGCTCGCGGTGCTGGGTGAGGCCGGGATGGGCGTCAAGAACCTGGTGAAGGTGACGACGTACCTGTCGGACCGGCAGTTCCGGGGGCTGAACTCGAAGATCCGCGAGGAGGTCCTCGGCGACCACGCGCCGGCACTCACGGTCATCATCTGCGACATCTACTCAGAAAACTGGCTCCTGGAGATCGAAGCCGTCGCAATGGCATGAAAAGCAGCCGGCCTTCGGCCGGTAGTGGTGGGGGGCCGGTGGCGATGGCATGAGCGGGCCACCCGGTTGGCAAGTGGCTATGGATTCCGGGGGTCGGGAAATCTAGCGTCGGGCGTATGAGGATCAGGGTGGTCGACGCATTTGCGGAGCGGGCTTTCGGTGGGAATCCGGCGGCGGTGTGCGTGCTGGCGGCCGGTGAGTGGCCGGACGCGGGCTGGATGCAGGACGTCGCGGCGGAGATGAACCTGTCCGAGACCGCCTTCGCGCGGCCGTCCGACCAGTCCGACGCGGACTGGGACCTGCGCTGGTTCACCCCGACGATCGAGGTCGACATGTGCGGGCACGCGACCCTCGCGACCGCGCACGTGCTGGCGGGCGACGGGCTGGTCGGCGGGAAGGTCCGGTTCAGCACGCGCAGCGGCATCCTGCTCGCGTCGGTCGGCGACGCGATCACGCTCGACTTCCCGATCTCGCCGACCACGGAGATCGCCGTACCGGACGGCTTGGTCGAGGCGCTCGGGGCGCAGCCGGAGAGTGTGCACAGCACCGGCGCGCTGACCGACGTACTGGTGGTGCTGCCGGACGAGGCGGCGGTGCGGGCAGTGACGCCGGACATCGGCGCGCTGGAGGCGGTCAACCGCCGCGACGGCAACCGCGGCACCATCGTCACTGCGCGGGGTCAGGAATACGACTTCGTCTCGCGGTTCTTCGCGCCCGCCGCCGGGATCCCCGAGGACCCGGTCTGCGGCAGCGCGCACACCGCCCTGGCGTCGTACTGGGCCGGGCGCCTCGGACGGGACGACCTGGTCGGCTACCAGGCCTCCGCCCGAGGCGGTGTCCTACAGGTCACCGCGGCTGGCGACCGCGTCTACCTGAGCGGCAGCGCAGTCACCACACTCGACGGTGAGCTGACGGTCTAGGCCCAGGTCTCCGCGTGGGTGGCGACGCCGTTCGGGGCGATGAGCTCGGTGACGACGTCCTCGGCGTCCGCGTCCAGCGGCTCGAACGGGTGCTCCGGTACGACGTACGCGCGGGCGCCGGCCACCATCTCGATGCCCGGGAGCTCGAACCACGCCTCGCCGACCTCACGGCTGATCTCGTAGATCGCCTGCTCGGCCGAGTCGACCGGGTCCTTCTCGCCGGTCTCGTCCAGCTCGGCCGGGTGCCGCTCCTGCGCGGCCCGGCCGGCCTCCAGCAGCGCGTCCAGGTCGACCACGCGCAGGTCGAAGCGTGACACCACGCTGATCACCTGGTCCTGCTCGACCTCTTCGTCGTCCTCGTCGTCGGCGCTGTCCTCCAGCAGCAGCGGCGCCGTACCGGTGTGCTCGAAGACGGCGTCGTTCCAGCTCTCGACGAGCTCCTCGAGCGCCGCGTTCTGGTCGTAGATCGCGGTCTGCTCCTCGTCGCCGGTCATCGCCAGCAGGGCCTCGGTGTGGGCCTGGAGCCGCTCCGCCAGCCGGCGGCTCGCCTCGGCGAGCGCCTCCCGGGTCTCCGCGGAGAAGAACTGCTCGGTTGGGGCGATATCCAGTTCAGTCACTAGCTGTTCTTCCCTTATCAATCAGTGGGCTGGTGATTGCCAGGCGTAAGTATGCGGACTACGGGCCGCAGCGCGAAGTCCCACCCGAAGATCACCGTCGGAATCAGTGCTCGTGAGAGCCCTGTGAGAGGTCTGTCAGCCGCTGTGAGAGGGCTGTGAGAACACTCCTGACCGGGCAGCGAGCGGTGTGCAGTGGGGTCATGAGCACTGTTTGTGTGAGGTGGCGCCGGCATGGCTGACGTGATCTACCTCGCCGTCACCGTCGTCGTCTTCGCGGCCGTCTGGTCCGCGCTGCGCGGAGTGGAGAAGTTGTGAGCGCCGAAAACATCGCCGGCCTGGTGGTCGCGGCGGCCTTGGTCCTCTACCTCGTCGCCGCCCTGATCTTCCCCGAGAGGTTCTGATGTCCGACACCGCCGCCGGCCTGTTACAGGTCGGCCTTCTCCTCGCGTGCCTGGCCGCGGTCTACCGGCCGCTGGGTGGCTACATGGCGAGGGTCTACTCGTCCGACCGCGACCTGCGGATCGAGCGCGGGGCCTACAAGTTGCTCGGCGTCGACTCGAAGGCCGACCAGACCTGGGCCGTCTACGCCCGGTCGCTGCTCGCGTTCTCCGCGGTCAGCGTCATACTGCTCTACGTCCTGCAGCGCGTGCAGGGGCACCTGCCGCTGTCGAACGGCCTGCCCGGCGTCGAGTCGGGGCTGGCGTTCAACACGGCTGCGTCGTTCGTCTCGAACACCAACTGGCAGTCGTACTCGCCCGAGCAGACGATGGGCCACCTGGTCCAGTTCGCCGGTCTCGCGGTGCAGAACTTCCTGTCCGCGGCCGTCGGCATGACCGTCGCGGTCGCGGTGATCCGCGGCTTCGCCCGGTCCAAGACGGACCGGCTGGGCAACTTCTGGGTCGACCTGACCCGGACCACGCTGCGGATCCTGCTGCCGATCGCGATCGTCGGCACCCTGGTGCTGGTCGCGACCGGCGTCGTACAGAACTTCTCCAGCGGTCACGAGGTCACCTCGGTGGTCGGCCAGACCCAGACGATCCCGGGCGGCGCGGTCGCCAGCCAGGAGGTCATCAAGGAGCTCGGAACCAACGGCGGCGGCTACTACAACGCCAACTCCGGGCACCCGTTCGAGAACCCGAACCCGCTGTCGAACCTGTTCGAGATCTTCCTGCTGCTGCTGATCCCGGTCTGCATGACCCGGACCTTCGGTGTCATGGTCAAGGACAAGAAGCAGGGCTACGCGATCCTCGGCGTGATGGGCACGCTGTGGGCGGCCTTCACCTTCTCCGCCACGTTCTTCGAGAACCAGGGCGCGGGTACGGCGACCCAGGCGGCCGGTGCCGCGATGGAGGGCAAGGAGACCCGCTTCGGCGAATGGGCCTCCGCACTCTTCGCGAGCTCCACCACCGGTACGTCGACCGGCGCGGTGAACTCGGCGCACGACTCGTTCACCGCCCTCGGCGGCGGTACGGCGCTCTTCCACATGATGCTCGGCGAAGTCACGCCGGGCGGCACCGGCACCGGGCTCTACGGCATGCTGATCCTGGCCATCCTGACCGTGTTCGTGGCAGGCCTGATGGTCGGGCGGACCCCGGAGTACCTGAAGAAGAAGATCACCGCCCGCGAGATGAAGCTGGTCTCGCTGTACATCCTGACCACGCCGACCGTGGTGCTGGTCGGCGCCTCGGTCGCGATGGGACTGGCGGTGGCGCGGGCCTCGATCTTCAACACCGACAGCCCGCACGGCTTCTCCGAGGTGCTGTACGCGTTCACCTCGGCCGGCAACAACAACGGCAGCGCGTTCGGCGGGATCAGCGCGAACATCCCCTTCTACAACACCGCGCTCGGGCTGGTGATGCTGTTCGGCCGGTTCGTGCCGATCGTGCTCGCCCTCGGCCTGGCCGGCTCGCTGGCCCGCCAGCAACCGGTCCCGGTGACCCAGGGCACGCTGCCCACCCACAAAGCCCTGTTCGTGACGATGCTCGTCGGCGTCGTGCTGATCGTGACCGGCCTGACCTACTTCCCCGCACTGACTCTCGGACCCCTCGCGGAGGGACTGTGACCACGCTGTTGAAGCCGCCGGCGTCGAAGCCGGCGGTGACCCCGAAGAGAGCACCCTCGGGTCTGTTCAACCCGAAGATGCTGCTGACCTCCCTGCCGGACGCGCTGCGCAAGCTCGACCTGCGGGTGATGGTGAAGAACCCGGTGATGTTCGTGGTCGAGGTGGGCGCGGTCGCGTCGACCGTCTTCGCCTTCACCGACTCCAGCGTGTTCGTCTGGTGGATCGTGGTCTGGCTCTGGCTGACCGTGATCTTCGCGAACCTGGCCGAGGCCGTCGCGGAAGGCCGCGGCAAGGCCCAGGCCGAGACCCTGCGCCGGGCCAAGACCGAGACCACCGCCCGGCGGCTGGCCGGGGGCCGGGAGGAGGAGGTGCCGGCCACCCAGCTCCAGCTCGGTGACCTGGTGGTCGTCGAGGCCGGCCAGATCATCCCCGGCGACGGTGACGTCGTCGAGGGTGTCGCGAGTGTCGACGAGTCGGCGATCACCGGCGAGTCGGCACCGGTCATCCGGGAGTCCGGCGGCGACCGCAGCGCGGTCACCGGCGGGACCAAGGTGCTGTCGGACCGGATCGTCGTGAAGATCACCACCCGGCCCGGCGAGAGCTTCATCGACCGGATGATCGCCCTGGTCGAGGGCGCGTCGAGGCAGAAGACGCCGAACGAGATCGCGCTGAACATCCTGCTGGCCAGCCTGACGATCGTCTTCATGATCGCCACGGTGACGCTGCCGACGTTCGCGAACTACGCCCACACCGACCTGAGCATCGTGATCCTGGTGGCCCTGCTGGTCTGCCTGATCCCGACCACGATCGGCGCGCTACTGTCCGCGATCGGCATCGCCGGGATGGACCGGCTGGTGCAGCGCAACGTGCTGGCGATGTCGGGCCGGGCGGTCGAGGCCGCGGGTGACGTGAACACGCTGCTGCTGGACAAGACCGGCACCATCACGCTGGGCAACCGGCAGGCGTCGGAGTTCATCCCGGTCGACGGCGTGACCGACACCGAGCTCGCGGACGCTGCCCAGCTGTCCAGCCTGGCCGACGAGACGCCGGAGGGCCGGTCGATCGTCGTACTGGCGAAGAACGGGTACGGACTGCGTGAGCGGCACACCGGAGAGTTGCCGCACGCAACGTTCGTGGAGTTCACCGCGCAGACCCGGATGAGCGGCGTGGACGTGGACGGCCGGCAGGTCCGCAAGGGCGCGGCCGGTGCGGTGAACGCCTGGATCCACGGTCACGGCGGGACCACCGACCCGAAGCTCGGCGAGATCGTCGACGGCATCTCGGCCTCCGGCGGAACCCCACTGGTCGTCGCCGAGGCGATCGGCGGTACGGCGCGCGCGCTCGGCGTGATCCACCTCAAGGACGTGGTCAAGGAAGGCATGCGGGAGCGGTTCGACCAGATGCGCGCAATGGGCATCCGGACCGTGATGATCACCGGCGACAACGCGCTCACCGCGAAGGCGATCGCCGAGGAGGCCGGCGTCGACGACTTCCTGGCCGAGGCGACGCCCGAGGACAAGATGGCGCTGATCAAGAAGGAGCAGGAGGGCGGCCGGCTGGTCGCGATGACCGGTGACGGCACCAACGACGCGCCGGCGCTGGCCCAGGCCGACGTCGGGGTGGCGATGAACACCGGCACGTCGGCCGCGAAGGAGGCCGGCAACATGGTCGACCTCGACTCGAACCCGACCAAGCTGATCGAGATCGTCGAGATCGGCAAGCAGTTGCTGATCACCCGCGGTTCGCTGACCACGTTCTCGATCGCGAACGACGTGGCCAAGTACTTCGCGATCCTGCCGGCGTTGTTCGCGGCGGCGTACCCGGGCCTGGACAAGCTGAACATCATGGGGCTGCACTCGCCGGAGTCGGCGATCGTGTCCGCGATCGTGTTCAACGCGCTCGTCATCGTGGCGCTGGTGCCGCTGGCGCTGCGCGGGGTCCGGTACAAGCCGTCCTCGGCGTCGTCGATGTTGCGGCGCAACCTGCTGGTGTACGGCGTCGGTGGCCTGATCACCCCGTTCATCGGCATCAAGCTCCTCGACCTGGTGATCTCGCTGATCCCCGGTCTCCGCTGAAAGGTAGTTGTTCATGGCAAGCAATCTGCCCGGCTCGGTCCGGCAGTTCGGGGTCGCCGTACGGGCCCTGCTGTTCTTCACCGTTGCCCTCGGCATCATCTATCCGCTGGTGATGACCGGGGCGGCGCAGGCGCTGTTCCACGGGAACGCCAACGGCTCGATCGTCCAGGTGGACGGCAAGGACACCGCGTCGGACCTGATCGGGCAGGCCTATGGCAAGGAGTGGTTCCAGACCCGTCCTTCCGCTGTGGACTACGACGCTATGGGGAGCGCGGCCTCGCAGTACGGGCCGCACAACCCTGAGCTGCTGAAACTGATCGACCAGCGGCGCCAGGAGATCGCGACGCTGAACGGTGTCGACCCGTCTCAGGTGCCGCCGGACGCGGTCACGGCGAGTGGCAGCGGCCTCGATCCGCACATCAGCCCGGCGTACGCCGCCCTGCAGGTGAACCGGGTCGCGCGCGAGCGTGGACTGCCTGTGGCCACGGTCGAGAAGCTCGTGCAGGACAACACGGAGGGTCGCACCCTCGGCTTCCTCGGTGAGCCCCGGGTGAACGTGGTCAAGCTCAACAACGCGCTGGCCGCACTCTGAGAGCATGGACATATGAGCAGTAGCGGCCGTGGGCATCTGCGGATCTACTTGGGTGCCGCGCCCGGCGTCGGGAAGACCTACAAGATGCTGGGCGAGGGCCAGCGGCGGCGCGACCGCGGCACCGACGTTGTGGTCGGGTTCGTGGAGACGCACGGCCGGGTGCACACCGCCGAGATGATCGAGGGCCTGGAGGTGGTTCCGCGGCGGATCATCGACTACCGCGGCGCCAGCTTCACCGAGATGGACGTGGACGCCGTACTGGCCCGGCGTCCGGAGGTGGCGCTGGTCGACGAGCTGGCCCACACCAACGTGCCGGGCAGCCGGAACGAGAAGCGCTGGCAGGACATCGAGGAGCTGCTGGCCGCCGGGATCGACGTGATCTCGGCGGTCAACATCCAGCACCTGGAGTCGATCAACGACGTGGTCGAGAAGATCACCGGCGTACCGCAGCAGGAGAAGGTGCCGGACCGGGTGGTCCGCGCGGCCGACCAGATCGAGCTCGTCGACATGACCCCGGAGGCGTTGCGCCGGCGGATGGCGCACGGCAACGTCTACGCGGCGGACAAGGTGGACGCTGCCCTGGGCAACTACTTCCGGGTCGGCAACCTGTCCGCTTTGCGCGAACTCGCGCTGCTCTGGCTCGCCGACCGGGTGGACGCGGGCCTGCAGCAATACCGTGCCCAACATGACATCGACTCGACCTGGGAAGCCAGGGAGCGGGTGGTGGTCGCCCTCACCGGCGGCCCCGAGGGCGAGACACTGATCCGGCGTGCCGCCCGCATCGCCGCCAGGTCCTCCGGTGGAGACCTGCTCGCAGTCCACGTCGCCCGCTCCGACGGTCTGACCGGCGCCAACCCGAAGCGCCTCGCCGAACAGCGCAACCTGGTCGAGAGCATCGGCGGCACGTACCACCAGGTCGTCGGGGACGACGTACCCGCGGCCCTGCTGACCTTCGCCCGGGCCGAGAACGCCACCCAGCTGGTGCTGGGCGGCAGCCGGCGCTCGCGGTTCAGCTCGCTGCTCACCGGGCCCGGGATCGGGGTCAGCACGATCCGCGACTCCGGCGACATCGACGTACACATCGTCACTCACTCGCAGATGGGCCGCGGCCGGCTGCCGCGGCTGCACGGCAGTCTGTCCCGGCGGCGCAGGATCCAGGGCTTCGTGCTGTCCGTCGTACTGCCTCCGCTCCTAGCGCTGCTGCTCGGGCTGGGTGGCGACACCCTGAACCTGACCAGCAACGTGCTGGCGTTCCTGCTGGCGGTCGTCGTGGTCGCCCTCGTCGGCGGGATGTGGCCGGCGATGGTCACCGCGGTCGGTGGTTCGCTGGTCCTGAACTACTTCTTCACACCGCCGACCCGGACGTTCACGATCGCTGAGTTGAACAATGCGCTCGCGCTGGTGATCTTCGTGCTCGTCGCGGCGATGGTGAGCTCGGTCGTGGACCGGGCAGCCAGACGGACCAGACAGGCCGCCCGAGCGGCGGCCGAGTCGGAGACGTTGGCGACCCTGGCCGGGTCTGTGCTGCGGGGCGAGACCGCGCTGCCTGCCCTGCTCGAGCGGGTCCGCGAAGCTTTCGGGATGACCGGGGCGTGCCTGATGGAGCGGGTGGACGACGACGAGTTGACCGAGGTCTGGCGGCCGCTGGCGACCGCCGGCACCATGACCTGCGGCCGCCCGGAGGACGGCGACGCGGAGATCCCGGCGCGCGAGAATCTCGTCCTGGTTCTGCAGGGGCATCGGCTGGCCGCAGACGAGCGCCGCCTGGTCGGTGCGTTCGCTGCGCACGCTGCCGCGCTGGTGGACAAGGCCCGGCTGAGCGAGGCCGCCGCCGAGGCCAAACCGCTCGCTGAGGCAGACAGGCTCCGTACGGCGTTGCTCCGCGCCGTCGGCCATGATCTTCGGTCACCACTCGCTTCGGCGAAGGCGTCGGTGACCAGCCTGCGCAGTGACGACGTCGAGTGGAGTGAGTCGGAGCGCGCCGAGCTCCTGGAGACCGCGGACGAGTCGCTGGACCGGCTGACGCGTCTGGTGGACAACTTGCTCGACCTGAGTCGCCTGCAGGCCGGCGTACTCCCCGTCTTCACTCGGCCGATGGCGCTGGACGAGGTGATGCCCGGCGCACTCGCGGAGCTCGGCGACGACGGCGACAAGGTGACGGTGGACATCCCGCACACGCTGCCGCTGGTCGAAGCCGACCCGGCGTTGCTCGAGCGGGTGATCGTGAACCTGCTCGGGAACGCGCTGCGCTACTCGCCTGCGGGGCGTCCGCCGTTGCTGACCGGGAGCGCGCTCGGCGACACCGTGGAGATCCGGGTGATCGATCGCGGTCCAGGGATCCCGCGCGAGCACCGGGACCGGGTGTTCGCGCCGTTCCAGCGGCTCGGCGACACCGACAACACCGTCGGCGTCGGCCTCGGCCTCGCGCTCGCCCGCGGTCTCGCCGAGGCGATGAGCGGGACTCTGCAGCCGGAGGACACGCCCGGCGGCGGGTTGACCATGGTGGTCGCGATCCCGACCGCAACCCTGCGCCCGGCCGACGCGCCGGTGCCGGGCGCCCGCGAACGCTCTGCGCCGGAGGTGCATGAATGACCCGCGTCCTGGTGGTCGATGACGAACCACAGATCGTGCGGGCGTTGCAGATCAATCTGCGGGCCCGGGGGTACGAGGTGCATCTGGCCGGCTCGGGTACGGCGGCGTTGAAGGTCGCGGCGCAGTACCCGCCGGAACTCGTGATCCTCGACCTCGGGCTGCCGGACTTCGACGGAGTCGACGTGATCCGCGGCCTGCGCGGCTGGACCGAGGCGCCGATCCTGGTGCTGTCCGGCCGAACCGACCAGACGGACAAGGTCGAGGCGCTGGACGCCGGCGCCGACGACTACGTGACCAAGCCGTTCGGGATCGACGAGCTGCTGGCCCGGATGCGCGCCGTACTGCGCCGCAGCAACCTCTCCCAGGACCAGCCGGTCGTCACAGTCGGCGGCGCGTCGGTCGACCTGGCCGCCAAGCGGGTCACGCTCGGGAACGGCGAGGACATCCGGCTCACTCCCACCGAATGGCACCTGCTCGAGGTCCTGGTCCGGCACCCGGGCAAGCTGATGTCCCAACGGCAACTCCTCACGGAGGTCTGGGGCCCGGGCTACGAAACCGCCAGCGGCAACCTCCGCTTCTACATGGGCCAACTCCGCCGCAAACTCGAGCCGGACCCGGCCCGCCCCAAACACCTCCTCACCGAACCAGGCATGGGCTACCGCTTCGAACCGTAAACGCGGTGTAAGCCCCCACGCGTGCTTCGCCGTCGCTCCTGCGTCGCGTCCGCTGCGCGCTCCCACCCGCCCCCGGCTTGGCGCCGTGCTTTCTTTGCCCGGCTGCCGCCGGGCGGTTTGCGGGCTGCCGCCCGCGGTTGACGGCGTGCTTTGGTGGGGTGGGGCGGACTGCGGTGCGTGGTGGTGTGGTGTGGAGGCGCTGGAGAGGTGTGGTTGGTGGGACCGGCCGCGATTGGGGTGCGGATGGTGTGAGCGCACGCATGCTGTCGGCTGGGGTGAGAGTCGACGTGGCTACAGCCGGGGGTCTGCGGAGGGACTGGGGAGCTTGCACAGGTTGTTTCGTGTGTAAGTCCACGGCAGGGTGGGCAAGCCCCCGAGAGCTGCCCCGAGAGTTGCGCCGGCTGGCCTTGCTCCGGTAGCGGAACGGCTTCGGGCGTTGGGGGTGATCGGGACTCCCTGTCGAGCAGGAGGAAGCCCGTCCCCGGCGGAGGCGGCGGGCGAGGGGGCGGGGTTGTCTGTTTTGTTCAAGAGATTGGGGGTGGGGTGCGTCAAGGTGGGGGTATGGACATCTTGGGTGCGGGACGGGATTTCGTACGGCGGGAAGGGCGGCTGCTCGAGGGGCGGGTGTTTGCGACGGTCTTCGAGGGGGCCGACTCGGGTGGGGTTGTGGACGCGTTGCGTGGCTACCGGAACGTGGATGGTGGGTTCGGGCACGGGCTCGAGCCGGACAAGCGGTGCCCGGACAGCCTGCCGCTGGACGTGCAGGTTGCGTTCGAGACGATGCTGACGGCCGGGGCGCGGGACGAGGAGATGATCCGGCGGGCCGTCGACTGGCTGCAGGCGATCGCGACACCTGATGGTGCGGTCCCGCTCTGCGGCCCGGCTGTCGAGGGCTACCCGCGGGCCGAGCACATCAGCGAATGGACCTACGAGCCGAGCCTCAACCCGACGGCCGGCCTGGTCGGGCAGCTCTACCGGTTCGGCTTCGAGCACCCGTGGCGGGACAAGGCCGCTGCCTGGTGTGCCGCCGAGCTCGCGAAGGGCTTCCCGGAGGATGCCCACTCGATGCATGTGTCGATGGAGTTCCTCGAGCACACCGACGATGTCGACCTGGACAGGATCCGCGACTGGCTGCCCAAGCTCAACTGGTACCGCGCCGACGCCGCGGACCCGACGTACGGCGTCACCCCGCTGCACTTCGCCCCGACGCCGGACAGCTTCTGGCGACCGCTCTTCGACGACGCCAAGATCGAGGCACACCTCGACCGCCTGATCGCCGACCAGCGGCCGGACGGCGGCTGGGCCCTCACCTGGGAACCCCCGAGCCAGGCCGCCACTCTCGAGTACCGAGGCGTCGTCACCATCGCCGCCCTCCGCACTCTGAAGGCGTACGGCCGACTCTGAAAGGATGTGCGTTCGGCTCTGAAGATCGACCGCTCACCGATGACCGGTTGCGAGTGAGTGGCGACTCTGGGTGAGATCGAAGGGAACACCCCGTTTCCGCCCAGACGAAGGTGGTCTCATGCGTCGTCTCAAACAGCTCGTCGCCGCTCTGGCGCTGCTCGCGATCCCGCTCACTCCCGCCGCCTCGGCCTCGCTGTCACCCGACTGGATCGGCAGCTGGGCCGTCGCCGTCACTCCACCGGGTACGTCGGGTCTCTCGGCGACCGGTGTCACCAACACGACCCTGCGGCAAGTGGCTCACCTGAGCGTCGGTGGCTCGGAGCTCCGGCTGCGGTTGTCGAACGTCTACGGCACATCCCCGCTCGTCGTCGGCAAGGTGACGCTGACGCCGCGTGGTGACGACCTCGCCGGTACGCCGACGGTCCAGCCGGCCAAGCTGGTCCCGGTGCTGTTCGGCGGCCAGCCGTCGGTGACGATCCCGGCAGGTGCTGAGTGGGTGTCCGACCCGGTGCGCGTCGCCGTACCTGATGACACCGACCTGGTGATCAGTACGTACTTCCCCGGTCCGACGGGCCCGCTGACCCAGCACCCGGCCGGGTACGCGACGGGTTTTCTGGCCACCGGTGACCAGACCGGCGGCGACGGGTCGCAGTACCAGGCGATCTCCGGGATGGCCCGCTACATCATCGAAGGTGTCGACGTGCGGAGCCGAGTGCGCGGCTCGGTCGTGCTGTTCGGCGACTCGATCACTGACGGCGTGGTGTCGCCGATCGACCAGAACCTGCGGTACCCGGACCAGTTGGCCGACCGGTTGCTGGCCCAGCCGGCGCACCGCGAGCTCGGCGTCCTCAACGCCGGGATCAGCGGCAACCGCCTGCTCAACAACGCCGGTACGGCGGGAGACTCGACGCTGGCGCGGTTCGACCGGGACGTGCTCGGGCAGGCCGGCGTGCAGACCGTCGTACTGCTCGAGGGCATCAACGACATCGGTGGCAGCCGCGGCGCGGTCGAGCCGGCGGCGTTGATCGCGGTGCACCGGCAGTTCATCGAGCGGGCGCGCCAGGCCGGGCTGAAGGTGATCGGCGCGACGCTGACGCCGTACGAGGGCGCCGGCTACTACACGCCCGAGGGGGAGGCGGACCGGCAGGCGCTCAACCACTGGATCCGGACGTCCGGTGAGTACGACGCCGTCGTCGACCTCGACAAGGCGGTCCGCGACCCGGGGGCGCCGTCCAAGATGCTGCCGGCGTACGACGTCGGCGACCACCTGCACCCGAACGCCGAAGGCTTCAAGGCAATGGCTCAGGCGTTCAACCTGAAGGAGCTCTAGCCCGCTTCGGCGGGATGCTCGACCTGGCGATCGCCCCACTGCGTGAGCAGGCCGCGGGCGATCTCCAGGTCCTCCCGCAGCGATCGGTCGGTGAGATCGTCTGGCAGCGCGGCCAGCGCGTCGGCCAGCCACGGCCCGACCGCGGCCGGCGTGAGATCGTCAGGCGTCCAGCCTGCAAGGCGAATCGCCCGTACGGCGGTGACCAGCTCACTGGCCAGCACTTCACGAAGTGCGTCGAGGAGTTGAGCCGTCAGTACGGCGGCCTGTGGCGCGAAACTGGCGTGGTGCTCGGCTCCGCGGGACAGTGTCGCCGTACCGAGAGTCGCGGGCTGCGCGGCCGAACGGACCGCGGCCAGCGCGTCGTGGGCGACGTACTCGATCATCATCACGCCCGAGCTCGCCTCCGCACCGCTGGCCAGGAACCGGCTCAGTCCGGTGAACTCCGGGTCGACCAGGTTCGCGACGCGGGATGTCGACAAGGTCGCGACGCTATGCAGGCTCAGCCGGAGCGAGTCAAGGGCCAGCGCGATCGGCATCGCGTGCCAGTTGCCGTTGTGGAGCACGGTGTCGCCGGCCACCAACGGGTTCTCGGCGGAGGCGTTGATGTCGATCCGGAGACTGTTGCCGAGAGCATCTACATGGTCGACGGCCGGTCCGAGGACCTGCGCAAAGGCTCGGAGCCCGAACGGATCCTGGACCCGGGCGGGTGTGATCGGCAGGCCGTCGAGCAGCCCGCGCATCCGGCGTGCGACCCGGACCTGGCCTGGCTGCGGGCGGGCTTCGTGCACGCGGACGTCGTACACCTCGGCGTTGCCGCGCAGGGCGACATGCGAGAGGGCGCCGACCAGCGGTACGACGTTGATCAGCGTGGCGGCCTCGACGTACGCGAGGCAACACTCGGCCAGGGTGAGCGCGTTGCTGGAGAGCAGGGGGAGTGCGCTGGTCCCGTCGACGACCGCGCCGAGCGCGAGGCCGAGCTCGGCGAGCGGCCCGAGATCGCCGGTCCCGATTGCGCCGCCGCGGTGCAGGTCGGGCAGTTCGTCGTCGTTGAGCAGCGCGACGATCGCGTCGGCGACCTCGGGCTCTAGGCCGGATCCGCCGGACGCGAGCTGGTTGACCCGGATGAGCAGCCCGAGCCGGACCACATCCTTCGGGTACGACGTCGTACCGGTGGTGGAGTGCGATCCGAGCAACCGCGCGCCGTGCTCGGGGTCGGAGGTCAGCACGTCGCGGTTGGCGCCGACCCCGGTGGTCCGCCCGTACACGGGCCGCCGCTGAGCGACCTCGGCCACCGCCAGCGCCGACTCGTGCATCCGCTTCCGCGCGACGTCACCCAACCGCACCGCAGTCCGCCGCTGCCCGAGCGCCACGGCCTCCAACGGGGTCAGTCCAGCCCCGAGAATCTCCACCGGCTCCACAGTCCTCAGTGTGAGCCGCCGCACGGTCGTTGAGCAGCAACCCAGCCGCGGTCCCCGTCTCGAATCCGAGACGCTGACGAGAGTCCGGACATGAACCAGGGACCTCGGACAGCTGGTCAGCTGTCCGAGGTCCCTGAAAGGTGTCCGGGGTTATGCCTTGCCGTAGCGCTTCTTGAACTTCTCGACCCGGCCCTGGGTGTCCATCACGCGCTGCTGGCCCGTGTAGAACGGGTGCGTCGCGGCCGAGATCTCGACGTCGACGACCGGGTAGGTGTTCCCGTCGTGCCACACGATGGTCTCGTTGCTCTCGCGCGTCGAACCGGTGAGGAAGCTGAAGTCGCCGGACTTGTCCCGGAAGACGACCCGGCGGTAGTCGGGGTGGATGTCCTTCTTCATGCTGCAGTACTTCCTTCCAGATAAGGGGCGAACGGGTCGGTCAGGGGGTGGACCGCTTCGTCCGCACGCAGGACACAACCATCCAGGCGCTCGCGTAATTCCCGGACGTCCAGCCCGACCCCGGTGATGGACAGGTACGACGCCCGGTCGCCGTGATCGGGGTGCCACTCGAGGGCCGACCGGGCCTGGTGCTGCTGCCCGACCCCGGCCCAGCGGTCGGCCGGGAGGTCGGCCAGCCACGGACCGAGCACGCCGATCGAGATGTTGGTGCCGAAGCTGTCCCAGCTCAGCCGGTTGCGGTGCTGGGTCGCGATCCACAGCGTCCCGCGGCCCCGCGCCGTACCGGCGACGAGGTCCTCCAGGGCGTCGTAGAGCCGCTCCGGGTGGAACGGCCGGTCCGCCTGCCAGACCAGCGTCCGGACCGGGCCGCTCTCGGTGGTCGCGCAGATCGAGCCGGGCTCGGTCCAGGTCTCGGCAGCGTCCGGATCGTGCAGCCGTACGCCGAGCAGCCCCGCCGGCGTGGTCCGGACCAGAAGCTGTGGATTGATCGCCTGGGTCAGCGCCCGGACGGTCTCGTCGTCGCTGCTCAGCACGGCGGCATTCGCGTACTCGAGTTGACGGGCGACCACCTCGGCGATCGCTCGCCCGTCCTCGGCGGCGGTCGGGATCCCGCGGTCCTGGATCAGCTGATCGCCGGTGAGGTCGTCGATCACGCTGCCGGTGTCGACCGTGGTCAGGACCGCGTCCACCCGGAGCTCGCCGTCGCCGTCGCGGGCGATCTCCTCGGCGATCGCCTGCGTGTCCCCGGCACCCGGCACCGACACGATCGCGGCGTCGTACCGCTCGACCGCCGCGATGCTCACCAGCAGGGCGACCAGGGAGCCGCGCATCGCGCAGGACACGCACGGGTGGCTCATCCGGATCACCTCGCGGTCGATCACGCCGCCGGCGGTCCGGGCGATCCGTACGACGGACCCGTCGGCCAGGCCGCTGACGTCGTACTCGACCAGTACGCCCCGCGAGCCGGCTGCGGCCAGCAGGTTCCCCGCCACTGCGCCGCGGAACCGCTCGTCGATCCCCGTGAGCAAGGTCACCGGCAGCATCCACACTCCCTTATTGAAAATGATTACCAGTACAACGTACACTGTGGATCGCAGTTGAGGAAAGGAACCCAGCATGGCCAAGCGCAACGACCTCCGCCCGATCGTCAAGCTCCGCAGCACGGCGGGCACCGGCTTCACCTACGTAACGCGCAAGAACCGGCGGAACAATCCCGACCGCCTGGTGATGCGCAAGTACGACCCCGCCGTTCGGCAGCACGTGGACTTCCGCGAAGAGCGCTGATGGCGAAGACCAGCAAGATCGCCAAGAACGAGCAGCGCAAGCGGACCGTCGCCCGGTACGCCGCGCGCCGCGCCGAGCTGAAGCGGATCATCGCCGACCCGCGGTCGTCCTTCGAGGACCGCGGCGCGGCCCAGCTCAAGCTGCAGCAGCTGCCGCGGGATGCGAGCCCGATCCGGGTGCGCAACCGCGACGTCGCCGACGGCCGTCCTCGGGGGTACCTGCGGAAGGCGGGCATCTCCCGAGTCCGTTTCCGCGCGATGGCCCATCGCGGCGAGCTCCCGGGCATCACCAAGTCTTCCTGGTAGTGCCCGCCCCGCGACGTGGATGCCGCGGCCTGGGCGTACGACGGCCCTCCCCGAAGTCAGGTGGCTTCGCGGAGGGCCGTCGTACGTTGTCGATCACTGCCAGAAGCGGATCCGGTGGTCGGCGACGAAGTCGGTCCGGGTGGTGCCGGTCGGAGTGAGGGACTGGACGGTCCGGTCGCCCGGGCGGGTGCGCGGCCAGGGGGTGGTGCCGGTGCGGGCGAAGTCGGCCCAGGTGGTGATGAGTTGGTCGGCGTACTCCTGCTGCGGCGGCTCGAGGACGGCCAGGTCGAAGAAGTAGGCGACGTCACTCAGGTGGTGCGAGCCGACGGGCCAGGTCGGCTTGGGCGCCCCGGCGTACCAGGGCGCCTCGCCGGCGAACTCAACCGCGTACGTCGGCATGCGTGTCGACAGGATGCGGTTGGTCCTAGCGGCGGGGGTGGACCAGTGCGAGTCGGTCATGACGGTCGCGAGGGCACGGCCGGCGGGGCGGACGTCGGCGTACTCGGCCAGGATCTTGTCTGCCTTGGCACCGAAGGTTTCGCGTACGGCGGTTTCGTACTCCGCCTGCGTGATCGGCTGGGCGAAGACCTCTTGAGCGCCGTACCGACCGGACTCCTCGTCGTGGTTGACTGCGTGCAAGACCGGGACGTTGTTGACCATCTTCTTGGCCGGGTGGTGCGGGAGGACACGCCCACCGAGCACCGGACCGAACTCGTCGTCCGCGGTCGCTGCGAGCAGTTCTTCTGCGGGGATTGCTCTCATGCAGGCCGCAGTGGTGCAGCCCAGCTCGGTCGCGAGGTTGCTGCTGTAGTGGTTCGCGACTGATCGCGGTCTGGGTGCCGCGTAGTTGATGGCGGAGTACTCCTGTGCGCAGGGTCCGCTCTGGATGATCGCCCGATCGAAGAGCCCGGCCGCGGTCGGGGAGGCCAGGTGGTCGCAGACGCTGTAGGCGCCGGCCGACTCACCCATCACGGTCACGTTCCGCGGATCACCGCCAAAGGCCTGGGCGTTCCGCCGGACCCAGCGGAGTGCGGCCTGCTGGTCCTCCAGCCCGTAGTTGCCCGAGTCCTCGCCGAGCAGCGGACTGGCGAGAAACCCGAACGCGCCCAGCCGGTATTGCACCTGCACCACGACAACCTCACCGCGGCCGGCGAACCTGTCGGGCCCGTACACGCTGTTGGCACCGTTGGTGAAGCTGCCCCCATGAATCCAGACGACGACCGGCCGCTTCTTCCCGTCGCTCCTCGGCGTCGTCACGTCCAGATACAGGCAGTCCTCATTTGTGCTCGCCATGCCAACCGGATGCTCAGGCTGCGCACAGCTGTCTGCGTGCTCCGTCGCGTCGCGTATCCCCTCCCAGGGCCTGGCCGGCCGCGGCGACCGCCACCGCTCCGGAGGCGCCGCGTACGGAATCCCCCGAAAGGTCCGCACATCCTCCTGGACCATCCCCCGAACCAACCCACCTTCCGTCCGCACAACCTCCCCACCACCGGCCGCCGCAGGCACCATCCCCACAGCCCCGACCCCAACAGCCCCAACCAACGCAACCACACCACGCACCACGGTCTCCTCCTAGACGTCCGGCAGACCTCAACCCTTCCGCCCAACCGCCCCCCACACAGTCACCCCACGTCCCCACCCGAGGTGGTGCTAGCCCCACTCAGTTGCCGTGACGCCCCCGAGCCCGCCGCGACGACCGCGTCCCGCCACGACGTGTCCACGCTCCGGCAGCAGGACCGCGGGCTGGCCCGACCACGCGCGGGGGACTACCCGTGGAGCCGCCGGGTCAGCGCGGTGGCGGCCTGGCGGGTTTTGTGGGCGAGGAGGCGGCGGTCGGTGGGTGGTACGACGTCGGTGCGGAAGGTGATGCTGATGGCGGCGACGGGGTGGCCGGCGTGGTCGACGGCTGCGCTGGCGACCGAGGAGAAGCCGGGGCTGATGAAGGAGTCCTCGAGCGCGAAGCCCTGGCGCTTCTCGTCGGCCAGCAGGCGCCGCAGTTGGGTGAGCGTCTGCGGTCCCAGGTCCGTCCGCCGTACGAAACTCTCCGGGTTGGGGAACAACGCCCGTACCTGAGCCGCCGGCAGCTCGGCGAGCAGCGCGCGCCCCGACGCGGTCAGCGTCGCGGGGAGGCGTACGCCGACATCCGTCACGAGCGTCACCGGCCGCGGCGGCTGCTCCTTCAGCAGGTAGACGAGCTCCCGCCCGTGCAGTACGCCGAGATGCGCAGTCTGACCCACCTCAGCCACCAACTGAACGAGCAACGGCCGAGCCAACCGCTCCAGCGGATCATGCCGCAGGTACGCCGACCCGATCTCGAACGCCGCCACGCCGAGCCCGTACCGCTTCTCCTCGGGCAGGTGCACCACGAAGCCCTCATCGATCATTGCTCGCAGCAAGTGGTACGTCGACGAGCGCGGCAGGCCGACCGCGGAGGCGATGCGCTCCATCGGCACCGGTCCGGGCTGGGTGGCCAGGAACGTCAGGACCCGCAGCGTGCGGGTCGAGGCGGGAACGTTGCCGCTCACAACGGCAGCGTAACCGCGAAGTCTCAGATTCCGGACGATTCCCGGGACTTGGCGCGGCTGCGGCGCAGCCACTGCCGGACTCCCTCGCCGGCCAGCGCGACCCCGAACAGGCTGCCGGTGATCGCCCAGTCGATGTCCTGGTCGTCGCCGGACGTGAGGATCCCGACCACCACCGCGAGGACGCCGAAGAACGTGAGGGACAGAACGATTCGAGTCACAGGGCCTTCTCCGCGGTCCAGGCGCTCGACGACACTTCGTAGCCGAGCCAGGTGTTCACTGCGAGCATCGGGGCGTTCCCCGCGTCGTTGCCGGTGTACGCAACGACGAAGCCCGCGTCCCGGGCCCGCGCCAGCGCGGCCGACTTCACCACTTTCGCCAGCCCGCGGCCGCGCGCGGACGAAACGGTGCCGGTCAGGTTCGACCAGATCACCTTCCGGTCCGGGTCGGCCGTCGTGGTGACGAACGACAGCACGGTGTCGCCGTCGAGCACGGCGAAGCTGAGATCGCGCCGGAGATCCGGGTGTCCCCAGTCGACGGCCAGCCATTCGTCGTACGGCAGCGAGAACGACAGCCCGCTCGGATCGCCGCCGGTGACCGCGACGACCGCCTGCCACAGTGCCCGCGGATCGACCTGGTCGTAGTCGGCCAGGCGCAGCCCGGCAGGTAGGGCGGCCGGCGGCGGTACGGCGCTCAGATCGGCTCGGGACTGGGACATCCGGCGGCCGATGGTGAACCCTCTCCGGGTCGCGAACTGCTTCGACTCGGCCTCGTCCGCGACGACGACCAGCAACGCGACCGCGCCCGCCTTCACCGCTTCGGCACCGACCGCCTCGGCCAGCGCGCTGCCGATGCCGCGCCTTCGCGCCGCCGGCGGGACCTGTACGGCGATCCGGACCCGTGGGCCTCGTTCGTCCGGGTCGGGCAGGTAGACGGTCCCGAAACCGGCCACGTCCCGGCCGTCCACTGCGACCAGGACCACCTGGCTCTTGCCGGTTCGCAGTTGCGCCTCGATCCCGCGGGCCGTCTTGACCAGTTGCGGCATCGTGGCTGCCCAGACTTGGGCGATCCCCACCGCGTCCTCCGGCCGGGCCGGCCGGATCTCGAACACCATTCCTTCACTCTATGTGTCGGGCGGTCCATCGACGTGTCTCAGATCCGAGACAGAAAGTGCCTGGCGCTGCTGTCGGTTGTCCGTGTAGCGCGGTGCAATGATCGGGTGGATGAGCAGAACGAGATAGTCGTCGGCGTCGGGCCGCTGACCGCGGCCGACGTCGTGGCGGTGGCACGGCACGGCGCCCGGGTGCGGATCGGCGACCAGGCGCTCGAGGAGATCGCGAAGTCGCGGGCCGCGATCGAGGCCCTGGCGCACGCGGACACCCCGCACTACGGGGTCTCGACCGGTTTCGGCGCTCTCGCGACCCGGCACATCGCGCCGGAGTTGCGGGCGCAGTTGCAGCGCAGCCTGGTCCGGTCGCACGCGGCCGGCTCCGGGCCCGAGGTGGAGACCGAGGTCGTCCGCGCCCTCGCCTTGCTCCGGCTGTCGACGCTCGCGACCGGCCGAACCGGCGTGAAGGTCGAGACGGCCCAGGCGTACGCCGGTCTCCTCAACGCCAACCTGACTCCGGTGGTGCACGAGTACGGCAGCCTCGGCTGTTCCGGTGACCTCGCGCCGCTGTCGCACGTCGCGCTCGCGGTGATGGGTGAGGGTTTCGTACGCGATGCCGAAGGCAACCTTCTGGATGCCGGCGACGCATTGCGGACCCACGGCCTGACTCCCGTCGTACTCGCGGAGAAGGAAGGGCTCGCGCTGATCAACGGCACCGACGGCATGCTCGGCATGCTGGTGCTCGCGCTGGCCGACCTCGACCGGCTGTTCAAGACCGCCGACCTCGCCGCCGCGATGAGCGTCGAGGCGCAGCTCGGCACCGACCGGGTGTTCGCCGACGACCTGCAGGCGCTCCGGCCGCATCCCGGCCAGCGTTCGTCCGCGGCGAACCTGCGCGCGATCCTCGCGGACAGCGCGATCGTCGCGAGCCACCGCGGTCCCGAGTGCAACCGGGTCCAGGACGCCTACTCGCTGCGTTGTTCGCCGCAGGTGCACGGCGCCGCTCGCGACACCGCGGCGCACGCGGCCACGGTCGCCGACCACGAGCTCGCCGCCGCGATCGACAACCCGGTCGTGCTTCCGGACGGCCGGGTCGAGTCGAACGGCAACTTCCACGGTGCTCCGGTCGGTTACGTGCTCGACTTCCTCGCGATCGCCGTCGCGGACCTGGCCAGCATCAGCGAACGCCGTACCGACCGCTTCCTCGACGTCGCCCGGAACCACGGGCTGAACGCGTTCCTGGCCGACGACCCCGGGGTCGACAGCGGTCACATGATCGCGCAGTACACGCAGGCCGCGATCGTGTCCGAGCTCAAGCGGCTCGCCGTACCGGCCAGCGTGGACTCCATCCCGAGCAGCGCGATGCAGGAGGACCACGTCTCGATGGGCTGGTCGGCCGCACGCAAGCTGCGCAAGGCGATCGACGGGCTGCAGCGCGTCCTCGCCGTCGAGATCCTGACCGCCGCGCGGGCGCTCGACCTGCGCGCGCCGCTCACCCCGGCGCCGGCCACCGCCGCCGTCCGGACCGCCCTCCGGGAGTACGTCGAGGGGCCGGGCACCGACCGGCACCTGGCCCCCGAGATCGAGCACTCCGTCCGCCTTGTTGCTGACGGCACCTATATCCACGCGACCGAGGCCGTCACCGGCCCGCTCTCCTAGAAAGGCTGGATCACCCATGTCCGGACCCCGTCCTGTGCGCGCACCCCGCGGCACCACCCTGACCGCCCGCGGCTGGCAGCAGGAGGCCGCGCTGCGGATGCTGCAGAACAACCTCGACCCCGAGGTCGCCGAGCACCCCGACGAACTGGTCGTGTACGGCGGTTCCGGCAAGGCGGCCCGGGACTGGAACTCCTTCGACGCGATGGTGCGGACCCTGACCACGCTGAAGGACGACGAGACCATGCTGGTGCAGTCCGGCCGCCCGGTCGGCGTGATGCAGACGCACGAGTGGGCGCCGCGGGTGCTGATCGCGAACTCGAACCTGGTCGGCGACTGGGCCACCTGGGAGGAGTTCCGCAAGCTGGAGGCGATGGGCCTCACGATGTACGGCCAGATGACGGCCGGCTCGTGGATCTACATCGGCACCCAGGGCATCCTGCAGGGCACCTACGAGACGTTCGGCGCGGTGGCCGAGAAGAAGTTCGGCGGCTCGTTGGCCGGCACCATCACGCTGACCGCCGGGCTCGGCGGGATGGGCGGCGCCCAGCCGCTGGCGGTGACGATGAACGACGGTGTGGCGATCTGCATCGACGTCGACTCCTCGCGAATCGACCGGCGGATCGAGCACCGGTACCTCGACGTCCGGGCCGGCTCGCTGGAGGAGGCGCTGCGGCTGGCCGAGGAGGCCAAGAAGGCCCGGCGGCCGCTGTCGATCGGTGTCCTGGGCAACGCTGCCGTGATCGTGCCGGAGCTGCTGGAACTGGGCGCCCCGATCGACATCGTCACCGACCAGACCTCGGCGCACGACCCGCTGATGTACCTGCCGGTCGGGATCGAGTTCGACGACTGGGCGACCGCACGGGAGAAGGACCCGGCCGGATTCACCGAGCGCGCACAGGCCTCGATGGCCCGGCACGTCGCCGCGATGGTCGGCTTCCAGGACGCGGGCGCCGAGGTGTTCGACTACGGCAACTCGATCCGCGACGAGGCCCGCAAGGCCGGGTACTCGCGCGCGTTCGAGTTCCCGGGCTTCGTGCCGGCGTACATCCGGCCCTTGTTCTGCGAGGGAAAGGGCCCGTTCCGGTGGGCGGCGCTGTCCGGCAACCCGGCCGACATCGCCAGGACCGACCAGGCCATCCTCGACCTGTTCCCGGACAACGAGCACCTGACCCGGTGGATCAAGATGGCCGGCGAGCGGGTCGCGTACCAGGGGCTGCCGGCCCGGATCTGCTGGCTCGGCCAGGGTGAGCGGGACAAGGCCGGGGTCCGGTTCAACGAGATGGTCGCGGCCGGCGAGCTCGAGGCGCCGATCGTGATCGGCCGGGACCACCTGGACACCGGCAGCGTCGCGTCGCCGTACCGGGAGACCGAGGGAATGCTGGACGGCTCGGACGCGATCGCGGACTGGCCGTTGCTGAACGCGATGGTGAACGTGGCCAGCGGCGCGTCGTGGGTGTCGATCCACCACGGCGGCGGCGTCGGCATCGGCCGGTCCATCCACGCCGGCCAGGTATCGGTTGCCGATGGCACCGAGTTGGCCCGGCAGAAGCTGGAGCGGGTGCTCACCAACGACCCGGCGATGGGTGTCATCCGGCACGTCGACGCCGGGTACGACAAGGCAGCAGAGGTTGCGGCCGAACGGGGAGTCAGAGTTCCGATGCAGGAGGTCTGATCGCAGAGTGCGACCGTGACATTGTCTATTGTTACGGTGCACTTTCCCGGGAATGAGAATCGCGTGGCTTCGGTCTCTCGTTCCGCTAGGGTCGATCGGGCGACCGACGACGAGCGCGAAGGGGCGCCATGATCGAGTTCGAGGACGTCACCAAGCAGTATCCGGACGGCACCGTCGCCGTCGACAAGCTGTCCCTGCAGATCCCGAGCGGTCAGATCACCGTGTTCGTCGGGCCTTCGGGCTGTGGCAAGACCACGTCGTTGCGGATGATCAACCGCACCATCGAGCGCACCAGCGGAACGATCTCGATCGACGGCGAGGACATCAAGGGCAAGGACCCGGTGACGCTGCGGCGCGGGATCGGGTACGTGATCCAGCACGCCGGGCTGTTCCCGCACAAGACGGTCGTGGACAACATCGCCACCGTGCCCAAGCTGCTCGGCTGGGACAAGCGCAAGACCCGCGCCACCGCGATGGAGCTGCTCGAGCGGGTCGGCCTGGACGTGAAGCTGGCCGAGCGGTACCCGGCCCAGTTGTCTGGTGGCCAGCAGCAACGAGTCGGCGTTGCGCGGGCGCTGGCGGCCGACCCGGCGATCATGCTGATGGACGAGCCGTTCAGCGCCGTCGACCCGATCGTCCGCCACCAGTTGCAGGAGGAGCTGCTCCGCCTGCAACGCGACATCGGCAAGACGATCGTGTTCGTCACCCACGACATCGACGAGGCGATCAAGCTCGGCGACAACGTCGCGGTACTGCGGGTCGGCGGCAAGCTGGCCCAGTTCGCGCCGCCGTCCGACCTGCTTGCGAACCCGGTCGACGACTTCGTCCGCGGCTTCGTCGGGCAGGACCGCGGCTACCGCGCGCTCACCTTCGTCCAGCCCGACGAGCTGCCGCTCAAGCCGTTGCCGCCGGATCTCGTGCTGGACGACGACAACAAGCCGGTCGGCTGGCGGAACGATCACGAGATCCAGCCGATCGGCGCCGTCTTCCAGCGGGGTGACTCGTTGCGTGCCGCGCTGGACGCCGTACTGACCTCGCCGAGCGGCTGGGGCGTCTGCGTCGACGCCGCCGGCAGGGCAGTCGGAGTCGTCGACCAGTCGATCGTCGCAGAGGCACTCCGATCATGACCTGGGTGGCCGACAACCTCGACCTGATCTGGGAACAGCTGCGCGAGCACATCTACCTGGCGATCATTCCGGTCGTTCTCGGACTGCTGATCTCGCTGCCGCTCGGCTACGTGGCGACCCGCTTCTCCTGGCTGGCAAACCCGTTGATCGCGTTCGGCGGCGTGCTGTACTCACTGCCCTCGATCGCGCTGTTCATCGTGTTGCCGGCGATCCTCGGCACCAAAGTGCTGTCCCCGGTCAACATCGTCGTGGCGCTGACCATCTATACGGTCTCGCTGCTGATCCGGAACGTGATCGACGGATTGCGCTCAGTGCCACCCGACGTCCGGCAGTCCGCGATCGCGGTCGGCTACGGCTCCCTGCACCGACTCGTCGCGGTCGATCTGCCGATCGCGGTACCGGTGATCTTCGCGGGACTGCGCGTCGTCACCGTCGCGAACATCTCGATGGTGAGCGTCGGCGCGGTGATCGGGATCGGCGGACTGGGTGAGTTGTTCACCTTGGGTTTCCAGCGGGACTTCCTCACTCCGGTCGTGGTGGGCGTGGTGCTCTCGCTGCTGCTGGCGCTGCTCGCAGACCTGATCCTCGTCGGTCTGCAGCGGATCCTCACACCGTGGTCCCGCGTGATCGCCGCACCGCCGGTGGAGGTGGCCTGACATGTGGGAATACCTGAGCGACCCCTTCAACTGGTCCGGTCCGGAAGGGATCTGGGCCCGGATCCTCGAGCACATCTGGTACACGTTTGCCGCTCTCGGGCTGTCCGCGGCGATCGCGTTGCCGGTGGGGCTGCGGATCGGCCACACCCGGCGCGGGGCCTTCCTGGCGATCAACCTGGGCAACGCGGCCCGGGCGCTACCGAGCCTCGGACTGCTGATGATCGCGGTGCTGCTGACCGACCAGATCGGCTTCCTGCCGGTCCTGATCGCGCTGGTCGCGCTCGGAATCCCGCCGATCCTGGCCTCGACGTACGCCGGTCTGTCCGGTGTCGATCCGGCCACGATCGACGCCGCCCGGGGGATGGGCATGACCGGACGCGAGATCCTGACCAAGGTGGAGATCCCGATCGCGATGCCGCTGATCATCTCCGGCCTGCGCGGCGCGACGCTGCAGATCGTCTCGACCGCGACGATCGCCGCGCTCGTGTCCCTCGGCGGCCTCGGTCGCTACGTGGTCGACGGGCTGAAGCTCCGCGACTTCCCGCAGATGTTCACCGGCGCCCTGCTGGTCGCCCTGCTCGCCATCCTGCTCGACGTGATGTTCGCCCTTTTCGGCCGGGTCGCCGTGTCCGACGGGCTCAAGACCGACTGAACTGTCCGACGTACCTGATGAACTTGCCAAAGATCATCCGCCCCATCGAAACATCCGCCGGCAGCGGCCGGTGGCTGACGAGACACTGGAGGCTCTCGTGTTGAGATCCACGCTCATCCGTACTGCGATCGCCGGGGTGGCCGTGCTCGGCCTGGCCGGCTGTGGGGGTGGGGGCGATCAGCTGGGCGACAGCGACGCGGGTTCCTCGCCCGCGCCGGAGAAGGTCACCAGCCTCACCGTCGGGTCCGCCGACTTCTCCGAGAGCCAGCTGCTCGCGGAGATCTACGGCCAGGCGCTGGCAGCGAAGGGCATCGAGGTCAAGCAGAAGCCGAACATCGGCAACCGCGAGACCTACATGGCCGCGATCAAGGACGGCTCGGTCGACCTGCTGCCGGAGTACACCGGCGCCGCGCTGCACTACTTCAAGACCGACGCCACCGAGACCGAGGACCAGGCGACGTACGACGCCCTGAAGGCGTCCCTGCCGTCCGGGCTGGAGGTGCTGGAGAAGTCGCCGGCCGCCGACGAGGACACCATCGTGGTGACCAAGGCGACCGCGGACAAGTACAGCCTGAAGTCGCTCGGCGACCTGAAGGACGTCGCCAAGGACATGGCCGCGGGCGGTAGCTCCGAGTTCAAGGTGCGCGACGCCGGGCTGAAGGGCCTGAAGGAGAAGTACGGCGTCGAGTTCGGCAAGGAGTACAAGACGCTGGACGCCGGTGGTCCGCTGAGCCTGAAGGCGCTGCTGGACGACCAGATCCAGGTGTCGAACTTCTTCACCACCCAGGCGCTGATCAAGGACAACAACCTGGTCCAGCTGGAGGACCCGGAGAACATCCTGCCGCCGAACAACATCGTTCCGCTGATCCGCACCGACCACAAGTCGGACGACGTCGCGGCCGCGCTGAACGCGGTCTCGGCCAAGCTGACCACGGAGGCGCTGACCGACATGGTGAAGCGGATCGACGTCGGCAAGGAGTCGCCGAACGCGGTCGCCAAGGACTGGCTGTCGAAGAACCCGCTGTCTTGAGCTTCGAATCCCTGTGGGCGTCCCAGTCCGCCATCGGCCGCAGCCCCGACACCGGCGGCTACCACCGAGGCGGCTGGACCCCCACCGAACGCGAGGCGACGCACTGGTTCACCGACCAGTGCGCCGCCCGCAACCTGACCCTCGAATCGGACGGCATCGGCAACCTCATCGCGTGGTGGGGTCCCCCTGGTGAGTCTGGCGTGGTGACCGGGAGTCACCTCGACTCGGTGATCGATGGGGGTGCTTTTGATGGGCCGTTGGGGGTTGTGAGCGCGCTTGCTGCTGTTGATCGGTTGCGGGCTGAGGGGTTTGTGCCTTCGGTGCCGATCGGGGTGGGTGCGTTCGTGGAGGAAGAAGGGTCGCGGTTCGGGATGCCTTGTCTGGGGTCCCGGGTGGCGGCGGGAGTGTTGCCGCCGGAGCGCGCACTGGCGTTGACGGATCGGGCCGGGGTGACGTTGGCGGCAGCGTTGGAGGAGGCGGGGATTGATCCGGCAGGAGTCGGGCCGTCGCCGTTGCTGCAGAAGATGGGAACGTTCGTCGAGTTGCACGTCGAGCAGGGGCGCGGGCTGACCGCTCCGGTCGGGGTGGCGAGCTCGATCTGGCCGCACGGGCGGTACCGGTTCACGTTCGGCGGTGAGGCCAACCACGCCGGCACCACGCTGATGGAGGACCGGCACGACCCGATGCTCACCTATGCGATGACCGCGCTGGCCGCCAACAAACAGGCCCGCCTGGCCGGAGCCCGCGCGACCTTCGGCCGGCTCTCCGTCGAGCCCAACGGCACCAACGCCGTACCGTCGCAGGTCACCGCCTGGCTCGACGCCCGGGCCGCCGACCAGGCCACTCTGGAGTCGTTGCTCGCGGCAATCACCAAGCAAGCGACGGAAAGAGCAGAACGAGACGGTACGACGCTCGAGGTCGTCCCCGAGTCCGTGTCGCCGATCGTCGACTTCCCGGCCGGTCTGCGCGACCGCCTCGTCGACGTACTCGACGGCGCCCCCGTCCTGCCGACCGGCGCCGGCCACGACGCCGGCGTGTTCTCGGCCGCCGGGATCCCGACCGCGATGCTGTTCGTGCGCAACCCGACCGGCATCTCGCACTCGCCGGCCGAGCACGCCGAGATGGACGACTGCCTGGCCGGCGTGGACGCGCTGGCCGCCGTACTGAAGGATCTCGCGAAGTGACGTCGTACTGGTGCTCGCGCGCCCTGCTGCCGTCCGGGGTCGCCGAGCGGGTGCTGGTGACGATCGCCGACGGACGCTTCACCGCGGTCGAGGCCGACGCGGACCCGGGCGACGCGATCCGGCTGAACGGACTCGTGCTGCCCGGCCTCGCGAACTGCCACAGCCACGCCTTCCACCGCGCCCTGCGCGGCCGCACGCAGACCGAGCGCGGCACGTTCTGGACCTGGCGCGAGCAGATGTACGCCGTCGCGTCGATGCTCACCCCCGAGTCGTACTACCGCCTCGCCCGCGCCGTGTACGGCGAGATGGTGCTGGCCGGGATCACCGCCGTCGGCGAGTTCCACTACCTGCACCACGCTCCGGGCGGACGCCACTACGACGACCCGAACGCCATGGGTACGGCGCTGATCGCCGCCGCCCGCGACACCGGCCTTCGGATCACCCTGCTGGACACGTGTTACGTCGCCGGCGGGATCGACCAGCCGCTCAACTCCATCCAGCAACGCTTCAGCGACGGCGACGCCGCAGCCTGGGCCTCCCGGGTCTCGCTGCTGGCCGGCGCCGACGACGTAGTAATCGGTACGGCGGCGCACTCGATCCGAGGTGTGCCGCACGAGCAACTCGGCGCAGTCGCCGCCGCCCTGCCCGACGCACCCCTGCACATCCACCTGTCCGAGCAAGTCGGCGAGAACGCTGCCTGCCTGGACGCCTACGGTCGTACGCCGGCCCAGGTCCTCGACGAGACCGGCTTCCTCAGCGGCCGGACGAGCGCTGTCCACGCGACCCACCTCACCGACGTCGATGTGGGTCTGCTCGGCAACTCGGCGACGTACTCGTGCTTCTGCCCGACCACCGAGCGCGACCTTGCCGACGGCATCGGACCGTCGTCGGCGTTGCGTGACGCCGGGTCGCCGTTGACGCTCGGGTCGGACAGCCACGCGGTGATCGACCTGTTCGAGGAGATGCGCGCGGTGGAGCTCGACGAGCGGCTCGCCTCCCACGAGCGCGGCCACTGGTCCGCCGCCGAGCTCCTCAAGGCGGCGACTGCCGACGGGCACCGGTCGCTCGGCTTCGAGGACGCGGGGGTGATCGAGGTCGGCGCTCGGGCGGACCTGGTCGCCGTACGGCTGGACAGCGTGCGTACGGCGGGGACCGGAAACACTGTGGAGACAGCCGTTTTCGCCGCCTCGGCGGCTGATGTGACCGACGTCGTGGTGGGTGGACGCCAGATAGTTGCGCAGGGCAATCACCTGAAGCTGGACGTGGCCGGTGAGCTGGCGGCGGCGATCGAGGCGGTGACCGAATGAGCTCGCTGCTGCTGACCGGTATCGGTTCGCTGGTGACCAACGACCCGGCGCGGGGCGACCTGCTCGGCGAGGTGCGGGACGCGGCGCTGGTGGTCGAGGGCGGCAAGGTCGCTTGGGTGGGTGCTCGGCGCGAGGCTCCGGCCGCCGATCAGGCTGTCGACCTGGGTGGCCGGGCGGTGATCCCGGGCTTCGTCGACTCGCACGCGCACCTGGTGTTCGCCGGCGACCGGGCCGAGGAGTTCGCCGCCCGGATGACCGGTACGCCGTACTCCGCGGGCGGGATCCGGACGACGGTCGCGGCGACCCGGCAGGCCACGGACGAGGTGCTGACCGCCAACGTGGCGCGGCTGGTGACCGAGATGCGCCGGCAGGGCACGACGACGGTCGAGATCAAGTCGGGCTACGGGCTGACGGTCGCCGACGAGGCGCGCGGGTTGCAGATCGCCGGTCAGTTCACCGACGAGACCACTTATCTGGGGGCACACGTCGTACCGGCTGAGTACGCCGAGGATCCGGCCGGCTACGTGTCACTCGTGACCGGGCCGATGCTCGAGGCAACGGCGCAGTACGCGAAGTGGGTCGACGTGTTCGTCGAGCGCGGCGCCTTCGACGGCGACCAGGCGCGGGCGATCCTGACCGCGGGACAGGCGAAAGGCTTGCAGGCTCGGGTCCACGCCAACCAGCTCGGCGAGGGTCCGGGAGTCCAGTTGGCCTGCGAGGTTGGCGCCGCGGCCGCGGACCATTGCACTTACCTCACCGACGCCGACATCGACGGCCTCGCCTCGACCGGGGTCGTCGCGGGGCTGCTTCCGGCGGTCGAGTTCTCCACGCGGTCGCCGTACCCGGATGCTCGGCGGTTGATCGACGCCGGAGTGACCGTAGCCCTGGCCACCGACTGCAACCCGGGCTCCGGCTACTCCTCGTCCTTGCCCTTCTGCATCGCCTTGGCCGTCCGCGAGATGCACATGACCCCAGCCGAGGCCGTCTGGTCCGCAACCGCCGGCGGCGCCGCCTCCCTCCGCCGCACCGACATCGGCCACCTGACCCCCGGCGCCCGCGCCGACCTAGCCGTCCTCGACGCCCCCTCCTACATCCACCTCGCCTACCGCCCGGGCGTCCCGCTCGTAACCCAGACGATCGTGGGCGGGCGGCTGGGGTGAGGGCCGGATCTCCAGGCCATCACAATCGTCGCAGCAGTCGCCCACGCCGACTCACGCCGGCTGTCTTTCGTGAATTGTGATGGCCTGGAGATCCGGCCACTGCCCGCCGAACCACCTCCACCACCCACGGAGGGTCGAACATCACGTCCTCCCACGAGAAGCGGAGCAGACGCCAGCCGCGGACGGTGAGGTTCACGTGCCGGCGGCAGTCACGGGTGAGCGCCTGCCGCGTGCCGTGATGGGCGAAGCTGTCCGCCTCCAGAGCAATCAGCAGCTCGCGGTGGCCGAGATCGATCCGGGCGGAGAAGCGGTCGTCCTGAACGACGACCTGAGGCTCGAAGCCTTCGATGCCCGCCTCGATCAGGAGGGAACGGAGGGCGGACTCCAACGCCGACTCCGCCCGGCCGTCGGCGGCGGCCGCGACTCGGCGGGCGCGCCGGGAGCCAGGACCGCTGAGCTCAGCCGCCGCGACCATCAGCTGGGAGCGATCCACGGCGCCATGCCGCAGCGCCGAGTCCGCGACGGTGACGGCTGCGGCGAACTCGAGAGTGCGTGCGCAGTCCAGCACCGTTCGGAGCTTGCCGGTGCACCAGCCGTCGGATGGGACGTCGTCCGCCCAATGCAGGTCACAGTCGATCGGGCTCAGTCGGCGGTGCTGACCGCGCGGAACGGTGATCTGGGGCTTGTTCGGCAACTCGAGCGCCGCGAAGCCGTGCAGTACGGCGGCGCTCAGGTGTGACACCACCCCACCCTGGGCACGTGCGGCGGCCAGCGGATCCGCATCCGGCGGAATGGCGTAGACGCCCTTGGCGATCCGCCGGATCGCGCCGTCGGCCAGAGCTCCCCGGATGGCACGACCCGAGACGACGGCGCGAAGCTCCGCGAACGTCGCCGTACCCGCGCGCCGGTGCAGTACGTCGAGGACCTCGGACATGCCGAGATGATGGCCGAAGCCGGGCCGGATCCGCCGAGCGTCATCCACAGGCGGACCGCCAGGCCATCACAACGCAGCATCCGCGCGAGAGTTTGCGCTTGGCTGCGGTGGCCGCTGGTCAATGTGATGGCCTGGCGGTCCGGGGCTACAACCGCCGTACGTCGAGTAGGGCGCGTAGGGGGAGGTCGTGGCGTAGGTGGGGGTTGGTTAGGGCGTCGACTATGCAGGCGGCGCCGATCCAGTGGGCACCGCAGTCTTGGATGAGGGCGCGGGCTACCAGTGCGGTGGCGCCGGTGTCTGCCCAGTCGTCGACCATCAGGACGTGGTCGCCGGACTTGACCAGGCCGTGGCGGAAGCCGAACACGACGTGTCGGTCCTGGTAGTCCGGGCCGGTCGTCCGCTGTATCCAGCGATCGCTGTCCGTTGCCGGGCCGCAGTCCTTCCGGATCTCGACGAAGCCGACTCCCAGTGCGGCCGCCGTCAGCGCGCCGAGCATCGACCCGCGTGACACCGGACCGACCACGACCGTCGGAGTGACGTCGTACAGGCGGGCCAGCGCAGGGCCCAGATCACGCAGTACCTCAGCGTCGCGCCACCAGCCGGTGACGTCGGCGTAGCTGCTTCAGACGCTGCGATCCGTCCGCCAGACGAAGGTCTCGCGCAACCGCTCCTGGATGGTCATGGCTCCAGGGTGACCGGTCCTCGACGGCCCCGCACCCGATTTAGTCGGTGGCGAGCTCCTTCGAGCAGAGCGCCGTGGTGGTCCCGTCGGGGCGGCGGAGCTTGCCGACCTCGACGAAGTCGCGACCGGCGTGGAAGGCGAGGCCGGCGATGTCCGGCGGGTCGGACCTGATGCCGCACACCAGCCGGTCGAACGGCCTGGCGGACCGCTCGACCGCGCGGTAGACGGCGGTCGCGATACCGGTACGGCGGTGCTGCTCGGCGACCACGATCCGGTCCAGGTGCAGGAAGCGGTCGGCGTACGTCTCGGTGAACCACTGGAACTCGAGGCCGTCGTGCGCGGACCCGGGGGCGAAGGTCAGGACGAACCCGGCCACCTCGCCGTCGAGGTCGATCACGGCGGCGTGTGCGGCGATCAGCCGCAGCCAGTCCAGGCGGTCCGGACCGAGAGGCTCGACCAGGCCCTCCGCGGCGGCGTTCAGGGCGAGAACCGCGGTGTCGTCAGCGGAGGTCATGGGGCGGAGCTTCACGGTTACACCCTCCCACGGAAAGCCTTTGCCGCGGCAGGGGTCGCCCTGGGCACACCCTGGCCTGGACCCCGAAATCAGGGGGTCGAGGTTGGGAATGGCCCGGCCGTATGCCATGTTGAGTCAGGTGTACTCAAGTTTGTTCAGTCACGGATTTGAAACCCGGGCGGCAGAACGGCAACATTGAGTCCGCATCACTCAACTTCGTGGAGGTAAGCACATGGCCCGCGCGGTCGGTATCGATCTCGGTACGACGAACTCCGTCATCGCCGTACTGGAAGGTGGCGAGCCCACCGTCATCCCCAACGCCGAGGGAGCGCGCACGACGCCCTCGGTGGTGGCCTTCGCCAAGAACGGCGAGGTCCTGGTCGGCGAGGTGGCAAAGCGCCAGGCCACCACGAACGTCGACCGCACCATCCGCTCCGTCAAGCGCCATATGGGCGAGAACTGGAGCGTGGACATCGACGGTAAGAAGTTCTCCGCGCAGCAGATCAGCGCCTTCGTGCTGCAGAAGCTGAAGCGGGACGCCGAGGCGTACCTCGGGGAGCAGGTCACCGACGCGGTCATCACCACGCCGGCGTACTTCACCGACGCCCAGCGCCAGGCGACCAAGGAAGCCGGTGAGATCGCCGGCCTGAAGGTGCACCGGATCGTCAACGAGCCGACCGCGGCCGCGCTCGCGTACGGCTTGGACAAAGGTCACGAGCAGACCATCCTGGTCTTCGACCTCGGTGGTGGCACGTTCGATGTGTCCCTGCTGGAGATCGGCGACGGCGTCTTCGAGGTGAAGGCGACCAGCGGTGACAACCACCTCGGCGGTGACGACTGGGACAGCCGGATCGTCCAGTGGCTGGTGACGCAGTTCAAGAACAAGAACGGCACCGATCTGTCCGGTGACAAAATGGCCATGCAGCGGCTCACCGAGGCCGCCGAGAAGGCCAAGATCGAGTTGTCGGCCGCGGCCGAGACGACCATCCACCTGCCGTACCTGAGCCTGACCGAGTCCGGCCCGCTGCACCTGGAGGAGAAGCTCTCCCGGGCCGAGTTCCAGAAGATGACCAACGACCTGCTGGAGCGCGCCCGCGCCCCGTTCAAGGCCGTCATCAAGGACGCCGGCATCGACGTGGCGAAGATCGACCACGTCATCCTGGTCGGCGGCTCGACCCGGATGCCCGCGGTGGCCGACCTGGTCAAGGAGCTGACCGGCGGCAAGGACGCGTTCAAGGGCGTGAACCCGGACGAGGTCGTCGCGGTCGGGGCCTCCCTGCAGGCCGGTGTGCTGAAGGGTGAGGTCAAGGACGTCCTGCTGCTCGACGTGACCCCGCTGAGCCTCGGCATCGAGACCAAGGGCGGCGTGTTCACCAAGATCATCGAGCGCAACACCACGATCCCGACCAAGGGCTCGGAGATCTTCACCACGGCCGAGGACAACCAGCCGTCGGTGATGATCCAGGTCTACCAGGGCGAGCGCGAGATGGCCCGGGACAACAAGTCGCTGGGCAACTTCGAGCTGACCGGCCTGCCGCCGGCGCCGCGGAACGTGCCGCAGATCGAGGTCACCTTCGACATCGACGCGAACGGCATCGTGCACGTGAACGCCAAGGACCTGGCCACCGGCAAGGAGCAGCGGATGACCGTCACCGGCGGTTCCGCGCTGCCGAAGGACGACATCGACCGGATGGTCCGCGACGCCGAGCAGTACGCCGAGGAGGACCACAAGCGCCGGGAGGCGGTCGAGAACCGCAACCAGGCCGAGAGCCTCGTCTACCAGACCGAGAAGTTCCTGTCCGAGAACGAGGACAAGGTCCCCGACGACGTCAAGACCGAGGTCAAGGACGGCGTCGCCGAGCTGAAGAAGGCGCTCGAGGGTGACGACGCCGAGGTGATCAAGGCCGCCTCGGAGAAGCTCGCCCAGTCCAGCCAGAAGATGGGCGCGGCGATGTACGCGAACGCCCAGGCCGCCGGCTCCGGCTCCGCCGACGAGAGCACCTCGACCTCCGACAGCTCCACGAGCAACGACGACGACGTGGTCGACGCCGAGATCGTGGACGAGGACCGGCCGCAGGACAAGACGGAGGACAAGTGACGGATCGACCGACTGGCAGCGAGTTCGGCGACGGTGACCCCGTCGTCCGGGACAAGCGCCGGCTCGACCCGGACACCGGCGAGCTGCGGAAGCCGTCCCTGTCGGACGCTCCCGCGGCCGGCGCCGCACCGGGCATGCCGGGCACCCCGGGCGCGCAGCCGCCGAGGGACCCGTCGGACCTGATCGGCCCGTCCGCGCAGGAGGCTCTGCTGACCGAGGCGCTGGCCGAGCGTACGGCGGACCTGCAGCGGCTGCAGGCCGAGTACGTCAACTACAAGCGCCGGGTGGACCGCGACCGGGAGGCGTCCCGGGAGCTCGTGATCGGCTCGGTGCTGACCGAGCTGCTCGGGATCCTGGACGACATCGGCCGGGCCCGCGAGGCGGGTGAGCTGGAGGGCGCCTTCAAGGCGGTCTCGGAGTCGCTCGAGCGGGTCACCGAGAAGCTCGGCTTGGTGAAGTACGGCGAGAAGGGCGACCCCTTCGACCCGCGCATCCACGAGGCCCTGCTGCACAACTACTCCGACGAGGTGGACGGCCCGACCGCGACGATGGTCATGCAGCCGGGGTACCGGCTCGGCGAGCGGGTCCTGCGTCCGGCCCGGGTGGCCGTCTCGGAGCCGACCGAGCAGCTCCCGGCCGACGCTGCGCAGGACGGCGTACCGGTGGAGAACACAGATGACGACAAGTCCGCAGACACGTCTGCGGAGTGAGCGACACGACGGGAGGGGAGGCGTCGGATGAGCACGAAGGACTGGCTCGAGAAGGACTTCTACAAGGTTCTCGGCGTCTCCAAGACCGCCGAGGCCGACGAGATCAAGAAGGCCTATCGCAAGCTGGCGCGCAAGTACCACCCGGACTCCAACGCCGGTGACGCGACCGCGGAGGCCAAGTTCAAGGAGGTCTCCGAGGCATACGACGTCGTCGGCGACGCCAAGAAGCGCAAGGAGTACGACGAGGCGCGCCGGCTGTTCGGCAGCGGCGGCTTCCGGATGCCGGGCAGCGGTGGTTCGGGCGGCGGGTTCAACTTCGACGTCGGCGACCTGTTCAACCGCAGTGGCTCCGGCGGCGGGGCCGGTGGCGGCCTGGGCGACATCCTGGGCGGCATGTTCGGCGGTGGTGGCCGGACCACGACCACCACGTCGACGGCCCGCCCGCGGCGCGGCGCGGACATCGAGACCGAGGCGACGATCGAGTTCGCCGAGGCCGTGAACGGTGTCACCGTGGCGCTCCGGATGACCAGCGACGCGCCGTGCAAGACCTGCCGTGGCACCGGCGCGAAGTACGGGACGGTGCCCAAGGTCTGCCTGAAGTGCGAGGGCACGGGCATGCAGACCTCGGTCCAGGGCGGCGTGTTCGCCATGACCGAGCCGTGCACCGAGTGCAAGGGCCGCGGCCTGGTCGTCGACGAGCCGTGCGAGACCTGCCACGGCTCCGGCCGCGGCCAGTCGAGCAAGACCATGCAGGTCCGCATCCCGGCGGGCGTGCAGGACGGTCAGCGGATCCGGCTGAAGGGCAAGGGCGCGGCCGGCGAACGAGGTGGCCCCGCGGGCGACCTCTACGTCACCGTGCACGTGAAGCCGCACCGGATCTTCGGCCGTCAGGGCGAGCACCTGACGCTGAACGTCCCGGTGAGCTTCACCGAGGCCGCGCTGGGCGCCGAGATCAAGGTGCCGACCCTGGACGGCCTGCCCGTCACGGTCCGGATCCCCGCCGGTACGGCGAACGGCAGCAAGCTGCGCGTCCGTGGCAAGGGATCGGTCCGGCGGGACGGCACCAAGGGCGACCTGCTGCTCACCCTCGATGTGCAGGTTCCGCACGAGCTGAGCGACGAGCAGCGCGCCAAGCTGCAGGAGTTCAGCTCCGCGTCGGACCAGCCTGACCTGCGGGCCGGGTTGTTCGGGAGCTCGTGATGGGCATCCCGTTCAGCCAGGTGCCGACCTGGGACGACCGCACCCCGATCTACGTGATCTCGGTGGCGGCCCAGCTGGCCGGCATGCACCCGCAGACGTTGCGCCAGTACGACCGGCTCGGATTGGTCACGCCGAGCCGGGCGTCCGGCCGCGGCCGGCGGTACTCGGCGTACGACGTGGCGAAGCTGAGGTACGTGCAGCACCTGTCCCAGGAAGAGGGTGTGAACCTGGCGGGAATTCGGCACATCCTCGCGCTACAGTCCGAAGTGGAGGATCTGCGCAAGCGGGTCAACCAGCTGCTGGCAGAAGTCCAGCGCGGTGTCGGCGCGTCCCGGCAGACGACCGGAAGCCGGGTGTTCTCGGCCGGTCCGGCCGGCGACGTGATCGCCATGGGCCGGCAGCAGACCACGACACGCTGGATCAGGACCCAGCCCTTGGAGCTGGGCCCCCGCTGAGAAAGCCTGGGCTCAGGCAGTTGTGCTGAGCTCACCGAAACCAGGGTTCGGACTTTTCGAGCCCATGAATCCGGAGGCGTCCGACTCCCCCTTCGGAGCCTCCGGTCAGTGGAGACGTCGTCCCCCCGATGTCTCCACCGCCGAAGGCGCGCCCTCCCCCCGGGCGCCCTTCGGCCCCCGCAGGGTGGTCCTCCCCCGGACCGCCCTGCGGTTCTCTCGTCTGGCCACACTCGCCGACCTACTCTGGCAGGGTGACGCTCACCCTGCAGACGGACCGGTTGCTGATCCGGGACTGGGAAGAAGACGACGCACAAGCCGCGCTCGAGATCTACGGCTCTCCTGACGTGGCCCCCTGGCTCTCACCGGCCATCGACCAGGTCACCGATTCGGCCACGATGCGCGCGATCCTGCAGGCCTGGATCGAGGCCCAGCCGAACTTCGTCCCGCCGGCCGGCCGCTGGGCGGTCTCCCGCCGCGAGGACGGCGAGGTCGTCGGTGGCCTGCTGATCCGGCTGCTCCCGCCGTACGAGGAGGACCTCGAGATCGGCTGGCAACTGCGGCCCAGTGCCTGGGGCAACGGATACGCGACCGAGGCCAGCCATGCGCTGATGCGCTGGGCGTTCAAGGAGGGCGACGTGGACGAGATGTTCGCGGTCGCCCGGCCGAACAACAAGCGCGCGATCGCCACCGCCGGCCGACTGGGTATGGAGTGGGTCGGGGAGACGGACAAGTACTACGACCTGACGCTGCAGGTGTACCGGATCCGGGCCTCGGAGTTCACCGAAAAAGTGAGCGGTTGACTACCAGGGTGGTTGGCTGAAGGATACCTGCGACGCCGCTGTATCTCCGGCGTAACTCACTGGGACGCGGGCGCGTACCAGTACTGACAGTCTGTGACGGCTGGGGCAGCTCGACGCCGCCCCAGCCGTTCTGTTTGTCCAGGTGAACCCTGAGATCTCCCCAGGATTTTCCAAAGTTGAGTGGAATGGACTCAAGTTTGGATAGGTTGTACCCAGTGATTGCTGTTGGCTGAGCTTGAAAGGCTGGAACCAGATGGACGTTCAGCGGTTGACGACGCTGGCCCGGGAGACCCTGTCGGTCGCGATCCGTCAGACCTCCGCGGCGGGCAACCCGACCGTGGAGCCCATTCACCTACTGTCCGCGCTGCTCGCGCAGCCGGAGGGGACCACCGTCGGCCTGCTCGAGGCGGCCGGCGCCGACGTCGACGCCGTACGCCGGCGGACCGCCGAGTTCCTGCGCCGGCTGCCTAAGGCGAGCGGCGGCAGCGTGCAGGCGCCGAGCCTGTCGCCGAAGACCACCGACGTGCTGAACCAGGCGGAGCAGCGGGCCCTCGGGCTCGGGGACGAGTACGTCTCCACCGAGCACCTGCTGATCTCGCTCGCGACCGTCGAGGGCAACGCGAAGACCGCGCTCGGCGTGACCGCCGACGCGCTGCTGCAGTCGTTCGACAAGATGCGCGGCAACCGCCGGATCACCTCCCCGGAGGCCGAGGGCACCACCAAGACCCTCGAGAAGTACGGCGTCGACCTGACCGAGCGGGCCAAGGACGGCAAGCTCGACCCGGTGATCGGCCGGGACTCCGAGATCCGGCGGGTGGTCCAGGTGCTGTCCCGTCGTACCAAGAACAACCCGGTTCTGATCGGTGAGCCCGGCGTCGGCAAGACCGCCGTCGTCGAGGGGCTGGCCCAGCGGATCGTGGCCGGTGACGTGCCCGAGTCGCTGCGCGGCCGGCGGCTGATCAGCCTCGACCTCGGCGCGATGGTCGCTGGCGCGAAGTACCGCGGTGAGTTCGAGGAGCGGCTGAAGGCCGTGCTGACCGAGATCAAGGAGTCGGACGGCCAGGTCATCACGTTCATCGACGAGCTGCACACCGTCGTCGGCGCCGGCGCCACCGGTGACAGCTCGATGGACGCGGGCAACATGCTGAAGCCGATGCTGGCCCGCGGCGAGCTGCGGATGATCGGCGCGACCACTCTGGACGAGTACCGGACCCGCATCGAGAAGGACCCGGCGCTGGAGCGCCGCTTCCAGCAGGTGTTCGTCGGCGAGCCGTCGGTCGAGGACTCGATCGCCATCCTGCGCGGCCTGAAGGAGCGCTACGAGGCGCACCACAAGGTCGCCATCTCCGACAGCGCGCTGGTCGCCGCCGCGTCGCTGTCCCACCGCTACATCACCGGTCGCCAGCTGCCGGACAAGGCGATCGACCTGGTCGACGAGGCCGCGTCCCGGCTGCGGATGGAGATCGACTCGTCCCCGGTCGAGATCGACTCGCTGCGCCGTACCGTCGACCGGCTGAAGATGGAGGAGCTCGCGCTGTCCCGCGAGGAGGACCCGTCCAGCCAGGAGCGGCTCGAGCGACTGCGCGCCGATCTGGCCGACCGCGAGGAGGAGCTGCGCGCGCTGGAGGCCCGCTGGGAGCGGGAGAAGTCCGGCCTGAATCGGGTCGGTGAGATCAAGGAGCGGATCGACGAGTTGCGCGGCCAGGCCGAGCGCGCCCAGCGCGACGGCGACCTGGAGACCGCGGCCCGGATCCTGTACGGCGAGATCCCGCAGCTCACCAAGGAGCTGGAGGCGGCCGACGCCGAGCCGGAGGTCACCGAGGGTCCCGACGCGATGGTCAACGAGGAGGTCGGCCCGACCGAGATCGCCGAGGTGATCGCGATGTGGACCGGTATCCCGACCGGCCGGCTGCTCGAGGGCGAGACCGGCAAGCTGCTCCGGATGGAGGACGAGCTGGGTCGCCGGCTGATCGGCCAGCGCGAGGCGGTCAAGGCTGTCAGTGACGCCGTACGCCGGGCTCGCGCCGGGATCTCCGACCCGGACCGGCCGACCGGCAGCTTCCTGTTCCTCGGCCCGACCGGTGTCGGCAAGACCGAGCTGGCGAAGGCTCTCGCGGACTTCCTGTTCGACGACGAGCGCGCCATGGTCCGCATCGACATGTCCGAGTACGGCGAGAAGCACAGCGTCTCGCGGCTCGTCGGCGCCCCGCCCGGCTACGTCGGGTACGAGGAGGGTGGCCAGCTGACCGAGGCCGTCCGGCGGCGCCCGTACTCGGTGATCCTGCTCGACGAGGTGGAGAAGGCGCACCCCGAGGTCTTCGACATCCTGCTGCAGGTGCTGGACGACGGGCGGCTGACCGACGGCCAGGGTCGTACGGTCGACTTCCGCAACGTGATCCTGATCCTGACCAGCAACCTCGGCTCGGCGTACCTGGCCGATATGGCGCTGGACGACAAGGTGAAGCGGGACCAGGTGATGGCGGTCGTGCGGCAGTCGTTCAAGCCGGAGTTCATCAACCGGCTGGACGAGATCGTGCTGTTCGACGCGCTGGGCAGCGAGGAGCTGACCCAGATCGTCGCCCTGCAGATCACCGCGCTGCAGCGCCGGCTGACCGACCGCCGGATCACGCTCGACGTCGAGGACGGCGCGATGGAGTGGCTCGCGATGACCGGCTACGACCCGGTCTACGGTGCCCGGCCCCTCCGCCGCCTCGTGCAGTCCGCGATCGGCGACGAACTGGCCCGCGGCCTGCTGGCCGGCGAGATCCGGGACGGCGACACCGTCCAGGTGATTCTCAACGAGGCCAAGGACGCTCTCGAGGTAGCCCGCGCCTGACACCGTCGGCAGGCGCAGCCGGGCCCGGTTCCCCGACCGGGCCCGGCCGTTGCGTTCTGAGATTCCGGGACGACCGAGCTACAGTACGAGTGGATCGTTCGCGGGCACGGGGATCTCAGCGCGTGTGCGTGGCGATGAAAGCGCCGACGGCACGCCGTAGGGTCGGATCGCCGTCCTGGCCGATCAGGGCGACACCGTGCAAAGCGCCGGGCACGATGTGGAGCGCTTTCTGCGATTTGGTTGCCGCATGCAACAGTCTTCCGGCCGTGCCGAACTCACCGTCGTCTGCTGCTGCGCCATAGAGCACCGGCACGCGGAGCATGCCTGCCGCGGTGCGGGCGTCGATACCGTTGTACTCCGCCGGGGAAGACAGGCTGACCACTGCGGCGACGCGGGGTGTGGTGATGGCAGCGGCGGCCAGTGACGCGTTCGCGCCCATCGAGGCGCCGACGAGGACGACCGCGGCCGCACCCTGCTTGCGTAGATAGCCTGCAGCCGCCGAGACGGACAGACCGAGCGGATTGGCTTGCACGCCTTCGTACTGCACGTAGCCAGATGTCGTCAGGTCGAGGTCGAGTACGAGGTAGCCGGCGCGGGCCAGTTCTCGGGCGTAGGGAAGCCACTGGCACAGGTCCCCGTCGGATTGATGGACAAGGACCACACCGCGCCGCCCACCACCCAGCAAGGCAGCGGTGAGCTGTGCGCCGGAACTCGTTGGAATGACTACGCGGCGTGCCCGGTCGGACGGCTGCAGGCACGCGGCACCGACGGCGGGCAGTGGTGATGGTGGGACCGTCGCCGTGGGCTGACCGCTCGGTGTGATCGGACCGAGCGGTTTGACAGAGGGACTGGGCGAATCGTACGTCGCAGTTGGCGACGGGACCGATGTCGGCGCCGCCGATGGCTCGACCGACTCGCTCGTTTCCGCGTCAGCGCTGCAGCCGGTCAGCCCCACCACAAGGGCCATGAGCAGGCCCAGCGCGGCGACCCGTTTCTGTGACATGGCCCCGAATATAGGGCTGGCACCGGTCAACAACGCGCGTCATCGCGGACAGCACGGCGAGGAAACGGCGAACTGTCCCGGACGCGCGGGATCAGAGCCCAGCGCGACGTGCTCTCCGTCGCGCTGGGCATCGCGCATGCGTTCAGCAGCCGGGCTCCGCAGGGATCAGCAGCGATCCCTCCGCTGGTGCTTCGAAGAACGTGCCCATCAGCACGGTCACCCCGCCAGTGCGGTTGAACGCGGTGTGAACGTGACCGTGGCCGAGGTCGACGAACGCGGTCCCCGCGGGGTACGGACGCTCGACGCAGTCTTCCGAATCGACGTAGACCAGCTCCCCCGCGACGACGTTGACGATCACGGGACCGTAGTGAGTGTGCCAGGGGAACCTCGCACCAGGCTGGATGGTGAACTTCGCTGTCACGGTCCGCGATGGATCCTTCAGGTTCACGACCTTGGTCGACTGGCCGGACAGCTTCACCTTGAACTTCAGATCTACGTTGTCCGTGAATACCGACCGCGGACTCAGGATCTCCGTCGCGATCGGCGGTGGTGGTTCCTGCGCCGCCGACGGCTGCAGGAGGCTTGCGGTGGCCAGCAGCAGAGCGATCAGGCCCGCCCCCACCATGGATAGTCGCTTCTTGCTCATCTGTGCTCCCCTCTCCGATCGGGGAGGGCGCAGCCGACGGCCGACGTGTCCCCCCGGATCGCTTGTGAGCATGGCGAATCCTGCTTCGACGGCACCACCAGCGCGGGGGATTGTCAAGGACGCGGGGCGGTCGCGCGGACGTATCAGCCGGATCGATCAATGTACTCAGCGGAGTGTGCTCAGGTGCTCAACGCTGCGTCGAAGGACTCGGAGCAAGCTTGCCCCGAGCAACGTCAAGTCGCTGGCGTGGGCCAGAACGCAAGAGACTGTTCGACTGTGATCCGTCGCCTTGCGAGCTGGAGCGGTTCTTGTCCGTAGAAGACGCGGACGTGGAGCCTGATGCCGAGGCGTAGCCCTCGAGCGAGTGCCGCACGACGTTCGTGCAGCTACAGCACGTGCTGACGTTCCTCCGTCAACGGATCGGCTCCAAGCAGCGCGACAGGCCTGGGCCCGACATCAGTTGGCTGTAGGTCCGGTTGCCCCTGCGGCCCGCGTCCCCGGCGCGGGGCTGACCGCCGATGACCTGCGCAGCTCGGGGGCCTTCCCCACTCGACATCCGGGTCGTCACCGCGTTCTGAGTGGTGAGGTTTGGCCGATCTGCGAGGATCGGAGTTGATCTGGTGGAAGGAACTCTTCGAGGCATGACCGAGCAGCAGGGCAACAACGCCGGCGACGACCGCCCCGGTCCGTACCAGGGCGTCTTCGGCACACCCGGAGGTCCGCCCGCTCCCGGACCGCAGCCGTCGTACGGCGCTGGACAGAGTCCTTACGCTCAGCAACCAGGCCCGCCGAAGCAGGTGACCATCGCCTCGGTGATCTCGCTGGGCCTCGGTGCCCTGTGCGTCCTCCTTGGCGGCCTGACGCTCACCTCCGCAGGCGAGCAGGTCGCCGAGGTCGTCGCCGGCTCCAAGGACGCGAAGGGCCTGGTCGTCGCGGTCATCCTGGTCTGCGCGGTCGCGTACATCCTCCCGGCCGTCTACATCCGCAAACGCCGCGCTTGGGCGCGCTACATGCTCATCGCCGTCGCCGCGACCGGCATCGCCGGCGGCCTGATGGCCCTTCCCAACAGCATCCTCGGCCTCGCCATCCACGCGACGCTGCTGGTCCTGATGCTCCAGCAACCCACCAAGCTCTGGTTCCACCACCGCTGACCGAAGGACTGCACTCCGTGGAGATCTGGATCAACCCCGCCTGCTCGAAATGCCGAGCCGCCACCAAGGCCCTCGACGAAGCCGGCGTCGCGTCACCGCCGACGACAACACCACAGCAATAGCCAGAGACCCCCAAACCCTCGCCCACTTCCTGCCGAAGTAGCAGAAACCCCACGCCCCGAACCATCTGCCCCGTCAACCCTGTGGATGGACGAAGGCGCAATCGATGAGCGCCGTACGGCTCCACTGGGTGGCTGAGTCCGCCAAGCGGAGGGATCTGATCGCCGAGACCGTCGCCGGGCTGGGGGTCGTGGCCATCGTCGTGGTCGGCTCGCCTGTGCACCGGCTGAAGCAGGAGCGTGCCAGGCGTTGCTGCCTCGAGCGTCTGTTCTACGAGCTGGATCAGCTTGGCGTCAGCGAGATCTGCCTCGAGTCGCGTGCGCCGTCACAGGACAATCGGGATCGCAGCCTGGTCGACAGTGCCCGCGACAAGAGCCTGTTGTCGAGGGGAACCTCGGTCGAGTTCGCGCGACCACTGCAGGAACCGATGCTCTGGCTGCCGGATGCGGTCGCAGGCGCCGTGACGGCGGCCAACCTTGGGGAGCCGAGGTGGCTGCTGGCGTTGTCCGAGATGGTCGTCGTCCATCACATCGCGGTCCGCTAGAAAGCGCGAAAGCTGGGCCCCATCATCCGGTGGGAATCCCAGCTTCACTTCTCGCCAAGCAGCACCTGGCGAGCTACCGCAAGTATGCCACAAGCAACCGGCGGCTGTCCTGCGCCATCCACACACCGGGCCGTCAGAGTTTTTGGAGGCGGGTTAGGGCTTCTTGGAGGATTTCGGGTTGTTTGCAGAAGGCCCAGCGGACCAGGGGGCGGCCGGAGGCGGTGTTGTCGTAGAAGACCTGGTGGGGGATGGCTACGACACCGGTGCGTTCGGGGAGCATGCGGCAGAAGTCGATGCCGTCGGTGTGGCCGAGGGGGCGGATGTCGGTGGTGACGAAGTAGGTGCCTTGCGGGCGGTGGACGCCGAAGCCGAGCTCCTCGAGGCCGTCGCAGAGCAGGTCGCGGCGGGACTGCAGGTCGGCGCGCAGGCCGTCGAAATACTCGTTGCCTAGGGCAAGCGCACCGGCGACGGCGGGCTGGAACGGCGCGCCGGAGGTGAAGGTGAGGAACTGCTTGGCAGTGGTCACTGCGGTCACCACGTCGGGGCTCGCGGTGACCCAGCCGATCTTCCAGCCGGTGACGGCGAACGTCTTGCCGGCGCTGCTGATCGACACGGTGCGTTCGGCCATTCCGTCGTACGACGCCAGCGGGCGGTGCTGGAGTCCGTCGTACGCGAGGTGTTCGTAGACCTCGTCGGTGATGACCACCAGGTCGTGCTCGATCGCGATGCTGCTGATGCCGCGCAGTTCGTCGTCGGTGAGGACGGTGCCGGTCGGGTTGTGCGGCGAGTTGATCAGCAGGACCTTCGTACGCGCGGTGACCGCGGCCCGCAGCTCGTCGAGGTCGAGGCGGAAGTCCGGCGCGCGCAGCGTGACCGGGACGCGGCGGCCGCCGGCGAAGGCGATGCCGGCGGCGTAGGAGTCGTAGTACGGCTCGAGAGCGATCACCTCGTCACCCGGCTCGACGTACGCGAGCAGCGCGGCGGCGACGGCCTCGGTCGCGCCCGTGGTCACCAGGATCTGCGTGTCAGGGTCGTACGACAGGTCGTAGAACCGCTTCTGGTGATCGGCGATCGCTTGCCGCAACGCCGGTACGCCGCGGCCCGGCGGGTACTGGTTCGCGCCGGCCCGGATCGCGCTGATCGCGTCCTCGAGCAGCGAGTCGGGCCCGTCCCGGTCCGGAAACCCCTGCCCGAGGTTGACCGAGTTCGTCGCCACCGCCCGGGCCGACATCTCCGCAAAGATCGTCGTCCCGAGCCCCGTCAACCGCTGAGCGTGTCCGCGCATGCCCCCGACACTAGCGCGACACCATCAGTTCCAGGGAGCAGGCGGCGGGGGCGGTACGACGGCCGGACGGTCCTCGCACCAGGTCGCGCCGGTCCAGCCGCCGTCGTTGCCAGACAGCAGGCGTACCTCGAACTCGGGCGTGCCGTCGAACTGGAACGTGCCGCAGTTGTTGACGAACGGCGCGCCGACGTTGCGGGCGTCGACGTTCTCGAAGGTCGCCCAGCCGCCGACCCGGGCGTTGACCACGTTGGTCCCGGTGCCGTCCACCTTGATGTTGCTCACCGCAACGTTCTCGATCGCGTAGGTGTCCTTCACCGGCCAGTCGACGACGAACAGCATCGCGTTGTACGTCGAGTCCAGGAACGCGCTGTCCCGGATCTCGATCCGCCCGGACATCGTGGACTGCAGCGCGTACAGCCAGATCGCGCCGAGACCGAGGTCCCAGTTCAGGTCCCGCGGTCCGCCGCGCACGGTGGTGTTGCGGGCGAACGTCAGCGTCCCCTCGAACGGCGTCGAGTTGAACCGCGAGCCCGCATGCAGAGTGGAGCCCTCGCGGATCGGATCGGCGACGAGATTGTCGGTGACGGCGTTGTCGCGACCGCCGTAGATGGCGATGTTGTTCGCCAGGACCGGCGTCTGGACGGTGTTGTGGTCGTAGACGTTGTCGTGGTTGACCAGGCCGTCCGGGTTGGCCTCCGACCACATCGCGAGCCCGTCGTCCCCGCTGTTGCGGACGAAGTTGTTCGTCGCCCGGACGTTCGAGACGCCGAGGTGCAGGTTCATCCCGTCGGCGATCGCGTCGGTGATGATGTTGTTCCGGATCAGCAGCCCGTCCATCGGGCCGTCCAGCCAGATGCCGACCTTGGTGCGGTGCAGGTAGAGGCCTTCGATGACCGAGCCACCGCCGATGGCGCCGCCGATCCCGTTCACCTGGTCGGTGTCGATCCGTTCCCGGACGTCGCTCTCGATCGCGAAGTCGGCCAGGTGGACGCGGGTGCTGCCGCCGTCCGCGGCGTACTTGCCGTAGAAGCCGGGTGCGCTGTGCACCGACTTGTCCGGCGCGGGCTCGGGCAGCGGCAGGACCTTGCCCCTGATGATCGTCCACCAGTTGCCGGCGCCGCGGACGGTCACCTGGTCGACCACGATGTGCCGGTTGACCTGGTACGTGCCCGGCGGGATGAACACCGACCACCCGATCTTCTTGGCCGCGGCGATCGTCCGCTCGATCGCGGGCGCGGCGTCGCGCCGCCCGGTCGGGTCGGCGCCGAACCACTGCACCGACAGCGACTTCCGCGGTTGGTGCTTCGGTGCGCCGACCAGTTCGAAGTCGGCGAGGTCGAGCACGTACCAGGCGGCGGGCGTGTTCCGCGGTACGGCGAACCGGACCCGGTCGCCGGCCTGGTAGGTCCGGCCGAGCAGCAGGCGTTGCTCGTCGTAGAAGTGGTTCGGCCGGAACGGCTTCGCGACCGGGTCCGGCTCGGGCTTCCACCAGCCGGGGATCGGGTCGACGTTCGGGTCGTTCGAGAACGGATACATGCCGTACAGCCAGGCGTACTCCGATGTCAGCGTCATCGTCTGCCGGTGCTTGCCGTTCACGGTCACGTCGAGCGGAGCCTGGATCCCGCCGCCGGCGGGCGCGTCCGGGATGCTGTAGCGCAGGGTCAAGGCGTTGGCCGGCTCGGTCAGCGTGAACTCGACGTACTGCGTCGAGGTCAGTCGTACGGCGGTCCGTCCGGAAGCCTCGGCGGGGAGCGTGTAGGCCTCGCGACTCGGGCCGAGCTTCTCGCCGGTGTGGAAGGCGTTCTCGGCTTCCTGCTCGACGAAGGCGGCGTCCGCGCCGCGACCGGCGACCAAGGCGGGATCGAGTCCGGCGCGGGTGATCCGTGGGGCCGGGCGACTTGCCTCAGCGGGGGTGACGAGAACGGCTCCGAGCAAGGCGGTGGTCAGGACGACGGCGACGGCACGTAGGCGTGATCGGGACATTGGCGGATCCCCTCCAGACGAACAACCGGCGCCTGGAGGTTATGCAGAGGGACAGCACTGCGCAAGATCTCGACAGTCTTGAGAAAATTCGTGCCAGTCAGCTCGTGGGTTCGACCTGTGGTTCGGGGCGGAGGGCTCGGAGCCAGAGCTCGGTCTGGGCGATGTGGGCGGAGGCGGCGGTGGCTGCGGCCGCCGGGTCCCGACGGGCGATGGCGGCCAGGATCGCGCGGTGGCCGCGGTCGCTGGTCTGCTTGATCGCGTCGAAGTCCGCGCCCGGCTCGAAGATGCGGTAGTGGCCGCCGCGACCCCGGATCACGCCGGTCAGGGCGGTGACGGTCGGGTTGCCGCCGGCCGTGCAGATCGCGCCGTGGAACTCGGCATCCAGGATCTGGATCTCGGTGGCGTCCGTGGTCGCCTCCAGCTTGTCCAGGATGTCGCTCAGTCGCCGTTCCAGGTCCGGGTCCTGGCGGGCGGCGGCCGCCGCGGTGGCGTGCGCCTCGAGCACTCGCCGTACCTCCATCAGCTCGAGCACGCCCTCGAGCGGGATCAGCTCGACCGAGAGTGAGAACCGGCTGATGATCTCGGCCGGGTCGAGCGCCGACACGTACGTCCCGGAGCCGTGCCGGGACTCGATCACGCCGAGCGCGGCCAGCGACCGGACCGCCTCGCGCAGCGAGCTGCGGGACACGCCGAGGTGGTCGCACAGCTCGGGCTCCGGCGGGAACTTGGCGCCCGGCCCGAGCTCGCCGGACGCGATCATCTGGCGCAGGCCGGCCAGGGCCTTGTCCGTGGCTGCCATCTGCCACCTCCTCGGGTCTCCACCTAAAAGAGTAAGTCCTCAGACCACTCGTGGTCACATTCTCGCCAACATCTTGTCGTTCCCGCGTGCCGGTCGCTAGGGTGCAGGAACGGTCGACCGATTCATCAGATGTCAGGCCAAAATCATCTGATGCCCTCCAGTCATCCCCTGGCCCACATCCCCTGAGGAGACGTGCCATGCCCCACCGGCCACGCACGATGTTCGCACCGCTCGCCGCCGCGGCGACGGCCGCCGCGCTGCTGCTCACCGCCTGCGGTCCCGGCCCCGCCGAGAAGGCCGACGGCCAGGTCACGCTGCAGATGGTCGAGAGCCTGACCAACCCGACCCGGACCACGCTGCTGAAGAAGCTGATCGCCGACTTCGAGGCGAAGAACTCCGGGATCAAGGTGCAGCTGATCTCGCCGCCGACCAACCAGGCGGACCAAAAGATCCAGCAGATGCTGCAGTCCGGCAAGGGTGTCGACGTACTCGAGGTGCGGGACACCACGGTCGGGCCGTTCTCGACCAACAAGTGGATCTACGACATGGCGCCCGACCTGAAGGGCTGGGACGGCCTGCAGGCACTCACCCCGAACGCGCTCAAGGTCGCCCAGGAGGGCGGCAAGTCGTACATGGTCCCGTACGGCTTCTACGGCCTGTCGCTGTTCTACCGCAAGGACCTGGTCCAGCAGGCCGGGTTCGGCGGCGCGCCGAAGAGCTGGGCCGAGCTGGTCGAGCAGGCGAAGAAGATCAACAACCCGTCCAAGAACGTCTACGGGTACTCGTTCCGCGGTGGCCTCGGCGCCGGCGGCAACGCGATCGCGGTCATCTCCGGCTACGTGATCGACGACATCAACCGGGACAACGCGTTCAAGCTGACCAACGGCAAGACGATCTTCTCGTCGCCGAAGGCGGTCGACGCGCTCAACCTGTACGTCGACCTGTTCAAGAACGCTGCCCCGCCGTCCTCGGTCAGCTGGGGCTACCCGGAGATGGTGCAGGGCTTCACCTCCGGTACGACGGGCTTCCTGCTGCAGGACCCCGAAGTCATTGCGACCGTCAAGCAGTCCAAGACGATCAAAGAAGACCAGTGGGGTACGGCGCCGCTGCCCGTCGGACCGACCGGGAAGGCGGCTCAACCGCTGGCGAACGCAGGCTGGGGTGTCGCGCAGGGCAGCACGCACAAGAAGGAGGCGGTCGAACTGGTGAAGTTCCTGACCTCCGGCGACTCCGCGATGACGTTCTCGAAGGAGAACAGCCTGGTGCCGATCCTGAAGTCGGCGGCCGACGACCCGTTCTTCAAGGACGGCCCATGGGCGTCGTACGTGGCGATGAACGAGTCGCCGGACACCTACGTCGTGGTGACGCAGCCGCGCGGCGTGCCGTGGTCGACGGAGTGGGGCAACAAGGCCGATGCCGACGTACAGAAGCTGATCACCGGGAAGGCCCAGCCGGCCGAGATCCTGAAGAGCTGGGACGAGTACTGGACGAAGAAGTGGGCCGGGAACTGAGCAGATGGCTTTGACGGAAACTGACCGGCCGGCTGTGCAGCCACCCGCGACCAGGCGGCCGGTCAGCAGGAAGCGGTTCACCGGGCGGACCGCGCTGGTGCTGTTCGCCTTCATGCTGCCCGCGCTGGTGTTCGTCGGGTTGTTCACCTACTACCCGCTGCTGAGCGGGATCCAGATGGCGTTCCGGAACTACAACCTGAACGACCTTTCGGACACGTCGTGGGTCGGCCTGGACAACTTCCGGACGCTGCTGGACGACGAGATGTTCCGCGGCACGGTGCAGAACTCAGTCGTCTGGGTGGTCGGCTCGCTGGTCCCGCAGTTCCTGATCGGCTTCACGATGGCGCTCTGGCTGCGCCGGAAGTTCCGGTTCCGCGGGACGTACCAGGCGCTGGTGTTCTTCCCGTGGGCGGTGTCCGGGTTCCTGATCGGCATCCTGTTCCGCTGGATGTTCAACGGCGAGTTCGGCGTGGTCAACGACCTGCTGATGAAGACGCACCTGATCGACACCCCGGTGCCGTGGCTGGCCGACGCCCGGTACGCGATGTTCGCGGTCATCGTCGCGAACGTCTGGTACGGCGTGACGTTCTTCGCGATCATGATCCTCGCGGCCCTGCAGTCGGTGCCGGAGGAGTTGTACGAGGCGGCCGCGATCGACGGCGCCGGCAAGGTCCGGACGCTGTTCAGCATCACCATTCCGTCGATCCGGACGACGCTGGCGCTGACCGTGCTGCTGCGGGTGATCTGGATCTTCAACTCACCCGAGCTGATCTTCGGCATGACCGGCGGCGGCCCCGCGAACGAGACGCACATCGTGACGTCGTACATGATCCAGGTGACCCAGGAGGGTGACTACGGACGCGCCTCGGCGATGGGCGTGATGGTCGTGTTCGTGCTGCTGCTGTTCGCCGTCTTCTACCTGATGGCGATCCGGCCCAGGAAGGCACTCAGATGATCCGCTCCGAAACCCTGGCCGGCCGGATCGTGAAGTTCGGCGGGCTCGGGATCTGCCTGCTCTTCACGGTGTTCCCGCTGTACTGGATCCTGATCACGTCGTTCAAGGACCCGGGCACGATCTTCGCCTACCCGTTGAGGTACTGGCCGAGCGCCTGGTCGCTGGAGAACTACCGCGGCCTGTTCGGCACGTCGAACTTCGGGGTCTTCGTCGGCAACAGCCTGATCGTGTCCACGGTCGCCGCCGCGCTGGCCACGGTGGTCTCACTGCTGTCGGCGTACGTGCTGGCGCGGTTCGAGTTCGTCTCCAAGGGCGCGGTGATGGGCGCGTTCCTGGTGACGCAGATGATCCCCGGGTTCATCGCGCTCGGCTCGCTCTACATCCTGATGACCCGGATGTACCTGGTCGACAACCGCTGGGGCCTGGTCCTGGTGTACGTCGCGATGTCGATCCCGCTGTGCACCGTGATGCTGCGCGGGTTCTTCGAGAACGTGCCGGCCTCGCTGGAGGAGGCCGCGATGGTAGACGGGTGCTCGCGGCTGTCCGCGTTGTTCCGGGTGCTGGTGCCGGTGATGACGCCGGGGATCGCGGCGTCGTACATCTTCAACTTCGTGAACTGCTGGAACGAGCTGTTCCTGTCGGTGACGCTGCTGAACAGCGACAGCAACAAGACGATCCCGGCGGCGCTGAACGGGTTCATCAGCAGTTACAACATCGACTGGGGCTCGATGTCGGCGGCCGCCGTACTGAGCATCGTGCCGACGATGATCCTGTTCGCCGTCGCCAGCCGCTACATCGTGGAGGGCCTGACCGCGGGCGCCGTCAAGGAGTGAAGGAAGGCCGCCAACTCGCTGACCCGCCAGTGCCGCGGGCTGATCTCCTCGTACGGCGTACCGACCGCACCGTCGACCAGGATCGTCGCCATGCCCCGGGCCCGCGGAACCTCGAGGTTGACCGGGAGATCGTCGAACATGGCGGCGCGCCCCGGATCGACGGTGAAGCGGGCCAGAAAGGCGTCGAAGCTCTCCTCGTACGGCTTCGGGATCAGGTCGCCGGCGAGGATGTCGAATATGCCGTCGAAGCAGGCGGTCAGGCCGAGCTGCCGGAGCGCCTGCTCGGCGTGGTACGACGAGCCGTTCGTGTAGACGTACCGGCGTCCCGGGAGCGCGCTGAGCGCCTTGGCGAGGGTCGGGTCCGGGCTGAGCACGGTGTAGTCGATCCGCCGCTCGAAGCTGAGGAACTCGTGCGGGTCGATGTCCCGCGTCGTCATCGCGCCGCGCAGCGACGTGCCGTACTGCGCGACCAGCTCGGCCTGGATCCGCCGGGCGCCGGCCACGTCGGTGCCGTAGAACTCGGCCACCGACGACAGGATGCCGTGCGTGACCTGCTCGGCCAGCGCCGAGCCCGCCGGGTAGAGCGTGTTGTCGAGATCCAGCACCCAGGTGTCGATGTCCGCCAGCACCCGTCCAGAGTAGTGACAGACTGGGAACTGTCATCGACGGGAGGATGCGAGAACGTGGCGACTGCGCTCATCACCGGGCCGGCGACCGGGATCGGCCGGGCGTTCGCGGACAAGCTGGCGCTGGAGGGCTACGACCTGGTGCTGGTGTCGCGGGACGAGGCGCGGCTGAAGGAGACGGCCTCCGAGCTCACCCGGCTGCACGGCGTCGCCTGCGAGGTGCTGCCGGCCGACCTCACCGACCCGGACGACCTGGCCAAGGTGGAGGAGCGGTTCCGGTCCGGGCCGATCGAGGTGCTGGTCAACAACGCCGGGTTCGGGCAGAAGAAGCCGTTCTGGGCGAACCCCGTCGAGGTCGAGGAGAAGCAGTTCGACCTGCTGGTCCGGGTGGTGCTGCGGCTGACGCATGCCGCCGTACTGCCGATGATCGAGCGCGGGTCGGGTGCGGTGATCAACGTGTCGTCGATCGCCGGGTTCCTGCAGCGGGGCAGTTACAACGCGCACAAGGCGTGGGTGACGACGTTCTCCGCCGGGCTGGCGACCGAGCTGCACTCGAAGGGTGTCGCGGTGATGGCGCTGTGCCCGGGGCTGGTGCACACCGAGTTCCACGACCGGATGGGGATGGACAAGTCGGTCATCCCGTCGTTCATGTGGCTGGACGCGGCCGACATGGTCGACGCCGCCTGGCAGGACCTGATGCGCGGCAAGGCGATCTCGATCCCGACCCGCCGCTACAAACTCCTCACCGTCGCGGCCCGCTACGTCCCCCGCACCCTCATCGCCCGCATCTCCACCGTAGGCCTCGACGGCCGCCGCCGTTATCTTGCCGGACGGAGGGACTCGTAGAGGGTCTTGGCGAGGGCGGTTGCGAAGGTGTCGAGCTCGGCCTCGGTCGGGTTGGCGCCGGTGAAGTTGATCTCGAAGCCGCGTTGGAAGCAGGAGCCGAAGAGCAATGCCGCGGCGGCTGAGAGGTCGGCGGTACGGCGGACGCGGCCGAGCTTCTGCTCCGCTCGGAGATAGGCGACCAGGCCCTCCTGCGCCTTGTGCGGACCGGCGTTCAGCTCGTGCATCCGGACCCGGTGGGTGGCGAGCAGGTCCCGGGAGGAGAACAGCGAGACCATGATCGGGAAGCTCTCCGCGTAGAAGTCGATCGCGGTGCGGGCCAGCAGGGTCAGGTTGCTGCGCACCGTGCCGCTGCCGGCGCTGGTGATGAGTGCCATCAGCGACTCCGCCAGATCGGGAAGCCGTTCGTTGAACACTGCGAGCACGATCGCGGTCTTGTCGGCGAAGTGCTTGTAGAGCGCAGCCTCGGAGTAGCCCGCGACCTGCGCGATCGACTTGGTCGTCGCGCGCGCGTAGCCCTGCGTCCGCATCACCTCCGCGGCCGCGTCCAGGATGTCGTCCCTGGTGCCCACCGGACCTCCTCTCGCCTGCAGGCAGCCTACCTTGACAGGTTGGTGAGTGTTCACTAACCATGGTTAGTGAGTGTTTACTAACCTGGAGGCGGAGACGATGAAACTCGTGGTGTTCGGGGCGTCGGGCCGGATCGGAACCGAGTTGGTGCGGCAGGCGCTGGCGGCTGGGCATGAGGTGACTGCGGTCGTGCGGGAAGGCTCGACGGTCGACGTGCAGGTGCCGGCGGGGGTTGGAGCGCACGGCGGTGCGCTCGAGGTGGTGAGTGCGGAGGTGATGGACCCGGCCGCCATCGCTTCGGTGATCTCCGGGCAGGACGCCGTACTGTCGGCGCTGGGGCCGCGTGGGCGTGGGCCGACGACTGTCTGTGCGGACGGGACCCGCAGCATGGTCGAGGCGATGGGTCAGACCGGCGTACGGCGTTTGCTCGTGGTCAGCGCCGCCGCGATCCACACCACCGGAGACGATCCGTTCACGAAGTACGTCGTGAAGCCGATCCTCGGCCGGGTCCTGAAGGACTCGCTCACCGACTCCCGGCGGATGGAGGAGCTGGTCCAGCCGGCCGACCTGGACTGGACGATCGTGTGCCCGCCCCGGCTGACCAACGCCGCGCCGAAGGGCCGGATCCGCAGCAACACCGAAGGCACCGTCCGCGGCGGCTTCAGCATGACCCGCGCCGACGTCGCCACCTACCTCCTGCAGGCCGTCGCCGACGAGTCGGTGATCCGCCGCACGGTGGTGATCGCCAACTGAGTTCCAACCAACTCGGCCCTGGCCGGGCAGTCGACGGTGAGGGTCACGACGACGCCGCCGTCGGCGGAGCGGTCGCTTCCGGAGCCGGCGGAGACGCCGTCCGCGGTGCCGAAGCGGCGAAGATCGTCGCGACGATCAAGTCCTGCAAGGCGCTCGATCCCGCGCCGACGCACGCCCGCGAGCTGACCGAGAACCGGACGCTGCCGGTCGGCGACGCGACCGTCATCCTGCGCTGGTACGACTGCCCGCTCCCGTCCGACCCGGGCAGCGAGCCGGGCGGCTTCCCGTACGCCGTCACCCGCGACGGCGCCGTCGTCTCGGTGCTCGCCTTCCGCGAGATGGGCGACGGGGTGAAGGCGTCCAACTTCGAGAAGCTGGCCCGTACGGCGGCCGACCGGCTCAGCTGAGCCGGATCACAGCTTCTCGGCGACCTCGGTCAGTACGGCGAGAGTCGCGGTGACGAGCGGGTGATCGGCCCGGCTCGAGCGCACGGCGGCGTAGACGCGGCGGGTGGGCACGGGCTCGGTCAACGGCCGGACGACCGCCTGCGCAGGGACGGCGAGCCGGGGGACGAGGGAGACGCCACCCCCGGCCGCGACCAGGGCGGCGACGGCGCGGAAGTCGTCGGACTGATGGACGACGCGAGGCTGGAAGCCGGCCTGTTCGCAGGCCAGCAGGACGACATCGCGGATCGGGTTGCCGGGCGACGGCATCACCCAGTCGTCCCCGGCGAGCATCGGCAACTCGATCACGTCGGCCGCGGCAGCCGGGTGGGACGGCGGCAGTACGGCGACGAACGGCTCGGCGTACAAGGGGATCCGGACCAGGCGCTGGTCGTCCGCGCGGGGGGAACCGCGGTGCTCGACGGCGATGGCGATGTCGGCGTCGCCGTCGAGCAGCTGGGTGACGCCCTGGTGGCCTTCGGCATCACGGACGACGAGGTCGAGGCCGGGGTTGGTCTCGCGCAGGCGGGCCAGGGTGGGCGCGACCAGCAAGGTGATCGCCGTCGCGAACGCGGTGACCCGGACCTCGCCGGTCGCGCCGTTCGCGTGCAGCCGCATCGCCTCCTCGGCCCGCTCGACCTCCGCGAGGATCGTGTCGGTGTGGGCGAGCAGCAGGCGCCCGGCCGAGGTTATCGCGACGCGTCGGCCGCGGCGTTCGAGCAGTTCCTGGCCGACCTCGGTCTCCAGGGCTGCCAGTTGCTGCGAGACCGCCGAGGGCGTCAGGTGCAGCACCTCGGCGGCCGCGGTCACGGTGCCGTGATCAGCAAGCGCGCGCAGCACCCGCAACCTTCGAACCTCGATCACGAAGCTCAGCTTCGCACAGCTCGTGATCGGCACCGGTCACCAGCGCCAGCGTGGGACGCGGCTGCACGGCCCGGCCCCGCAGCGCACGCCGTACGGCGCGGATCGGGTGCCGGCGCGGACGCTGCGGCGCCTGCGGGATCACCGGGGCGTTCGGGAACGCCGAGTGGGTCTCTTCGTGGATGGTCTTGAGCACGTTGTAGGGGACGTAGATCACGGTGTTTCCTTTCGTCCCTTCGACGGTAAGAACTCACTCCTTCATGCGTCCAATGAAATCTGCTCGCAGAGTTGATGTGTCTGGTGCATGATCGGAGGTATGGAACTCCGCCAGCTCAGATCGTTCGTGGTGGTGGCCGAGGAGATGAACGTCGGCCGGGCCGCCGTACGGCTGCACCTGACCCAGCCGTCACTCAGCCGGCAGATCGCCGCGCTGGAGCGGGACCTGGGCGTCGAGTTGTTCGCCCGGGTCAAGCGCCGGTTCGTGCTGACCGCGGCCGGCGAGAGTTTCCTGGCCGATGCGCAGGACCTGCTCCGGCGGTCCGACGAGGCGGTGCGGACCGCGCAGCGGACGCAGCGGGGTGAGCTGGGGACCTTGCGCCTGCGGTTCGTGCAGTCGGCGACGTTCGAGGTGCTGCCGCGGTTGCTGGGCACGTTCCGGCAGGCGTACCCGGAGGTCGTGCTGGATCTGGAGAGCGTGACGACGATCCGGCAGACCGAGGCGTTGCGGGACGGCCGGATCGACGTCGGGCTGATGCGTCCGACGACCCCGGAAGGTGCCCGGGCCACGGCCGGGAGGATGGACGGCCTGCTGACGCGGGTGGTGTCGAACGACTCGCTGGTCGCCGTACTTCCGGCAAGACATCGGCTGGTACGGCGGAAGCGGATCCGGCTCGCGGAGCTCGCGGAGGACCCGTTCGTCTTCTACACCCGGTTGAGCGGACCCGTCGTCCACGACTCGATCGTCGGCTACTGCCGCGCGGCCGGGTTCACTCCGCGGATCGAGCAGGAGGCGGCCGACGTGCAGACGATCGTGTCGCTGGTGGCTGCCGGACTCGGGGTCTCGCTGCTGATCGGACCGACCCCGCCGTCGAACCCGGACGCGGTCGTCTACCGCGAGTTGTCCGACGACCTACCACCCTGGCAACTGTCCATCGCCTGGTCGCCGGACAACCGTTCCCCGGTCCTGGCCCGCTTCCTGGAGCTGGCCTAGCTCGCCTCGGGCACGCCTCAGCCGAAGGTGTCCGGGTCGCCGCCGGTGCGGACGCCGGTCTCGAGGTCGGCGATCGCGGCCATGTCGTCGTTGTCGAGCTGGAAGTCGAAGACCTCGAAGTTCTCCTGGATCCGGCTCGGCGTCTTCGACTTCGGGATCACCACGTTGCCGAGCTGCAGGTGCCAGCGGATGACGACCTGGGCCGGCGTCTTGCCGTGCTTGTCGGCCAGCGTCTTCAGGGCCGGCTGACCGAGCAACTCGCCCTGCGCGAGCGGGCTCCAGGCCTGCGTGACGATGTCGTTCTCCGCGTTGAACGCGCGTAGCTCGTCCTGCGGCAGCGCCGGGTGCAGCTCGATCTGGTTCACCGCCGGCCGGATCGTGGTCTCCTCGAACAGCCGCCGCAGCGCCGGCTCGTGGAAGTTCGACACCCCGATCGCGCGGATCCGCTTGTCGGCGTACAGCTGCTCGAACGCCTTCCAGGTGTCGACGTACTTGTCCTTCTTCAGCGACTGCCAGTGGATCAGGTACAGGTCGACGTACTCGAGGCCGAGCCGCTCCAGGCTCTTGTCGAACGCCGCCAGGGTGGTGTCGTAGCCCTGGTCGCTGTTCCACAGCTTGGTGGTGATGAAGAGGTCGTCGCGGGGCAGGCCGGACGCGGCGATCGCCCGCCCGACGCCGGCCTCGTTGCCGTAGATCGCGGCCGTGTCGATGTGCCGGTAGCCGGTCTCGAACGCGGCGGACACGACGTCGGTGACGAGGTCGTCCTCGATCTGCCAGACCCCCAGGCCCAGCTGCGGGATCTCGACGCCGTTGTCCAGGGTGGTGGTGGGGACTGTGCTCATCTGTCCATTCCACCGGGCCGAGGGGTTCCGGCCCAGTCATCCGACGTGTGACAACTACCTCATCAACCGGCCGTAACCACCTCATGGGTCTTCGCATCCGGCTCCAGGAACCGCAGCAGCCCTGCTCCCTCGCGCTCCAGCTCGGCCAGCGTCTTCTTCGTCGTCCGCCCGAACGGCGTGAGCGTGAGAGTCGCCGCACCACGCTTCGCCACGGCCGTCCACAGGCCCGCGACCAGGCCGTCCACGGTGTACGTCGCCTTGACCCGGAGGTTCTTGGTGAACACCGCCGGCTTGTGCTCGTCGGCGATGATCCGCTCCCGCTTGGCGTGCGCGAGCAGCAGGTTGTCGAACTCCGGGAGGAACCGGACCGGCGCCGGCGTGTCGGGATCCGGCCGCGGCCCGTCCGGTACGTCGTACAGCGTCTTGCCGGCCTCGTCGGTTAACTCCTCGAGCTCGAGGCCGTCGAACAGCGGCTTCGCCTTCGGCAGGCCGGACCAGGTCTGGAAGTCCGCGGGTGTCGCCGGGCCGAACGCCTCCAGGTAGCGGACGACGAGCTCCTCCGCCTCGGGCTTCGGGTGCAGCTTCCCGCCGATCCACTCCTCGGCCGGGGTGAAGCGCGCGTTCGCGGGCCAGCTCCAGCGGGTGCCGGTCGGGTGGATCACCAGCGGCACCATCATCCGCGTGCAGAACCCGAGCGCCCGCTCGTTCACCGCCGGGAACTCCTTCTGCAACGCGTCCCGCACCTCGGTGAACGTCAGCGGCTCCTTGGCCAGCAACTTCCGCGCGGCCTTCACGACCTTGTCCGGCTCGAGCCCTTCGCCGCGCTCCTTGAGCATCTTCAACCCCGCCTCGAGCACCGGCGCCAGGGTGGTCCTGAACCGCAGGTAGTCCTCGGCGGTCACCAGATGCAGCGTGCCGCGGAACAACGTCGCTCGCACCACTGAGCGATCCTCGACCGCCCGATCCAGGTCCTCCTCGGCGAACCCGTCGACCCGGGACCACAACCCGACGTACGGATGCTTGGGCTCCTGCCCCTGCATCCCCACCAGCCGCCCGACAGCCTCGGCCGCGGACACGTCGGACCGCTCCGCCAACAGCTGCCGCGCAAGCGTCGCCCGATTGACTGCCTTCGCACTCAGAACCGCCATGCAGGAATCCTGCCCGGCAGCACCGACAAAGTCAGCTGTAGTCCTTCTCGTCGTACTTCGGCAGGCCGAGGAGCCGGCGGATCTCGGCGGCCGGCGCCTTGCCGCTCTCCGCAGAGGCGAGCTTCACGTTGCGGGCCATCTCCGAGAGGCTGTCCGCCGCCGCCACCCGCAGCCAGTGCGGCCGGGCGGCTGCGTCGGCACGCGCGAGCGCCTGGATCTGGGCCGACACCTTGGTCGGCCAAGCGATCGACCGCAGCGCCTTGGACTCCGCGAGATTCGCCGCCGCAACAGCCCGCGCCCGCGCCTGCAGCGTCGCCACCGACGCCCCACTGTTGGCGGCCTTCTCGAACCGCTCCAACGCCACGTTGTACGGCCGAGTCACCGCCAGGTACCGCTCTCCTGCCGCGGCGACCGTCAACCGTGCAGGCTTGGCCGTCGCCGGCGGAGTACTCGCCACCGGAGCACTCGGCACCGCAGTAGGCGTCACCACACTCGGCGCGCTCGACGACGTAGCCGCAACTGGCTGGTCCTCACCACAGCCCGCGACGCACAACAACACCACAACCCCAGCAGCAACCAGCACCCGACGCATGACGCTCCCTCACCCGGACGAACCGGGATCACCTTAGACGGAGCGTCCGAATATCGCCCCAGGTGGATGAGGCCGGGGCGCGGCCGAGGTGCGATGTTCGTTCGGACAGGACGAGCCGACAAGGGGGAAACTCAGATGGCGATCGACACATTTATCGCCTACGTCGGGGTCTACGACGATCTGCGCGACGCGGAAGCGGACTACGAGGTCGTCAAGAAGCTGCACACCGATGCCGGACTGATCGACGCGTACGACGCGGCCGTCATCGAGCGACGTGATGACGGCAAGGTGAAGATCGCCCGCAAGCACGAGACACCCACCCGGGCCGGAGGGGTGCTCGGCGGTGGCGTAGGGCTGGCGACCGGGTTGGTCGTGGCGCTGTTCCCGTTCGCAGCGATCGGCGGTGGACTGCTCGCGGCCACGACGGCCGGCGGTGCGGTCCTGGGGTCGGTGGCAGGCCATGCGGCGGCGGGCATGAGCCGCGGCGACCTCAAGGAGCTCGGCGAGCATCTCGACGCCGGCCAAGCGGGGCTCGTGGTCGTCGGCGTCTCGGACATGGGCGCCAAGGTCGAGCGGGCGATGAAGCGTGCGAAGAAGACCGAGGCGAAGCAACTGAAGGCCGACACCGCCGAGATCGAGCGCGACGCCCGCGCCGCGGGCGGCGACGGCAGTGAAGACGGCAAGTAGTACGCGCCAGAGGGTGACCAGGGAACGGAGGCCGTTCCGGTGCCGCTGATGGTGCGAGCAGCTGGTCTGGCGGTGGCCGTCCTGCTGCTCGGATCCTGCGGAGACACCGGATCGGCCGACCGGCCGGCTCCGACGTCGACGCGATCGGTGGCGTCGCCGACGGCGACGCTCCCGGACCCCACCCGCTCACCGGACCGCGAGGAGACGGCCACCGCCGAACCCACCCGCACCCGGTCGCCCGAACGCGAGGAGACCACGGCCACCTCCGAACCGGAACGCGAGGAGACCACGACCACTTCCGAGCCGGAGCGCACCCGGTCGCCGGAACGCGAGGAGACCACGGCCACCTCCGAACCGGAGTCCCCCCGGTCTTCGGTACCCCAGGCAGCCCCCTCGCCGACCCAGCCTGCGCCACCACCGAGCCGCACCGAGGCGGCCCCGTCGCCGACGCAGCCTGCGCAGGAACCGACCTCGGATCCCGAGCAGACCATCGCTCCGACTGAGGCGGCAACCCCGGTAGGCCCGCCTCCGACCAGTTCGCCGTCGGTCCAGCCCACGTCGGCCGAGGCGGACGGCACACCCACCTGGTTGTGGTGGACGCTGGGGGCGATCCTGGTCGCACTCGCCGTCGGCGTTCCGCTTCTCGTCAGGGCGAGCCACCGCCGGGACTGGCGAGCCGATCTCGCGTCCGCCGAGGAAGAGGTGGCATGGTTCGCGCGCGTGCTCATCCCGGAACTCCGCTCGCAGCCGTCGCCGGAAGAAGCCGCCGGCGGCTGGAACATCACGGAGAGCCGGATCACCGCGCTCGAGGATCGTCTGACCGCTCTGGAGCCGACGGCCCCGGACGAGTCCGCGCAACAACGGGCGCTCGCCCTGCGCGACGCCGTACGTGCGGCACGGGCCGATATCCGGCGCCTGCTGGAATCCGGCAGCCCGGACACGATCGGCCAGGACCTGGATGCGGTCGCGGCCCAGCTCGAGCAGGTCCTCGGAGTACCGGACCCGTTGGCGTGACGTCTACCCGGCGAGCGCCGCGCGGGCCTCGATGAAGGCGGCGATGGCGCGCTCGACGTCTTCGGTGGAGTGGGCGGCCGAGAGCTGGACGCGGATCCGGGCCTTGCCGTGCGGTACGACGGGGTAGGAGAAGCCGATCACGTAGACGCCGAGCTCCAGCAGCTTGTCAGCCAGGCGGCCGGCTTCGGCGGCGTCGCCGATCATGACGGGGGAGATGGGGTGGTCGCCGGGGAGTACGTCGAAGCCGGCTTCGGTCATCTTGGTGCGGAACAGCTTGGTGTTGGCGGTGAGCTTGTCGCGCAGGTCGCTGGAACCGCCGATGAGCTCGAGGGCCTTCAGGGACGCGGCGGTCACCGACGGGGCCAGGGAGTTCGAGAACAGGTAGGGGCGGGAGCGCTGGCGGAGCAGCTCGACGATCTCGCGGCGGCCGGAGACGTAGCCGCCGGAGGCGCCGCCGAGGGCCTTGCCGAGGGTTCCGGTGATGACGTCGACGCGGTCCTTGACGCCGAAGAGCGACGGGGTGCCGGCGCCGTCGGGGCCGACGAAGCCGACCGCGTGCGAGTCGTCGACCATGACCAGGGCGTCGTACCGTTCGGCCAGGTCGCAGATCTCGTCGAGCGGGGCGACGTACCCGTCCATCGAGAAGACGCCGTCGGTGGCGATCAGCCGGTAGCGGGCGTCGGCGGCGTCCTTGAGCTGGGCCTCAAGGTCGGCCATGTCGCGGTTCTTGTAGCGGTAGCGCTTCGCCTTGGACAGCCGGATGCCGTCGATGATGCTGGCGTGGTTCAGCTCGTCGGAGATGACCGCGTCCTCGGCGCCGAGCAGCGTTTCGAACAGGCCGCCGTTGGCGTCGAAGCAGGAGCTGTAGAGGATCGTGTCCTCACTGCCGAGGAAGTTGCTCAGGGCACCTTCCAGGTCCTTGTGGATCTGCTGCGTGCCGCAGATGAACCGCACCGACGCCATCCCGAAGCCCCACTGGTCCAGGGCGGCCCGGGCAGCCGCGATCACCTCGGGGTGGTCGGCCAGCCCGAGGTAGTTGTTCGCGCAGAAGTTCAGTACCTCATTGCCGGTGGCAACGGAGATCAGCGACTGCTGCGGTGACGTGATCACCCGCTCGGACTTGTACAGCCCGGCGTCCCGGATCTCGCCGATGGTCGTCGTCAGGTCGTCCCGCATCCGCCCGAACATCAGTGCTTCTCCTCCAACGTGTCGCGAGTCCAGTCCATGATCACCTTGCCGCACTGCCCCTGCCGGGCGACCTCGAAGGCGTGCTCGAAGTCGCCGTACCCGAACCGGTGGGTGATCACCGGGGTCAGGTCCAGGCCGCGTTCCAGCATCACCGACATCGAGTACCAGGTCTCGAACATCTCCCGGCCGTAGATGCCCTTGATGGTCAGCATGTTGAGCACCACCGTGCTCCAGTCGATCGCGATCTCGTCCGACGGCAGCCCGAGCATCGCGATCCGGCCGCCGTGCGTCATGTTCGCGAGCATGTCCCGCAGCGCGGCCGGCTGCCCGGACATCTCCATCCCGACGTCGAACCCCTCCCGCATGCCGAGGGCCTGCTGCGCGTCGGCGATCGACTCCTCGCCGACGTTGACCGCGCGGGTGACGCCGATCTTGCGGGCCAGGTCCAGCCGGTACTCCGACAGGTCGGTGATCACCACGTTGCGCGCGCCGGCGTGCAGCGCGACCGCGGCGGCCATCACGCCGATCGGCCCGGCGCCGGTGATCAGCACGTCCTCGCCGACCAGCGGGAACGACAGTGCGGTGTGTACGGCGTTGCCGAACGGGTCGAAGATCGCGGCGACATCCAGATCGACCGGGTCCTTGTGCACCCATGCGTTGCTCGCGGGCAGAGCGACGTACTCGGCGAAGGCGCCTGGGATGTGCACACCGAGGCCGCGGGTCTTGATGCACAGGTGGCGGCGGCCGGCCCGGCAGTTGCGGCAGCGGCCGCAGACCAGGTGACCCTCGCCGCTCACCAGGTCACCGATAGCGACGTCGCGGACACCGACGCCGATCTCGACCACCTCGCCGACGAACTCGTGCCCGGTCACCATCGGCACCGGCACGTTCTTCTGCGCCCAGTGGTCCCAGCTCTGGATGTGCAGGTCGGTGCCGCACAACCCGGTGCGGAGCACCTTGATCAGCACCTCGTCGGCCTCGATCTTGGGCTCGGGCACGTCCTGCAACCACAGGCCGGGCTTGGCCTCGGCCTTCACGAGTGCCTTCACGGCACACCTCCACCTTCGACGATCGTCCACATCGTCGTCCCGGGCAACCACCGGCGTCCATCGACACGTCGTACACAGCCTTTGCAGTTCAACTGCATACTTGTCGCCATGCGGGGAGCAAGAAGGCCTGAACTGCCCCGTGATCTAGGCTTGTGCGCCATGAGCTACGACCGGGACGCGCTGCTGGAGCAGGTGAAATCCAAGGCCGTCGTGCACGGCAAGGTGACCTTGGCGTCGGGGAAGGAAGCCGACTACTACGTCGACCTGCGCCGGATCACGCTGGACGCCGCCGCGGCCCCGCTGATCGGCCCGGCGATGCTCGAGCTGACCGAGGATCTCGAGTACGACGCGGTCGGCGGACTGACCCTCGGCGCCGACCCGGTCGCGATGTCGATGCTGCACGCGGCCGCCCAGACGGGCCGTCGCCTGGACGCGTTCGTCGTACGCAAGGCCGAGAAGACGCACGGCCTGCAGCGGCGGATCGAAGGGCCGGACGTGAAGGGCCGCCGGGTGCTCGCGGTCGAGGACACCTCCACCACCGGCGGCTCGGTGCTGACTGCGGTCGAGGCGCTGCGGGAGGCCGGCGCCGAGGTGGTCGCGGTCGCGGTGATCGTGGACCGGGCGACCGGGGCGCAGGAGAAGGTGGAGTCGGAAGGCCTGGAGTACCGCTCGGTGTTCGGCCTCGAGGACCTGGGTCTCTGATGGAGCTCAACCCGGTCGTGATGATCCTGATCGCCGTCGTCGTCGGTGCCGGGATCTTCTACTTCAACTACATGGCGGCGAAGAAGCGCCGCGAGCAGTTCGCCGCGTTCGCCGGCCAGAACGGCTGGTCGTACGTGCCGGCCAACAACGGGCTGGCCAACCAGTGGGCGGGCACGCCGTTCCAGGCCGGTGACAACCGGCGCGCGACGAACGTGCTGTCCGGCGCCTTCAACGGGCACCAGATGGTTGCCTTCGACTACAGCTACCAGACCCACACCAGGAACTCGAAGGGCCATCGCCGTACGACGACGCACAAGTTCGGCGTCGTCGTGCTCCAGCTGCCCGGTGTGCTGCCGCACCTGGAGGTCACCCACGAGGGGATCTTCGGCGGGGCGGTGGCGAACGCGTTCGGGTTCCGCGACATCCAGTTCGAGAGCGACCAGTTCAACCGGGCGTTCCGGGTGAAGGCGGACGACGAGCGGTTCGGGCACGCGGTGGTGACACCGCGGATGATGGAGCTGCTGCTGGCCCGCGGCGAGATCGGCTGGCGGGTGGAGGGCAACTCCCTGGTCGGCTGGGACCAGGGCGCGCACAACCCGGCCGAGGTGATGAACCGGCTGTCGCTGCTGCAGCAGGTTCTCGAGCAGGTCCCGCCGTACGTCTGGCGCGACTACGCCGGCGTGGACCCGCGCGCTCCGCAGCCGCCGCAGACATAGAGGGCGTCTGAGAACCCTGCGACGCCCTCTTCCTGACACGGATCAGCCGTAGAGTCGCTCCTGTGCATCGCCAACACTCGGGAGCAGGGGAATGCTGACCTTCGTCATCATCGCGATCGTTGCGGTCGTCGTGATTGTGGGACTCGCGCTGATCGTGTCGTACAACCGGTTCGTCAAGCAGCGGAACCTGATCCAGGAGTCCTGGCGGCAGATCGACGTCGAGCTGCACCGGCGCTACGACCTGATCCCGAACCTGGTCGAGACGGTCCGGGCGTACGCCGCGCACGAGCGGCACGTGTTCGAGGAGGTCGCCCGGCTGCGCACCCAGGCGGTGAACGTGCAGGGCGCGCCGCCGGAGCAGCGGGCTGCGGCGGAGAGCGAGCTGTCCGGTGCGCTGCGTCAGCTGATGGTCTCGGTCGAGGCCTACCCGCAGCTGCAGTCGAACCAGAACTTCCTCAACCTGCAGCGCGAGCTGACCGACACCGAGGACCGGATCGCGGCCGGCCGGCGGTTCTTCAACGCCAACGTGGGCGACTACAACACCCGGGTCGAGGCGTTCCCGTCGAACCTGATCGCGAACGGCTTCAAGTTCGAGAAGGCCGGCTACTTCGAGGTCAAGGACGAGCAGGTGCGCTCGGTCCCGCAGGTCTCGTTCGGCACCATCGGCTCGGTCGCCGGTGAGCAGGCGCCGCCGCAGATGCAGCCAGGGCCGCAGTCGTCCGGCCAGATCCACCCGCAGATTCCGGGTGACCAGGGCAACTACCAGGCGCAGCCGCAGTTCCCGGGCTACGAGCAGCCGGGCCAGCCGGGGTACCAGGGCCAGCCGGGGTACCAGGGCCAGCCACCGGTGGGCGGCCCGCCTGCGGGTTCCCCCGCGCCGCAGGACGGACAGCCGCCGTTCACCGGTGACCGGTAGGCACCGGTTCCCCGTGGTCCGGGTCCCCCGAACCCGAACTCTCGCCCAGTGCCGGACCCGGGAGCGACGGCGGTCAGTCGTCACACCCGGGCCTGCCCTCCCCCCGGTACCTGTGTCAACAGTGCCGCACTGAGATACATCCGGCGTACATCGGCCTTTCCGGCGGGTACGGCGGGATGCCAAAATGGGCCGGTTCGAGCGGAGAGGGCAGGCGAGTGGACAGTCTGAGGTACGGAATCCTCGGACCTCTGCGCCTCGTCCACGTCCAGGGCCAGCCGCTCCGGGCGGCCAAGCCGCGGCAACTGCTGGCAACGTTGCTGCTGCACCCTAACCGGTTCGTCTCGACCGATCTGATCGCCGACGCGCTCTGGGAGAACACTCCGCCGCGCTCTGCGACGGCGAACATCCGCACCTACGTCCGGGCGCTGCGTGGTGTCCTGCAGGATGCCGGGCTGCCCGCCCCGATCGACACGTCGGCCGCCGGCTACAGCATCGAGGTCGGTGTCGACGAGCTCGACGCCAGCCTGTTCGAGTCGCTGCTGGCCGAGGGCGGTCACCTCCGCGACGCCGGTGAGGGCCGCCAGGCCATGCAGGTGCTGTCGCGGGCCTACGCGCTCTGGCGTGGCCGTCCACTCGAGGACCTGTCGATTCCGGCCGCGTGGGAGGGCTCGCTGGCCCGTCTGGAGGCGCAGCACCGCGGTCTGGTCGACTCGCTCCTGGATCTGCGCCTGGAGCTTGGCGACGCGAGTGGTGCGGCCGTCCTGCTCAGCGCACGCCTCACAGACGACCCGTATGACGAGCAACTCTGGCGGCGACTCGTCGACGCGCTCCTGGCCGCAGGACGGGTCGGTGAAGCGCGGGCGGCGTACGCCAAGGCTCTGCAGACTCTCGCGGACGAGCTCGACATCAAGCCCGGTCCGGAGCTCGAGGCCGCCGGTGCCCGCGCCCAGAACGGCCGCTCCGCCAACTGGCCCAACCCCGGCATCCCAGCCGCGCGTACGACGGAACGCGGCCAGCCGGACGCCACACAGCCAGGCCCGATGGCGGCGCCGGAGCTGACCGACCCGCAGCGACCGCCGAGTCAGCTCCCGCTCGACCTGCCCGACTTCAGTGGTCGCCAGGACCAGCTGGACCAGCTGCGCGACCTGGTCTGTGGCCGTGACCCGGTCCGTCCGCCGATTGCGGTCATCTCTGGTGCTCCCGGGACCGGGAAGACCTCGTTGGCCGTTCGGCTCGGCCATCTGGTCCGGGAGTACTTCCCGGACGGGCAGATCTACCTGGACATGCACGGCGCGACGCAGCCGCGGGATCCGGCGGCAGCGCTCACCGATCTGCTGCTCAGCCTCAACCTGCCCGATTACGCGATCCCCACCGACCCCGAGCGGCGGTCGGCGATGCTGCGGTCCGAGCTGGCCAGCCGCCGGGTGCTGATCATCCTCGACGACGTTGCCACGGCGAGTCAGGTGACGCCGCTGATGCCCGGTACCGGCGCGTCCGCGGTCGTCGTCACCAGCCGGAACCGGCTGATGGACCTGGCCGGTGCGGACAGCATGCCGCTGGACACGTTCGACGACGCCGAGGCGGCCGCGCTGCTCGACCTGGTGGCCGGCGCCGGCCGCGTCGACCGGACGTCGCCCGCGGCCGAGGAGATCCTGGCTGCCTGCGCGAACCTGCCGCTGGCGATCCGGATCGTCGGCAGCCGGCTGGCTCAGCGACCGGACCTGAGTCCGCGTGAGCTGGCCCGGCGGTTGCGCGACGAGACGTCCCGGCTCGACGAGCTCAGCATCGGCGAGCTCGCCGTACGGACCAGTGCGGATCTCAGCTACGACGCGCTGAACCCGGGGGAGGCCCGGCTCTACCGGCTGATCGGCCACTTCGCGGTCGGGGTGTTCTCGGCTCGTGCGCTCGAGGCGGTCGCGTCGGAGGCCGCCGTACGGCGCAGTCTGGACCGGCTGATCGAGGTCAACCTGGTCCGGATCAGCTCGGTCGACCACCGCGGTACGGCGCGCTACCGGGTCCACGACCTGCTCCGGCTGCACGCGATCGGGGTCGGTGACGAGGAGCAGAAGGCGCAGGCAGTCCGGGACGTCACGACCGTGCTGGACGCGATCCTGAACAAGATCCGCCGGGCCAACGCCGCGCTCGCCTTCGTGTACTTCGGCGTCCTGGAGCACACCGGGCCGGTGACCGGACCGGACCCGTCGCCGTTCACCGAGACCGACGCGATCGCGTGGTTCGACAGCGAGCGCAGCACGTTCGTGCCGGCGATCCGGGCGGCCGCGCAGAACGGGTTGCACGACCAGGCGTGGCGGATCGCCTCGGCATGGGCGCCGTACCTGGACATGCGGGCCGGCTTCGACGACTGGAACGGGTCGCACCAGCAGGGTCTGCTCAGCGCGAGCGCCTGCGGGGACCGGCGAGGCGAGTCGATCATGCACCGCAACCTCGGCCAGCTCGCGCTGTACCAGGACGACTGGGACACCGCCTGGCAACACCTCGATAGGGCCGCGCAGCTGTCCACCGAGGTCGGCGACCGGCTCGGCGAGGGCATCGCGAAGGTCGGCCTCGGGACCTGGCTGCGCGAACGCGGCCGGCGGGACGAAGCGCTCACGCAGTACGAGAGCGCGGTCGAGGCGTTCGTCGAGGTCGGCAACGCGAACGCCGAAGCCCTGGCCCGGACCGCGATCGCGAACATCTGGCTGGCCCGCGACGACACCGTGACGGCCGGGCGCTACCTGGCCCAGGCTTTCCTGATCGCCGTACGACGGGTCGACAGCCACCGCGAGGCCAAGGTACGGCGTCGGATCGCGGCAGTGCGGGCGCGCCAGGGCAAGTACGACGAGGCCGTCCGGCAACTGCGGGTGGCGCTGAAGATCTTCAACGGCATGGGCGACGACCACTGCGCCGCGTACACCCGGGCCGACCTCGGGCAGACGCTCATGGAACGCGGTGAGGTGGCGGCCGCGCGGAAGATGCTGCTCGACTCGATCGACATCGGGCATCGGCTCGGCGACCGCAGCGTCGAGGGCCAGGCGGCGCAGCACCTCGGGCAGCTGTACCTGTCCACGGGCAACCTCGACGCAGCCCGCCGTACGCTCGACCGGGCCGCACGGGTCTGGCAGCAGGCCGGCAACGACATCCGCGCCGCCGAGTGCCGGCGCGAGCTCGCCACCTTCGACACCACAACCGCGGCCGGCTGAATGTACGGCGGGTGTATCCCCGTCGACCAGGATCTGTCCCACCACGGCAACACAGGCCGGCGGGTTCGGGGGCGCGGGGGAAGGAACTTGGCTATGGCCTGGGGGGAGGTTGTCGTGGAACGGCGGGTGGCGAACCCGCGGGACACCGAGGCCGCACTGAACTGGCAGCTGGAGCGGGTGGGATCGACGGCCTGGCAGGACTGGCCGCTCAAGTTCCAGCGGATGGCCTTCGGCTACGCCCAGGACAGCGGCTGGCACGATCCCGCCGACGCGGTGCGCTGGCTCGGCCACCATGCCCTCCTCGAAGAGGGCGCGGCGCCACGGGGGGCGCTGGTCTGGTACCAGGCGGCAGACCGGATCCGAGTGGCCTGCTCACTCGACTCCGGCCAGGTGGTAGGCCCCCTCCTCCGCCCCGCAGTCGAAGTAGCCCTCTTGACCACCCTCACCACCGACTGGGTCTGGTCCCACCCCCACTTCCCCTTCGCGCACTGACAGCCCTGATAATTGCGCCTCGTGGGAGACATCGAGACGGCCGGTTCTGCTCCGGTTCAGCCGATCCGGCACGGGACGCGACTGTGGTTGCGGCATCGGTTCTCGGCCTCGTGGGGCTGGGCGCGACTGCTGCTGGCGAAGAACTGGGCGGTGATGGCCGGTACGGCGTTGTCGTTGGCCGGTGTGCTTGCGCTGGGCGTCGACAGCCTCGGGACCGGCGTGATCGCGATCGTGCTGGCCGTGCTGGGTCTGATCCCGCTGGTCAGCGACTGGATCGACGTACGCAAGGAGCTCAACGACCTGTACACGATCGACCAGCCGATTCCGGACGTCGTCCTGCAAGGTGACTGGCAGCTGGTCCGTTGTTCGCAGGGTCGCGTGGTCACCAGCCCGTCGGTCGACCGCAGCCTGGACCGGCCGGTCGTGCTCGATCCGCGGCAGTACTCGCTTCCGCCCGACCTGGCGGCGATCAAGCCGGCCGTGATCGCGCTGGCCCGGTCCCAGCGGTCGCGTACGGCGGCTCCGCCGTTCGACGGACTGAACATCGGCCTCGGCGAGGATCCCGATCCGGCCGGCGGCGCCGTCCACCTGCAGCCGGTCCGGTACTTCGACATGATGGCGTCGAACTACCTGGCCGGGCACCAGTGGATGAGCCGGCGGCTCGGGCGGTCCGTCGCGGACATCACCCGGCACCTGATCGCCGACGACGGCCGGCTGATCCCGCTGACCGCGACGGAGCTCGGCAACCAGGTCGGTGTCTCCACGGTCGCGCTGACCTCGGACGGCTGGATGGTGCTGGTGCACCAGGGCGTCGGGTCGCGATCGTCCGCGGGCCTGGTCGCCCCGAGCGGTTCCGGGAGCCTGGAGCCGCTGGACGTCGAGGGTCGCGATCGGCTGACCGACGTTGTGGCGGCCGGGATGGAGCGCGAGCTGCGCGAGGAGCTCGGCCTGGTCAGCGCTGCCATGCGCGAGGTGCCCATCGAGACCACGGTGCTCGGGTACGGGCGCTGGCTGGAGAAGGGCGCGAAGCCCGAGTTCTACGGCGTCTCGCGGATCCAGGCTCAGCTGAGGGAGCTCGACGTACGGATCGACGTGTCCGAGCGGCAGTTCGTCAGCAAGCACGCCCGGATCAGGCCGGACGACGTCCAGCGGCTACTGGCCGGAGAGCCGTTCGAGGCGCTTGGCCAGGGAGTGCCGTCGGTGCCGCTGGAGTTGTGTCTGGCGCGGTGGCGCGAGATCACTCGCTGACGTTGTTCGCCGCGTGCTTGGGGGCGTCGGCGGCCGGCTCGGCGGGGGCGTTGCGGGCGCGGCGCTTGGCGAGGAACCACTCGACGAACATCGGGACCACGGAGACCAGGACGATCAGCAGGATCGCCGACTCGAGGTGCTCGTGGATGAACTTGACCTGGCCGAGGGCGTGGCCGAGCAGGGTCAGGCCGGTGGCCCAGAGGACGGCGCCGACGCCGGTCCAGACGAAGAACTTCCGCGGGTCCATCTTGCCGGCGCCGGCCACGACCGTGATGAAGGTGCGCACGATCGGGACGAACCGGGCCAGCACCAGCGCCCGCGGGCCGTACTTCTCGAAGAACGCGTGCGTCTCCTCGATGTACTTCGGCTTCAGGAACCGCGCGTTCGGGTTGGTGAACAGCGTGGTGCCGAGCACCCGGCCGATGTAGTAGCCGGACACGTTGCCGAGGAAGGCCGCGACGGTCAGGATCACGCAGGCCAGCCACAGCGGCACGTCGATCGTGCCGTGCGCGATGAACAGGCCGACGGCGAACAGCAGCGAGTCACCGGGCAGGATCGGGAACAGCAACCCGCACTCGATGAACACGACCGCAGCCGTGCCCCAGAGGGACCAGTCACCCAGCCAGGTCAGCAGGTACTCCGGGTCCATCCAGTTCGGCATCAGCATCGCGACAAGAGAAAGCACGCGGACAGGGTAGCGTCCCAACCTGTGCATGAGCTTCCTGGAGACTCAAAGCGGGACCTGATCGGTGCAGACGACCGGGGCGGTGGGGCGGGGAAGGTATCCGACATGGTCGGCCCGAACGAGGTCGGCGTGGGCCCGTGGCAGGGCGATCTGCCTGACGATCCACGGTTCGACCCGGAACTGCTCGCACACGGCGATCGACGGAACGTGGTCGACAAGTACCGGTACTGGACGCTCGAGGCGATCGTCGCGGACCTGGACACGCAGCGGAATCCGTTCCACGTCGCGATCGAGAACTGGCAGCACGACCTGAACATCGGCTCGGTCGTCCGGACTGCGAACGCCTTCCTGGCCGCCGAGGTCCATATTGTCGGCAACCGCAAGTGGAACCGCCGCGGCGCGATGGTCACCGACCGCTACCAGCACGTCAGGCACCACCCGCGCCTCGGGGACCTCGCGTCGTACGCCGCCGAGCATCGGCTGCCCGTGATCGGCATCGACAACCTGCCCGGCTCGGTCCCGCTGGAGACCTACGAGCTCCCGGCGGCCTGCATCCTGCTGTTCGGCCAGGAAGGCCCGGGGCTGACGGACGAGGCGCACGCGATCTGCAGCGCCGTACTGTCCATCGCCCAGTTCGGCTCCACCCGCTCCATCAATGCCAGTGCCGCCGCCGCGATCGCCCTGCACGCCTGGATCCGCCGCCACACCTTCGACCAGAAGCCGTAATCCCGGCGGCTCGTTCCACGTTGTTGAGGTGGAAGTGAGGCTTCTCGACCAAAGTCAGCCCCAACTCGGGCGGGGCGGCGTGCATCGTGCATGCCGTACTGGGTTTGTGACGGGAAAAGGGGGTAGTTGATGAGTTCTCTGTGGGACGAACTGATCCATGAGCTCGGGACCGTGCGCGCCCTGAGCGCAGCGGCGCTGGAGGCGCGCACGGAAACCTCGCGGGTGGCCCTGATCACCCTGCTCGACGCCGAGACCGCCGAGATCGCGGCGATCCTCGACCGAATCCTCCGGGAGGCCCAAGCAACCTCAGCGGCCTAGGCCGCCTAGCAGTGTGTTCATCACCTGTTCGAGTACGTCGGTGGCGTCCTCGGGGAGGTCGAACGCGCGGTAGGCGATGTGCGCGTCCGGGCGGACCAGGAGACAGCCCTCGTCCGGGATCTCCCGCGCCCGGGCCCAGTCGCCGTACAGGTCGTCCAACTCGTGACCCGGGCCGACCACGAACGGCTCGATCGGTACGCCGAGGCGCTCCGAGACGGACTGTGCCGCTTTCACCCACGCGCCGCCGCCGATCCCGGTGAGCAGCGTGAACCGGCCCTTGCCGACGACGTCGAGGGTGCTCACGGTCTCCGAGCCGCGGGTCAGCCAGCAGTGCGGAATCCGGGCGCCCGGCCAGGTCGTCGGGTGGTAGTACAGCTCCGGATCACGCTCGTACGACGGTTCCGCCGTACCGTCGGCGATCACCGCAGCCGACCGATACCGCTGGCCGAGCTCGACCCCGTGGGCGTTGAACTCGTAGTCCTTCAGCTCGATCGCCGTCCGCAGCTCCTCGCGCTGGGCGGCGCCCTCCGGGGTGTCGTCCTTGCGAGACTCGATCGTCCGCCCGGCCGGCGCGTCCGGCGTCATCCCGAGGGCCCGGAAGATCTGGCCGAACTGGGTGCGGCTCTTGTTCGCCCGCTCCACGATCTGCCGGGCGATCGGCACGCGTTCCTCGTCGTACGTCGTCAGCAGGCCCGGTGAGGCGTGCCCCTTGAGCACCAGCGAGAGCTTCCAGGCCAGGTTGTACGCGTCCTGGATCGAGGTGTTCGAGCCGAGGCCGTTGCTCGGCGGGTGCCGGTGGATCGCGTCACCCATGCAGAACACCCGGCCGACCGTCGCCTGCTCAGCGTACATGTGGTTGACGCTCCAGACCGACGTGCTCTTCAGCTTCACGTCGATGGTGTCGTCGCCGACCAGGTTGTGCACGATCTCGGTCGCCATCGCTTCGTCGACCACGGGCGCCGGCTGGTTGATGTCGTACCCCCAGACGATCAGCCACTCGTTCCACGGCCGGACCATCCGGATCAGCCCGGCGCCGATCCCGCCGATCTGCGCGCCCGGTTGCAGCACCCAGTACAGGACGCTCGGGCGATGGGCGACGTACCTGGACAGGTCGGCCTCGAAGACGATGTTCATCGAGCCCTCGATGTCCATCGCGCCGGCCATCGGCAGGCCGACGTCCTGCGCCACCTTGCTCCGGCCACCGTCCGCGCCGATCAGGTACTTGGCGCGGATCTGGTACGTCGTGTCGCTCAGCCGATCGCGGACCGTCGCAGTGACACCGTCGTCGTCCTGCTCGAGGCTCAGATACTCCGTGTTGAATCGCAGTCGGGCTCCCCGGCTGGCCGCAGTACTGAGCAGAATCGGCTCGAACAGCGTCTGCGGCAGGTCGCAGGGGAGCGTCGGACTCGCCTCGGTGTAGTCGGCCAGCCGGCGCGGATGCGTGCCCCAGGTGCGGATCCGGCCGATCTCCTCGCCGGCGAGGCTGGTGCAGAACGCGGTCTGACCCATCAGCGCGTGCTCGGTGCCGTTGTCCATCACCTTGTCCTCGATGCCCATGTCCCGCATCAGCTCGATCGTGCGCTGGTTGGTGATGTGCGCGCGCGGCGTGTTGGCGGTCCAGCCGTACCGGGTGAGGACGACGTTGTCGACGCCGTACGTGGACAGGAACAGCGACGCGGCGCCGCCGGCCGGGCCACTGCCGACGATCAGGACATCCGTGGTGATCACTGCGTCTCCTCGGTGGTGGCGAGCACCAAGTCGTAGTGGACGGTGAAGTAGGGCTCGTCGGGCGTCGTGCCGTCCGGCGCGGGGGAGCCGGCCGGATGCTCGGTGAAGTCGGCGATCAGCGAGTCCTTGACGCCGAACACCGCGTCGTTCGCGAGGTACTCGTCACCGGCCGCGAACACGTGGGTGATCAGCCGGGCGTACCCGGGGGCGGTGACCATGAAGTGGATGTGGGCCGGCCGCATCGGCCCGCGGCCGCCGGCCCGGAGCAGCTCGCCGACCGGGCCGTCGTCCGGGATCGGGTAGGCGACCGGCTTCACCGCCCAGAACGCGTAGTTGCCGTCGGCATCGGTCGCCAGGTGGCCGCGGTTCTGCGGTCCGTCGAGGTCCTTCTGGACGTCGTAGAAGCCTTCCTCGTCGGCCTGCCAGGTCTCCACCTTCGCCTTGGCGACCGGCTCGCCCTTGGTGTTCAGGACGCGCCCACTCACCAGGCAGGGCTGTCCGGGGGCGCCGTTCGCGATGTCGCCGCCGAGCTCGACCTCCGGCGATCCTTCGACGAAGAACGGCCCGAACACGGTCGACTGGGTGGCCTCCGGCGGCTTGCGGTTCTCCAGGCCGACGGTCAGCATCGACAACCCGAGTACGTCGGCCAGCAGCACGAACTCCTGTCTGGTGCCGGTCGAGATCTGGCCGGTCCGGGTGAGGAAGTCGATCGCGGTGAAGTACTCCTCCTCGGTCAGCTCCACCTCCCGGGCGAACGCGTGCAGGTGCCGCACCAGCGCGCTCATCACGGTCTTGGTGCGCGGATCGACGCTCTGGTCGAAGCTCGCGACCACCGCCTCGGTCAGGTCGTCGCCTTGCAGGTCCATCTGGTTGCTCCTCACGCTTCGATCACCATCGCCAGGCCCTGGCCGACGCCGATGCACAGCGTGGCCAGGCCGAAGCCACCGCCGCGGCGGACCAACTCGTGCGCGAGGGTGGTCAGAATGCGGGTGCCGGAACTGCCGAGCGGATGGCCGAGAGCGATCGCTCCGCCGTTCACGTTCACCTTGTCGCGGTCCAGCTCGGGCCATTGCTGCAGGCACGCAAGGCTCTGGGCCGCATAGGCCTCGTTGAGCTCGACCAGCGTCAGGTCGTCCCAGCCGATGCCTGCTTTCCGCAGAGCCTTGTTGGACGCCTCGACCGGCCCGATCCCGAAGTACTGCGGATCGACCGCGTGGACCGCCCTGCTGACGATCCGCGCCATCGGCGTGATGCCGAGCCGGTCAGCTGTTTGCCGACTGCCGATCAGCACAGCCGATGCGCCGTCGTTCAACGTCGAGGCGTTGCCGGCAGTCACGGTGCCATCGGGTCGGAACGCCGGCTTGAGTCTGGCCATCGTCTCGGGGGTGCCGCCGTCGCGGATCGACTCGTCCCTGGTCAGCGGCGGTCCGGCCACGTCAAGGCGGTCCCAGGGCACGAGCTCGGCCTCGAAGGTCCCGGCGGCCCACGCTTTGGCGGCCTTCTCGTGACTCTCGAGCGCGAAGACGTCCTGCGCTTCGCGGGTGATGTTGTGCTTCTCCGCCAACCGCTCGGTCGCTTCGCCGAGCGAGATCGTCCAGTCCTTCGGCATCTTCGGGTTGACCAGTCGCCAGCCGAGCGACGTCGACTCGGCCGTCAGACTGCCGTGCGGGTACGCGCGGTCCGGCTTCGGCAGCACCCAGGGCGCTCGGCTCATCGACTCCACGCCGCCGCCGATCACCAGGTCGGCGTCGTCCGTCTCGATCGCCCGGGCCGCCTGGATCGCCGCTTCGAGTCCGGAGCCGCAGAGGCGGTTGACCGTCGTACCGGGAACGGAGGTGGGGAAGCCGGCGAGCAGCGCGGCCATGCGCGCGACGTCACGGTTCTCCTCGCCGGCGCCGTTCGCGTTGCCGAGGAAGATGTCGTCCAGCTCTTGCGGGTCGAGCTGCTTGCGGGCCGCGAGCTCCTTGAGGGTGGCGGCGGCGAGGTCGTCGGGGCGGGCGGACGCGAGGGCGCCGCCGAGCTTGCCGACCGGGGTGCGGACCGCGTCCAGGATGTAGGCGGATCTCATCTGACTGCTCCTTCAGGCCTGGTGCCCTCCCAGGCGCGGGTGACGATGTCGTCGGCGTCGAAGGCCTTGGCGGCATCCTGTGCCTGGTCCTGGGTGAGGCCGAGCTGCTTCAGGCTGGTCGGGATACCGGCCTCGGCGAACAGGTCGAACAGGCCAGTGGCCAGATCGCTTGTCTGCAAGGCCTCTTCCAGTCGGGCTTTCGCCCTGGGGACGGTCGGCGCCTTGGCTCTGGTGACCTGGGGGAGGACTACCGCGTGGGTCTCGGCGTGCGGAAGGTTGAAGGTGCCGCCGAGGTAGTGACACAGCTTGTGGTGAAGGTCCGAGCCCGAGTTCGCGAACGCCTGGCCGGCCAGGCAGGCGCCGTACAGGAGGTTGCTTCGGGCCTCGACGTCGGTTGGTTCTTGGAGGACTGCTCGGAGTCCGGTGGTGAGTGCGCGGGCTGCTTCGACCGCGAGCGTCTCGGTGATCGGGTCGGCCTTCGGCGTCCAGACCGCCTCGACGCAGTGGGCGAGCGCGTTGGCTGTGCTCGCGGCCGTGACGTTCTTCGGTAGGTGCAGAGTGAGGACCGGGTCGTAGACGACGGTACGTGGCAGCACCTTCGGATCCGTGCCGGTGGTTTTACCTGCGCTCGACGTCAGTCCCCAGACCGGCGTCATCTCCGACCCTGCATAGGTCGTCGGAACTGCCACGATCGGTGCTCCGGTCGCCAACGCGATCGCCTTGGCCAGCCCGATCGCCGATCCGCCGCCGATCGCGACAACCCCGTCGGCGTTGACCTCTCGTGCCTTGGCGCGGGCGTTCTCGGCGACCTCGGTCGGCACGTGCTGCGTGACCCCGTCGATCCGGCCGGCGAAGCGGTCCTTCAGCTCGACCTCGACCACGTCCGCCGCGTCCCGCGCCGACCGGGTGGCGATCAGCAACACCCGCCGTACTGCGAGCGTCTCGACCTCAGCGGCCACTCGGTCGAGCGCTCCGGCGCCGAGGACCACTCGCCCTGGCAGGAACGTGTGCTCAAATCCATCCGCCGTCTCAGGCATCGAGCTCCTCCCGGTTGCGGAGCCGGCGCAGGGCGGCCAACTCGACGTCGGTCGGGGGATCGACCTGTTTGATGCTGTCGGCAACCTTGAGCGGCCAGCCGGTCGCGGCGCGGGCCTGCTCGACGGTCACCCCCGGATGCAGCCTGGTGAGCGTGAGCTCGTTGGTCTCCGGATCCGGTTCGAGTACGCCGTGATCGGTGATGACCAGCGTGGGACCGGCACCGGGCGCCTGCCGCTCGCGCCCGGTCGGCCCGTAGCCGACGGACGTCACGAAGTCGACCTGCTCGACGAACGTCCGCGGCGACTGCTTCACGATCACGATCACCCGCCCGGCCGCGGCCGCGATCTCCGGCGCACCACCCGCGCCCGGCAGCCGGGTCTTGGGGTTCTCGTGCGCGCCGATCACGGTCGTGTTGATGTTCCCGAACCGGTCGATCTGCGCCGCCCCGAGGAATCCGACGTCGATCCGCCCGGCGCCGACCCAGTAGTTGAACATTTCGGGCACGGACACCACCGCGGTCGCCGTCGCCGCCAGATCGTCGTCCCCGATCGACAACGGCAACCGCCGCGGCTTCGCATCGATGGCACCCGACTCGTACACCAGCCGGCAGCTGGGCGCATGCGTCCGCCGAGCCAGGTTCGCCGCGAGGTTGGGCGGCCCGACCCCCACCAGGCAGACGTCGCCGTCCAGCAACTCCCGCGCAGCCGCCACGTTCATCATGTCGGCGCTGTCCCAGCTGTCAGGCATTTGCAACCACCTCCTGCGCGGCCGGAAGTCCATTGGCCCGCGCCCACTCCAGGAACGCCGTACGGTCCCGGGAGATCGCGTCCCACTGCTGATAGAAGTCGTTGTCGCGAACGGAGTACCCGGCGGCGTACGACGGCCAGGCTCCACCCGGTACGACGCTGACGGCCGACAGCACCCAGTTCGGCAGCACGACCGCGCCGGTGTGCTCCGGGAACTCGGCCACGACCTCTTCGACGGTGACGATTGCCCGCTTCGCCGCCAGTACGGCCTCACGCTGGACGCCGGTGATGCCCCAGAGCATGACGTTGCCGTCGCGGTCCGCCAGTTGCGCGTGGATGACGGCGACGTCGGGGTTCACCGCCTTCACCGCGGCCAGTTCCTCACCCGTGAACGGGCAGGTGACCCGGCTGATGATGTCCCGCTGCTCCTCCAGATCCGTCCCGCGATATCCCCGCAGTACGGCGAACGGCAGTCGAGCCGCGCCGGCGACGTACGCGTTGGCGAGCCCGGCGTGGCTGTGCTCGTGCACGACCAGCCGGTGCGGCCAGTGCTTCTCGACCGCGTCCCGGAGTCGGTGGAGTGAGCCGACGCCCGGGTTGCCGCCGTACGAGAACACCAACTCGTCCGCGACGCCCAGCCCGATCAGCTGGTCGTAGATGAGGTCGGGCGTCATCCGGACGAGCGTCAGGTGCCGGCGGCCCTGCCGGGCGATCTCGTGGGCGGCCGCGAACGGGATCAGGTGGGTGAAGCCTTCGAGCGCCACGGTGTCGCCGTCGTGCACGTGGGCGGCGATCGCTTCGCCGAGTGGAACTGGACTTGGCATGCGCTGCTCCGCTACGATTTCGCTGAGCGAAAAATTCTTCTTTCAACGAAAAGGCTAGCCGATGGCCGGTGAGGCGTCCACAGGTACGTTCCTGCAAGGCCTGGAGCGCGGTCTTGCGGTGATCCGCGCGTTCTCGGCGGACGCGCCGTCGCTGACGCTCAGCGAGGTGGCGCGTGACGTCGGGATCACGCCTGCAACGGCGCGGCGGATCCTGCTCACGCTGGTGGAGCTCGGGTACGTCAGCAGCGACGGCCGGCGGTTCTCGCTGACACCGCGCGTGCTCGCGCTCGGCTGGGCCTACCTGTCATCGCTGGACTTCGGCGAGCTCGCCGGCCCATTCATGGAGGAGCTCAGCGCGACGACGCGCGAGTCCTGCTCCATCGCGACCCTCGACCTGCCGGACATCGTGTACGTCGCCCGCGTGCCGACCAGCCGCATCATGACGGTCGCGCTCGGGGTCGGTGCGCGGCTACCGGCGTACGCGACCTCGATGGGCCGGGTCCTCCTGGCAGGTCTGCCCGACGACGAGCTGACCGCCTACCTGTCGTCCGTCGAGCCCGAGCCGCTCACTGACCGGACCATCACCTCGCCCGACGAGCTGCGCGATGTCATCACGCGTGCCCGCACTGACGGCTACGCCCTCGTCGACCAGGAGCTCGAGCTCGGCCTCCGCTCCATCGCCGCCCCGATCCACAACTCCCGCGGCCGCACCATCGCCGCCCTCAACGTCTCCGCCCATGCCTCCCGCTCCACCCCCACCTCCCTCTGCACCGAAGTCCTCCCCCACCTCCAATCCACCGCCACCCAAATCACCACCGCCCTAACCCACCGCGGCCACCTCTAACCCCCCGCCACCGCCCGGCCACCCGCGGTCGTGTGGCGACCGGGTGCTGAGTACTGAAAACAGCTACCTGCAGGTGGCTGCGGGTAGCTGTCTTGAGGGGCGGGGCTGGGACTCAGCTCTGCAAGTCGGCGAGGATCTCCAGGTAATGCGGGTTGTTCATGATCCCGATGACGTTGCCGAACGGGTCGGTGACCGACGCCGTCCGGAAGCCGGTGTTCGCGCCTCGCTCGGTGATGCCTTCGATCAGGGTCGCGCCGAGACCGAGGAGGCGGTCGAGCGTGCCCTCGAGGTCGTCGACGTGCCAGTGGATGATCGCGCCGGCCGGCCCGTTCGCGACCGAGTGGTGCGCATACTTCGCGTCGATGATCCCGAGCTCACACTGGAAGTCGCCGAACCTCCACTCGAGGTACGCCGGGTCGTCCTGGTTCGGCACCGCGAAGTACGGCTCGATCCCCAGCACCTTCGTGTACCACTCCCGCACGGCGCTCATGTCGGCGGCGTAGAAACTGACGGTCGCAAACCCTCGCAACATCTCGGTGGCCTTTCCTTGGTCTTCCCGGTTGATGACCACCACGATTCCAGCCAAAGTGCTCACGGAATGAGCACTTTGTCCGGCGACTTCCGGAGCCGCTAGTTATGGGCTGGGGTTGCGAGTAGGTCAGTCGGTCTGGGTGACCTTGCGGAGGCCTCGGGGGGCGTCGGGGTTGAGGCCGAGCTTGCGGGCCAGGGACTCGATGGCTCGTTGGGCGGGGATCACGAGGGCCAGCGGCGCGAGGGTCTCGGGGAGATCGGGGCCGGCCAGGTTGACGTCGCAGCGGGAGGCGAAGGTGGGGTCGCCGCCGATGCCGAGGATCTTGCTGCCCTTCTCGCGGACGATGCCGGCCAGCTCGGTCATGCCGGGCAGGGCCGGCCCTTCGCTGGCGGTGACCAGGATGGTGACGAGGTCCGCGTCGACGACCGCGATCGGGCCGTGCTTCAGGTCGGCGTACGACAGACCGCGGACCGGCTGCAGGCAGGTCTCCTCCAGCTTGAGGGCGACCTCGAGCGTGGTGCCGAACGTCAGACCTCGACCGCTGGCCAGGACGTCGTGCGCACCGGCGAGCAGGTCGGCCGCCTCCTCGACCGAGCCCTCGAGCATCTGCGAGGCGGCGTCCGGGACGCGTGCGATGTCGGCGTCCAGGGTGCCGGGCTTCTGCGCCAGCGCATCCACGGCGACGGTGATCGCCGCAAGCTGCGTGGTGTAGGTCTTGGTCGCGGGTACGGCGAGCTCCTGGCCCGCCTGGGTGATCAGCGCGACGTCCGCCGTCGACGCCAGCGGGCTGTTGCCGTCGTTCGTGATGCCGACGATCGCGGCGCCGTTGCGCTTGGCCCACTCGGCCGTGTCGACGATCTCCTGGGTCGCGCCGGACTGGCTGACCGCCACCACCAGCGAGTTCGAGAGGTCGAGGTTCGCGCCGTACAGGGTGGCCACCGAAGGGGCCGCCAGGGAGGCCTGCCGGCCGGCGTGGATCTCGGTCAGGTAGCGACCGTAGACGCCCGCGTTGTCGGACGATCCGCGGGCCACGAAGATCACGTGCCGGCGCCCGGCGGCGAGCCGGGTGATGTCGTGCCGCAGGGGCAGGACGTGCTCGAACGTGGCCGCCAGCGCGGCCGGCTGCTCGGCGATCTCGCGCGCCATCTGGGTTTCCTGGGCGGGAACAGACACCACTACGATCACTGGTCCTATCTGGTCTTAACAGGTATGCTGCGCACGATAGCAGTGAGCGGCGTCCCGGGGCACCCCCGAGACCCGCCGACGTCTGGAGGATCGAGATTCGATGGTGGCGACCAAGCGGGCCCAGGTCCGATCGGTGCTGGAACGGCTGATCGACGTCGAGCTGCACCCCGGGGACCCGATCCCTTCCGAACGCGCCCTGGTGGACAAGCTGAACGTCTCCCGGGTGACCGTGCGGCAGGCGATCAGCGACCTCGTCGAGTCCGGCGCGCTGGAACGCGTGCACGGCAAGGGGACCTTCGTCACCGGTCCCCAGGTCGACTCGCAGCTGCACCTCACCTCGTTCTCCCGGGAGATGCGGGCCCGTGGCCTGGAGCCCGGCACGGTGGTGCTGTCGGCCACCGAGATCGAGGCCTCCGACGAGACCGCGAAGGGACTGCGGGTCGCCAAGGGCACCAAAGTGATCCGGGTCGAACGCCTCCGCACCGCCGACGCGTCGCCGATGGCGTACGAGATCGGCTACTACCCGTCCGCGCTCTTCCCCGGCCTGCTCGGCCGTGAGCTCGGCACCCTGTACGACGTGTTCGCGAGCGAGTACGACGTCGTCGTCACCTCCGGCGAGCAGACCGTCCGGGCGGACAACGCCGACGGTCACGTCGCCCGGGTTCTCGGCGTGGCCAGGCGGGCACCCCTGCTGGTCCTCGAGCGCACCACCTTCGCCGGCCGCAAGGTCGTCGAACTGTCCTGGTCGGCCTACCGGGCCGACCGTTACCGGCTGCACATGGCCCTGACCCCGCGCGGCCCGCGGTCCGGGTCGTCGGCCTGAGCCGGACCCGTCGCCGTCATCGGGACGCAACGAACTGGACCGGTCCTGTTCATCAACTGGTCTGCAACCCTGCCGAATGCTCCCCGGCCACCGGGCCGGTCCGGCAGGCGGGCCGCCGGGTACGACGAGGTACCCGACGGTGATACTGGAGCTCAACCCAGAAGAACTGTGTTGTGAGGAGTACCGCGAGACATGCCTATTGCCACCCCTGAGGTCTACGCCGAGATGCTGGACAAGGCCAAGCAGAACCGCTTCGCCTACCCGGCCATCAACGTCAGCTCCTCGCAGACGCTGATCGCCGCGATCCGCGGTTTCGCCGAGGCGGGCTCGGACGGCATCGTCCAGGTCTCCACCGGCGGCGCCGAGTACTTGTCCGGGTCCACCGTGAAGAACATGGTGACCGGTTCGGTCGCGCTGGCGGCGTACGCGCACGAGGTCGCCAAGAACTTCCCGGTGAACATCGTGCTGCACACCGACCACTGCCCGAAGGACAAGCTGGACGGCTTCGTCCGGCCGCTGCTGGAGATCTCCGCCGAGCGCGTCGCCCGCGGCGAGAACCCGCTGTTCCAGTCGCACATGTGGGACGGCTCGGCGGTGCCGCTGCAGGAGAACCTGGAGATCGCCAAGGACCTGCTGGCCAAGACGGCCGCGGCGAAGATCGTGCTGGAGATCGAGGTGGGTGTCGTCGGCGGTGAGGAGGACGGCGTCGCCAACGAGATCAACGAGAAGCTCTACACCACCGTCGAGGACGGCCTGGCCACGGTCGAGGCGCTCGGCACCGGTGAGAACGGCCGCTACATCACCGCGCTGACCTTCGGCAACGTGCACGGCGTCTACAAGCCGGGCGCGGTCAAGCTGCGGCCGGAGATCCTGAAGGTGATCCAGGACCAAGTCGGCGCCAAGGTCGGCAAGGATCGCCCGTTCGACCTCGTCTTCCACGGCGGCTCCGGCTCGACCCTGGAGGAGATCCGCGCGGCGGTCGACAACGGTGTGATCAAGATGAACGTCGACACCGACACGCAGTACGCGTTCACCCGGCCGGCCGCGGCCCACATGTTCAGCAACTACGACGGTGTGCTGAAGGTCGACGGCGAGGTCGGCAACAAGAAGGCCTACGACCCGCGCGCCTGGGGCAAGCTGGCCGAGGCCGGCATGGCCGAGCGCGTCGCCGAGGCCTGCGAGAGCCTCCGCTCCACGGGCACGTCGCTGAACGCCTGACGTTCTCGCTCGCATGCTCTGGCCTGGTGATCGGCCGCCGTGCCGATCACCAGGCTGCCGCCCGCGCAGCCGGGACCACGTGATCGGTCCGTGGGCGAAGGGTCGGTACCAGCAGGCGCCGCAGTTGATCGGCACGCTGGAACCGGAGTACGAGAAGATCGCCGCGGCGCTCGGCTGGGTGGACCAGGGGCGGGAGCTGATCGCCGCCACCGAGGACAAGTTCGAGCAGGCGAGGACCGCGCATCCCGAGTTCGCCGGGAAGACGATCACGCTCGGCGCCCGCACGAGTGAGGGGTACGGCGCGTACGTCAGCGGCACCGGCCGGGTCACCTTCGTCGAGCTGCTCGGCTTCCGCAACAACCCGGCGGTCCAGGCGAAGGCGACCGAGGACTTCTCGGTGCCGGTCTCGCGGGAGAACCTGGGCTTGCTGAACGCCGACCTGACCGTGATGACCCCGATCGGAGTTCCCCTGTTCGCGACCGCGCTCGACTCCAACCGCTGTACTGCAGACATCTGTTCCTCCTGACTGGATCGGGAGCCCGGGACTCAGAACCGGGCGCGGGCGAGGTCGAACTGCCTGATGCCGGTACGGCGGGACGCTCGGCTGAAACCGGCCCGGACCCGGTCGACGACGAGCCGTGGATCGTCCAGGTCCTTCCAGGAGATCGAGCAGCGTTCGATCGGGTCGGGTGCAGCCGGATCAGAGACTGGCGCAGCCGGTTCTTCGTCGTCCGGCTCGGTCGCCTCACACCAGAACGGAATGCGCGGCTCGAACTCGATCACCGTGCGCTCGTCGGGGAACCACAAGGCATCCGTGACGTCGACGGCGCACGCCGTACCGCTGCAGTCGCCGTCCATCGGGTCGAGGTCGGGTGGCAAGGGTGAGGGCGCAGGGAGGCCGGCGTCGGCCAGGATGAGTCGGAGCCGGGCTTCTGCGACCGAGGCGGACTCCAGACCGGCGCGTGAGATCGCCTTGACCGCGCGTTCGTTGCCGTGGTCGGCGACTGCGCGTTTGAGCGAGCGGCTGGTGACCAAGCCGGCGTACAGCGCGGCCTCGGTCAGGACGACGGCGGGCGGGCCGGGTGCGGTCGCTGCCACCTCGACGATGGCTCGCGCGGGCGAGACCATCCGCAGTTTGTTCCAGACCTGGATGCCCGGCCCGACGGGGTCGCGGATGTGCCGGTGCACCCCGCCGACGCACCCGCCTCGCCCGTACGGCGAGGAGACGTGAATGCGAGACAGGTCGAGGCCCCACAGTGGCAGGGCATGGAGCGCCGCCGCCGATTGGTGACTGGCGAACACTGCGGGACCACCGGAGCGGAGCACGCGGTACACCTTGCGTAGGTGTAGGACCTCATCGGTGACGAGCGTGAGCGCCCGGCGCGCGGTATAGGTGCCCGGCCGGATCCGGCGCCAGCCGCCGGTCTCCAGCAGGGTGTCGATGTCCGGGTCGGGGTAGCCACACGCACGCGCATCGGCGCGGGTGAACACCCCGCCGCGGATGGTGGCCATCACGGCGAGTTGAGGGTTCATGCCTAGAAAGTGCCGTGATCAGCCCCCCGATCCGACCGCCACTTCAAAACTGTGGACAGCGGACCTGAGTGTGGGCATGAAAAAAGCCCGTCATTTCATATGACGAGCTCTGCGCGGGTTGGTACCCAGGGTTGCCAGAGGAGGGGCATGTCGGCCTCGGACGGGGTGCGGTTGCCTTTCCGCTCGTTGCAGGCAGCATGGGCGGCCACGGCATTCAGCCACTCGGTGCGGCCGCCCCTGGATCTGGGTTGGACATGGTCCATGGTGTCGGCGTTCTCCAGACCGCAGTACGCGCACCGGAACTTGTCCCGCCGTAACACTCCGTGCTTGCTGTACTTCATCCGGCCGGCCGCATAGCGCCAGTGGGTCACCACGTACCGCACCAGGCGCAGTACGCGGGGAACCGGAAAAGGGCCGATGGTCCGCTCTCCGTGCGCCTCTTCCACCACTGCGACCTCGCGGACCAGCATCCGGATGGCGTGCTGGATCGACACGGTGTGCAGCGGCTCGTACGACGCGTTCAGGACAATGACGCTCATCCGGTGCCTCCTTCCGGCCGTAGCTGGGAACCACGGCGGTTTGACGCAGGGTCTCAAGCATCCGTGGCCGGTCGGTGAACGGTCAACGGATTTCGTCAGACGGTCACGTGCCGGTACGGCTGCGTGATCGGCGAAGATGTGCTTATGGAATTGAACAATCTGCTCTCCGGTCCACCCGAGACACTACTCCCCGTCGACCCGGCCGCGGCGGAACTCGCCGCCGGGGCCGCCGCGGTGGACGTCGCGGCGAAGTTCCCGACCTCGTCCTTGGCCTGGAGTCAGCTGGCCGAGGCGGCGCTGGCGGACGGCCGCACGATCGAGGCGTACGCGTTCGCGCGGACGGGCTACCACCGCGGTCTGGACCTGCTCCGCCGCAACGGCTGGAAGGGGCACGGGCCGATCCCGTGGGAGCACGAGCCGAACCGCGGGTTCCTGCGCTGCCTGGCTGTGCTGGGCAAGGCAGCCGCCATCATCGAGGAGAAGGACGAGGCCGAGCGCTGCGCGACCTTCCTCCGGGACTCCTCCCAGACGGCCGCCGACGCGCTGAGCTGAAACCTGGTTGTGGGGCTGGGGGCTCGGCGGCAGGATCGTCGGGTGACCAGCCCCTATGCGCAGGACGGTTTCCGAGTCGGGTTCGACTGGGGGCCGGTCGGCGCCGACGTGGTCGCCGGCGCGATCGTGGCCGTCGTGGACGTCCTCTCCTTCACCACCACCGTGACGGTCGCCACCGACCTCGGCATCGACGTCTACCCGTACCGCTGGCGTGACGAGTCCGCTGTCGCCTACGCCAAGCAGTACGACGCCGCGCTCGCCGTCGGCCGGTCCGCAGCCGGCCCGGGCGACGTGAGCCTGTCGCCCGCCACCATCCGGCAAGCTCGAGGGATCAAGCGCCTCGTGCTGCCGTCACCCAACGGCTCGACGATCGCGCAGCAACTCAGCGACAGCGGCTCGACGGTCATCGCGGTCTCACTGCGCAACCGACAGGCGGCCGCCGACTGGGTCAACCGGCGTCGCGCCGACGATCCTCGGCTCAAGGTGGTGGCGATCGCGGCCGGAGAGCGCTGGAAAGACGGGTCCTTGCGGCCGGCTGTCGAGGACCTCTGGGGCGCCGGCGGCTTCCTCAGCGCGCTCGGCCGAGAGGGGATGTCGCCGGAAGCCAGGGCTGCCGCAGCGGCGTACGACGATGTCGCCGCAGAGCTGCCGAACCTGCTGCACGAGTGCGCCGGCGGCCGTGAGCTGACGCAGTACGGCTTCCCGCAAGACGTCGCGATCGCAGCCGAGCTGGACAGCAGCAACTCGGTACCCGTGCTCGAAGCCGGTAGGATGATCGCGTCAACCTGAACGACAAGGTTTCTGCCCGTTGACATAGCCGGCAGGCGGCGAGCGTCCCCGCTTCCTGCCGAACATGGACGGTTGTAGGCGGACTCGACGGACCGGTGAAGCTGGACGCCCACGGTCGGTCCCCGCCCCTTCGGGCAGCGGAAGGTACACCGTGCCGGCACTCACCGGACGGATCAGTACGCCCACTTCCAGCTACGCGGCGGTGCTGCGTACTCCCGGGGCGTGGAAGTTCTACCTGGCGGCCGCACCGGCTCGCATCGGTCTCGCCATGACCAGCCTGGGCATCGTCTGGCTGGTCCACGGATCCACAGGCTCGTACGCCGCAGCCGGAACTGTGACCGGTGGATTTGCAGTCGCAGAGGCTGTCGCCGGTCCACAGGTCGCCCGGCTCATCGACCGCTTCGGTCAGACCCGCATGCTGCCGATCACTCTGGTGGTCCATGCGGCCGCGGTCGCCACGCTGATCGGTCTCACGCTCAGCCACGCATCCCTGTGGTCGCTGGTCGCCGCCGGCGTCCTGACAGGCGGGTCGCTGCCCCAAGTAGGCGCCCAGACAGGTGCCCGCTGGTCACATGCACTCCGCGGCACACCGCTCCTGTCGTCGGCCTTCGCACTGGAGGCCTTGGGCGTCGGTGTCGCCTTCATGGTCGGCCCAGCGCTCATCGGCACCGTCAGCGCGCTAAGCAGCCCGGTTGTCGGCACTGCATTAGCCACGAGCCTGGTGCTGGCCGGTGGCTTCGCGCTGGCGCTGCAACGCAGTACGGCGCCACCGCCGGCGAAGCGCGATCACACGAAGGACCCGGACCGCCTGCTGCGCAAGGCATTCCTGGCATTGGTTGCCACGAACATCGGGATCGGCATCTTCTTCGGCAGCATGCAGGTCGCAGTCACCGCGTACGCCGTCGACCGCGGCACACCGTCCCTCGCCGGACCGCTCTACAGCATCACCAGTCTGGTCGGCCTGGCCGCCGGATTCGCGTACGGCGCAAGGCGTTGGCGCATGCCCGCTCGCAGCCAGTTCCTGCTTGCGATGATCGCACTCAGCATCGGCACGATCCCGTTGCTGGTGGTCGAAACCCCATTCGCTGTAGGGATCGCGCTGGCACTTCCCGGCTTGGCGATCGCGCCGATCCAGACGCTGTCCGCCGTACTGGCCGAATCAGAGGTGGAGTCCGCCGTACTCACACAGGCCTTCACCTGGCTGAACTCGGGCAGCGCGGCCGGCATCGCTGTCGGCGCGGCCCTCGCCGGCCGAGTCGTCGACGCGCACACCGCCCACCACGGCTACGCCGTCGCACTACTGGCCACGTTGCTCGCGACGGCGATGGCATACGTGGTGAAGGTCAGCGGTAGGTGATCTCGCGTTCGGCGGCGGCGCGGGCGGCGTACTCGGCCGGGGTCAGGCCGATCTGCTGCTTGAACTCCTTGGAGAAGTGGGCCTGGTCGAAGTACCCGAGCGCGGCGGACAACTCCGCCAGCTCGGCGACCTCGCCCTGCGCCAGTAGCTCGGCGCCGTCGTGCAGGCGGTAGCGGCGCAGCACCCACTTCGGGCCGACGCCGACGTACCGCCGGAAGAGGCGTTGCAGCGTGCGGATCGGGATGCCGAACTGCTCGGTGATCTGGTCCACCCGCGCCACCGAACGGTCCGCCGCCATCGCGGTGACGATCTCGCGGACCAGCTCGTACGACGGGTCCGGCGGCGCGAGGTGGTCGCGCAGGAACGCCTCGAACACCGCACGACGCCGTACGTCGGACTCCTCGGCGAACACCAGGTCCGCCAGCCGGTCGCCGTCCGGGAACACCGCGGTCAGCGGCAGCCTCTGGTCGCGGAAGGAAGCCACGTCGAGCCCGGTCACCGCCCCGAACCCGCCGGCCCAGAACTTCACTCCGAACACCCGGCCCCGGCCGACCAACTCGCGCTCGAACTTGCGCGTGCACACCCCGTTCACGAACCCGCCACCCGGCTGCTCGAACGTCACGTTCACGCTGGGGAACGGCAGCACCTCGGCCGTGTACGGCTCGTCCAGGTCCCACTCGACGATCCAGTACCACTCGACGAACCGGCCGACCTCCGGCCCCGCGGCCAGGCGGCTCAGCGACCGGTGCCGGGCCTGCTCCCGCGGGTGCAGGATGCCCTTCTCGCTCTCCGGCGGGATGCTCAAATCGCCTGTCGCTTTCTTACAAGACCGGTACGGCTTCGCCGCCGTTGACTAAGGGCCATGACGACGAACACGGACAGAGACACTGTAGTTCGGCCCATCCCCGACGGTTATCACTCGCTGACGCCGTACCTCGCCGTGCCGGACGGCCCGAAGGCGATCGAGTTCTACCAGGCGGTGTTCGGGGCCGAGGTGATCAGCCGGCAGGACATGCCGGACGGGCGGGTCGGGCAGGCGGAGCTGAAGTTCGGGGACTCGATGCTGCAGCTGAGCGACCAGATGCCGCAGATCGGGCTGCGGGCGCCGAACGGCGAGTGGGTGCACTCGTCGCTGGTGCACTACGTGCCTGATGTGGACGCGACGTTCGCGAAGGCGGTCGAGGCCGGGGCGACGCCGGTGGAGCAGGTGCAGACGTTCATGACCGGCGACCGGTACGGCACGGTGATCGACCCGTTCGGACACCGGTGGGCGATCCTGACGAAGGTCGAGGACGTGTCGCGCGAGGAGGCCGACCGGCGGGTGAAGGAGTGGCTGGCCTCGAACCCGCAAGACCTTCAGTAGAAGGCGTTCCTCGCTTCCGGTCTCGGCCGGAAACGAGACCATCCTCGTTCGAGAACGAGACCATCCTCGTTCGAGAACGAGGAAGCAGCCCGCCGGAACCGTCCCCTGCGGCAGTTTCGGCGGGCCGCTGACTAAGAGTGTGCACGTGATCACGCAAAATGGCAACCCGTTACGTGATGAAACACCTACTTCAAGTGATCGCTTCAGCCCTGTGGACGGTGATCGGGCGACTGGACCGGGTTCCGGTAGGCTTTGGTCGCAAGAGCCTGGATGCGTCTCCGGATGAATGTCCGGTGAACGTCTCCGGGCTTCACCGTTTCCAGCGTCTGGCTGCCGCGGCGTCGCCGACGTCGTCGGCCGGCGCGTGAAGAGGAGGGCTGAGATGCCCGCAATCGTGCTCGTCGGCGCCCAGTGGGGCGATGAGGGCAAAGGCAAGGCGACCGATCTGCTCGGCAACACGGGCGAGGTCATCGACTACGTGGTCAAGTTCAACGGCGGCAACAACGCCGGCCACACGGTCGTGATCGGGTCCGAGAAGTACGCGCTGCACCTGCTGCCCAGCGGAATCCTGACCCAGGGGGTCACCCCGGTGATCGGCAACGGGGTCGTGGTCGACCTCAGCGTGCTGTTCGAGGAGCTGGACGCGCTGCAGGCCCGTGGCGTCGACACGTCCCGGCTGGTGGTGAGTGCGAGCGCTCATCTGATCCCGCCGTACAACCGGACGCTGGACAAGGTGACCGAGCGGTTCCTCGGCAGCCGCCGGATCGGGACCACGGGACGCGGCATCGGGCCGACGTACGCGGACAAGATGAACCGGATCGGCATCCGGGTCCAGGACCTGTACGACGAGAAGATCCTCGAGCAGAAGGTGACCGGCGCGCTGGAGCAGAAGAACCAGCTGCTGGTGAAGGTCTACAACCGCCGCGCGGTCGAGATCGCCGAGGTGCTGGACGAGCTGCTCGGGTACGCCGACCGCCTCAAGCCGATGGTGGCCGACACCAGCCTGCTGCTGAACAAGGCGCTCGACGACGGCAAGACCGTGCTGATGGAGGCCGGTCAGGCGACCCTCCTCGACGTCGACCACGGGACCTACCCGTTCGTCACCTCGTCGAACGCGATCTCCGCGGGCGCGTGCACCGGCTCCGGCATCCCGCCGACGCGGATCGACCGCGTGATGGCGGTCGTCAAGGCCTACACGACCCGGGTCGGCGAGGGGCCGTTCCCGACCGAGCTGCTCGACGCCGACGGTGAGTGGCTGCGGCAGCAGGGCGCAGAGTTCGGTACGACGACCGGCCGGCCACGCCGGTGTGGTTGGTACGACGCGGTCATCGCGCGGTACGCCGCCCGCGTGAACGGTGTCTCCGACTTCGTCCTCACGAAACTGGACACGCTGACTGGGCGCTCGACGATCCCGGTCTGCGTCGCGTACGACGTCGGCGGTGTTCGGCACGACGAGATGCCGATGACGCAGACCGACTTCCACCACGCTGTCCCGGTCTACGAGGAGTTCGACGGCTGGTCCGACGACATCTCGGGCTGCCGCAGCTTCGAGGACCTCCCGAAGGAGGCCCAGGCCTACGTCCGCGCCGTCGAGTCCCTCAGCGGCGCCCGCATCTCCGCCATCGGCGTAGGCCCCGAACGCACCCAAATCGTCCAGCTGTGAGCTAAGTCAGCGGCCGATGAAGGGTAGGTCTCGGATGAAGGGGGCCTGGCGGAGGTCTTCGAGGGTGGGGCGGGTGTTGAGGTCGGGGGTTTCTATGGGGGTGCGGGCCCAGGTGGAGCCCTCGCCCTGGGTGGCGTTGTAGAACGCGAGGCCGCCCAGGGCCAGCAGTACGGCGGCGACGATGGCCGACAGCCAGCGCGGGCGGAACGCGTTGCGGGCCGCGATGTGGGCGCCTCGACGGAGCGAGCTTCCGCCGGGGCCCCACCACGCGAAGAAGAGTGCGGTGAGCGCCGCGCTACCGAAGCCGACCGCCGACAGCGGCTGCCAGTCGACCCCGTTGGCGACACCGACCATTCCGGTCACGATGCCTCCGACGACGACTCCGGTCAGGAGCGGCAGGATCAGGCACGGCAGGGTGATCAGGGCTGAGGTGACCAGCTGCAGCGGAGTGGAGGCCGCGGCGACCACACCGTCGGAGCGCCCAGACCGGCCGCGCATCTGGCGGCGACGCATCAGGGCGGTGCTGGAGCGGTCGACCGTACGGGCGATCACGAACAGCACGATCGCCACTAGCGAGCCGAGGCCGGGGTAGAGCGCAACGAGTCCGGTGAGCGCGATCATGAAGCCGACGACCACAGCTGTGCGCTTGCCGGTGGCGGGAGCTCGCTGCGGCTTCCCGTCGTACGGGTTGGCCTGGAAGGGGTCCCTGCGCTCCAGTGACTGAGGAGCACGCTGCTGATACGGCTCCGGCGTCGGGCTCTGGTAGCCACCGGGGTTCGGCGCAGCCGCGTAGCCGGGGGCGCCATGGTAGGGGAGCGGCATCGCAGCCGGAGCGGCCGCGTTCGGCGCCGGACTGTACGTCGCCGGATGCACCGGAGCCCCCGCCAGACCGCCAACACCACCACCGGCAGCGCCACCAGCCGCACCGCCGACCACAGCACCGCCGGCCACCGCGCCGCCAGCCGCTGCTGCAGCCGCGGCCTTGCGATTGGCAGCGGCATCGCGGAGCTTGTCCCGAATCGGCGCAAACGCGGACAGCGGCGGAATTACCGACGGCACCAGTTGCGCCACCTCCGCAGGCGACGGCTCTCCAGGCACCGCAGGCTCGGTGGACTCCTCCGGCATGACCCGAGTCATCTGCGCAGTAGGCGGACTGAGCTGAACAGTCGGCGGAGCAACCACCACCGTCGGCTTGTCACGCGGCACGAACGCATCGCGGCCCTCGGCGTACCGGTTGAGGCCGGTCATGATCTCGTCCTGCGTCGGCCGGTCCCGTCGGTCCGGAGAGAGCGCCGCGGCAAGCAGGGACTTCAGCCGCGGGTCCAGCCCGTCTAGGTCGGCCTGACCGCTGTGCACCCGGGCCAGCACGGCCTCGAACGGACCCTTGCCGAATGGCCGCCGTCCAGTGGCCGCAAACGCCACAGTCGCGGCCCAGCCCCACCAGTCCGCGGACTCCGACACCGTCTCGCCCTCGATGAGCTCCGGTGCGAGGTAACCCGGCGTACCGATCACCAGGCCGGTCTGAGTGAGTCGCAGGTCGTCAGCGGCCTGGGCGATACCGAAGTCGATCATCACCGGGCGGCCGTTGAACATCATCACGTTGCCCGGCTTGAGGTCGCGGTGGATGACGCCGGCGGTGTGGATCGCCTGCAGCGACTCCGCCAGGCAGCCGGCCACCGGCAGCCACTTGCGCGGCGTCAGTGGTCCACGGTCGTCGACCTGCTCGTCCAGTGGCCGGCCCGGGACGAACCGCGTCACCAGGTACGGCTGGTCGCCTTCCAGGTCGTGGTCGAGGATGCCTGCCACACCGGGGTGGTTCACCTTCTGCAGTGTGGTTGCTTCGCGCTGCAACCGGGCGCGTGCGATCGGGTCGTGGGCGACGTGCGGACGCAGCACCTTCAGTGCGACTTCCTGGTGCTCGGGTCCTTCGGCCAGGTAGACGACGCCCATGCCGCCCTGCCCGAGCCGCCGCACCAGCCGGTACGGCCCGACCCGCTCCTCCACCTCCTCCACCGGTGTGGAAGGAGGTCCCCCTGTGGCTGACATGCCATCTACGGTACGTCGGCAGCAGACCAATCCAGGCCTGATGACGTCAGAGGTAATCGTCTTGATGCACCGAGTGCCGGAGCCTTGTCGCATCCCGAGGAGCGAGGAGGCTCACCATGAAGCACTACGCGATCGCCAACCTGCGCAACGTCCGCCTCGGCGCGGGCATCACCGAGTACCTCGAGCGCATCGACGCGACGCTGGCGCCGTACGACGGCCACTTCATCGTGCACGGCAATCAGCCGGAGTACATCGAGGGCATGTGGGACGGCGCCTTGATCGTGATCGAGTTCCCGGACTACGAAAGCGCCCGCGGCTGGTACGACTCACCCGCGTACCGCGAGATCCTGCACCTGCGCACCGACAACTCCGACGGCGTCGCGATGCTCGTCGAGGGCGTCGACCGGACGCATAAGGCCACCGACGTACTGGGCTGAGGTTGGTGGCCGGATCCTTGCGAAGGGCGGCCAGGCGGTCACTGGCTGGCAGCGATGCGAAACGGTTGGGTGAAGGTATGCGGATCGAGATGCTGGTGTTCGACGGGGTCGATGAGATGGATGTGATGGGTCCGTTCGAGGTGTGGAGTCACGCCTCGAAGCGGACGGAGCTCGAGCTCGCGCTGGTCGGGCTGGACGGGCCGGTCGAGGTGACCGGGCTGCACGGTCTGCAGTTCAAGGCACCGGTTGGGCTCGGTACGCCGGACGCGCTGTTCGTCCCCGGGGGCGGCTGGCTGAACCGCGCCGACAAAGGCTCGTGGGCCGAGGCGAGGCGCGGTGTGATGACCGCCCGGATCGCCGAGCTCGCGCCACAGCTCCGTTTCGTCAGCTCGGTCTGCACGGGCTCGATGCTGCTCGCCGAAGCCGGTCTGGTGAAGGGGCGAGCGGTGACCACGAATCGCAACGCCTGGTCGGAGCTCGAGGAGTTCGGCGCGGACGTGAAGACGAACCGCGTCGTCGACGACGGCGACCTGGTCACCGCCGGCGGCATCACGGCCGGCATCGACCTCGCGCTGCACGTCGTCGAGCGCGAGTTCTCCGCCGAGGTCGCGGACGGCATCGCGGCCACGATGGAGTACACCCGCGACCGCGACCTCTACCTGGTTGCTGCAGGCAACTGACGCCGGAGCAGCACCCCGCGGCTGCCGCGCTTGCGGAGCAGGGCGCCGGACAGATCCTCCAGCCGGGGCGGGACGAGCTCGATCTCCTCCTCGACCGACCACGCCGCCGGCCAGACCTGCCGCGCGAGTTCGCCCGCTTCCAGCGCCACGAACAGGTGATCGGTCGGGAACCGATCGAGCAGGCTCAGGTCCTGGCCGTAGTACAAGACCTCGATCAGCAGGTACGCCGACCCCGTGAGCCTGGCCGTGGTCGCGAGGTCCTCGAAGCTGTGCGGATGGATGCGAACGTCCCCGCTCACGTTAGAGCGCAGCCGGTCGAGGAGATCCTCGTTCGGCTCGGTCGCGTCGACGGAGTACCCATCGGCCAGCAGCCGCTGCGTCAGCGCGCCCTCGTGCGCGCCCACCTCGATCACCCGCCCCGCGGCGGGATCGAAGTGCCGCCGCAACCACTGGACCGTCGCGTCCAGCCGCTCCTGCTCGTACGGCGATGCCGCGACCTCGACCGGGTCGAGTACGACGGGCGGCGTGCTGACCGCCATCGTGTAGCGGACCGAGCCCTCGACGGCAGCCGTGAGGTCGAGGGCCCAGCGACCGTGCGTGGTCCGGGTGTCCGACGGGTGATGCGTCCAGACGGTGAACGGGACCGCGCCGGCCTCGCGGGCGATCGCCGCGGCCGCGGTCGCCGGCGAGAACGGCTTGTCGCTCTCGCCGGAGCTGGCCTGGAGTGCAGCGATCGCCGCGAGCCGGCCTTCGAGCGGCACGCCGGCTGGCAGCTTCAGGTAGATGCCACGCTCGGCGGCGAGCAGGTGGACCTCACGGCCACGGGCCGGATCCAGGACGGACAGGAAGTCGGTGACGGCATCTTCGGGACGGACAACGGCGAGGACGTCAATCATCCTGGTCCAGTTTACGCAACGTCCTTACCGAAGGTTGTCGAGCGTGTGTCGATCAGTTGACGAGTTGCGGGTAGGCCGCGGTGAGGTCCTGGGAGGCCAGCGCCTTGGCTCCGCGCGCGGTGTCGTCGGCCAGCACCTCGTGCGCCCCTGCCTCGATGCCGTCGAGCGCCTGCTTGGCGATGTCCTCCGGGCGAGCCTTCGGTGCGGTGACGGCGGTCGCCATGTCGGTGTCGACGTACCCCATGTGCAGGCCGGTGACGCCGACGCCGCGGTCGAGCAGCTCGAGCCGGATCGCGTTGCTCTGCAGCCAGAACGCGGCCTTCGTCGCGGCGTACGCGCCGTGCAGGGCGACCCAGGAGAGCGCCGAGTGCGCGTTCAGGATGTGGCCGCCGCCGTTGCGCTCGATCACCGGGACCAGGGCGCGGGTCAGGTTGAGCGGGCCGAAGAAGTTCGACTCGAAGACGTCCCGGACGGCCTCGATCGGAGTGTCCAGGTAGGTGTCCGGCGAGCCGGCGCCGGCGTTGTTGATCAGGACGGTGACGTCCGGGACCGCGGCGACCAGGGCGTCGATCGAGGCCTGGTCGGTGATCTCCAGCGCCAGCGGCACGACGCGCGGATCGCTGCTCGGCTTGGGGTTGCGGGCGGTGGCGTAGACCTTCGCGACACCGCGGTCCAGCAGGTCGTCGACGATCGCCTTGCCGATCCCGCGCTGGCCGCCGGTGACGAGGACGACGGCGCCTTCGAGGTTGGTCATGTCAGAACTCCAAATGCGTGGAAACCGATCTGTTTCCATCAGCGTAAACCAATCGGTTTCCCAATGCAAATCCACCCGGTACTCTCGTTGCATGACCACCTCGGCGACACCCCGCGAGCGGCTCCTGGACGCCGCGGGCGAACTCTTCTACCGCGACGGCGTCGGCATCGGTGTGGACGCGCTCTGCAAGGCGGCCGGGGTGTCGAAGAAGTCGATGTACCAGCTGTTCCGCTCCAAGGACGAGCTGATCGCGGAGAGCCTGGCCAGCCGCGGACCGGCGTACCAGCGCATGCTGCACCCGGGGTCGGAGGACGACCGGCCGGCCCGCGACCGGATCCTGTCCGTGTTCGAGCGGCAGGACCGGATGGCTGCCGAGAGCAACTACCTCGGCTGCCCGATGGTGAGTACGGCGGTCGAGCTGAAGAACCCGGAACACCCGGGCTCGGTGGTCGCGCGGCACTTCAAGCAGCAGCTGACCGACTACTTCCACCGTGAGCTGGTGAAGGCGGGCGCGGATGACCCGGGCACGCTGGCGATCCAGCTGACCATCATCTTCGACGGCGTGAGCGCTCGCGCGGTGGTTCGGGCGCAGCCCCTTGGTGGAGTCGGTGTCGCCACGGCCGCTGCGCTGCTGGACGCCGCCGGTGTGCGCTCCGGCGAGCTGGCGACCCAGGCGCGCTGACACCAGACGACCGGCTTGCCGTTCGGGGAAAGGATGCCGTCCGGCAGGAACCGCTCGTCGCGGTACCAGAGCCCGCTCGACGGGATCCGCAACCGCCGCGTCCGCTTGATGTGGTCGTACAGCCGGTAGAGCTTCGTCCAGTACGACGTCTCGCCACGCAGCCGGCCGATCCGCGCGAGCGGCGGCGTCGCCATGTGCAGCGCGTCGCACCACCACCAGTCGTCGATCTTCGTGCTGTCGACCATCCTCCGCAGCGTGTCCGTTGCCGCGGTCAACTTGTTCGGCGACGGCTCGAACTCGTACAGGTCGAGGTAGGTCTGGATGCAGTTGTGGTTGTCGGCGTGCCGGGTGGCCACGCCGCCGGGAGGGCGCTCGGGGGCGGGGTGGCGACTGCGGTGGTGGTGACGGAGGGTAGTGCCGGGGCGGCCATGGCGGCGGTTCCGAAGGTCAGGAACTGGCGTCGTTTGATGGGACAACACCTCACTTTGTTCCACGGATGATGGGACTTCTCGGCAGGTTGTTCCGTTGTGAAATTCCTGCTCGCTGGGATATTGACCTGCTCACCGTCCGTCGTCACACTTTCGCAAAGACCCTGCGCTAGTGGGGGGAACGCAGTGTCCTACCGCCCCGTAGAACAGGACATCCGCCATGCGAAAGAAGACCCTGGTCTTGGCTGCTGCGTGCGTTGCGCTGGTTGCCGGGATCCTCAGCAGCCCTGCTGTCGCCAGTCCGAAGGCAGAGACGATGGTTCCGCAAGCGCCCGCCGTGTTCACGCACCCTGGTGTCGGCGTGAGCCGGGCTCAGCTCGACTTCGTCCGGGCCAAGGTGCAGGCCGGTGCGCAGCCGTGGACGGACGCGTTCAACCAGGCCAAGAACAGCAGTTACGGGTCGTTGAGCCGGACGCCGAAACCGCGAGCCGTCGTCGAGTGCGGTCCGTACTCGAACCCGAACCTCGGCTGCACCGACGAGCGCCAGGACGCGATCGCGGCGTACACCGACGCGGTGCTCTGGTACATCACCCGTGACGACCGCTACGCCCAGAAGGCGATCCAGCTCATGGACGCCTGGTCGGCGACGATCCAGGACCACACCAACAGCAACGCGCCGCTGCAGACCGCGTGGTCGGCGTCGTCCTGGCCGAAGGCCGCCGAGATCATCAAGCACGTGTACGGCAACTGGCCGAACTCGGGCCGGTTCGCGACCATGCTGCGCAACGTCTACCTGCCCGAGATCATCAACGGCTCCAACTCCAACGGGAACTGGGAGCTGACGATGACCGAGGCCATCCAGGGCATCGGCGTGTTCCTCGAGGACCGGGCCGTGTACGACAAGGCGATCTCGCTCTACCGGGTCCGGGTGCCGGCCTTCGTCTACCTGGAGTCGGACGGCCCGCTGCCGAAGACCAAGCCGAGCCAGAACCTGAACACCCGCGAGAAGATCATCGCCTACTGGCACGGCCAGGAGACGTTCGTGAACGGCGTGACGCAGGAGACCTGCCGCGACTTCACCCACACCGGCTACGGCATCTCGTCGATCTCGCACGTGCTGGAGACGTCCCGGATCCAGGGCATCGACCTGTACCCGGAGTTCGGTGAGCGGCTGCGGTACGCGCTCGGGTTCCAGTCCCGGTGGGAACGCAACCTCGAGCCGGTGCCGTCCTGGCTGTGCAACGGGTCGGTGAACCGCGGACTCGGACCGATCACCGAGGTCGGGTTCAACGCCCTGCACACCCGGCTCGGGGTCGCGATGACGAACACCCAGGCGATCACCGAGTCCCGGCGTCCGGCCGGGAGCAACGGCCTCTTCGTGGCGTGGGCGACCCTCACGCACGCGGAGAACCCGTCCTGAGTCTCACCAGGCTGCGGCCGGGGAACTCCTCGGCCGCAGCACCGATCAGATCTGGGCTTCGCCGCGCTTCCAGTAGCCCTGGAACGAGATCGCGCTCTTCGGCATCCCGGCCGCGTTGACCAGGTGGCGCCGTACCGACTTGATCATCGAGGACTCGCCGGCCACCCAGGCGTAGTCGGCGTCGTACGGGAGAGCGGCGGCTTTGAGTGCCTCGAGCAACGAGGTCTCGCCGGTCACGACCCAGGTGACGTCGGCCGTGCCAGGCGTCGGCAGCGGGCGGGCGTCGCGGATGTCGGGCACCTCGACGAACACCGTCGCGTGGACCGCGGCCGGCAGCTGTTCGAGGATCCCGGCGAGAGCGGGCAGCGCAGTCTCGTCGGCGACGAGCACCCGGCGGATGCTGGTCGCCGGCGGGACGTAGTCGACGCCGGAGTGCAGCAGGCCCTTGGTGCTGGTGGTGTCGACCGCGAACGGCAGGATCAGGCCGAGCTGGTCACCGGGCTCGGCCTCGCTGACCCACGCGGACGCGGGGCCGTTGACGCCGTGCAGCACGAACTCGATGTCGATCTCGGCGACCTCCGGACGGAGCGCCCGGACGGTGTATGTCCGCATGATGAAACGCTCGTCGGCCGGCTGCGCGCACCACTGGGTGTACCAGTCCGGGCCGACCGGGAGCTTGAGCTCACCGCCGTTCGGCGGCGCGAGCAGGACCTTGATGCGCTGGTCCGGGCCGGCCGTCACGGCCTCGGCGATCCGCGGTGCGACGAACGTCACGCGTCGCAGATGCGGGCTGAGGTCGTCGACCGCCGCCACGGTGGCGAGCACCGAGTCGAACACGATCGGCCGCTCGAGCACAGTCGTCATTCGCGTTTCTCCATAAACCTTGCAGTGGGAGGCTCAGGTGCGGACCCGTGGACGGCCGGGTTATTCTGAGGCGTCTAGAGGTTAGCCTTACCTAAGAGGATCCCAAAGTCCAATGCCCCCGCCCACTGCCGTGGCCGAGTCCACAGGTCCCGACGCCGCTGTGCCGACGCGTCCCCGGCGGACCCGGCGGGCCACCCTCATCCTCGGGTTGTTCGGCTGTCTCGCCCTGCTGGCGCTGGTGACGTTGCTCAGCATCGCGGTCGGTTCGAAGCAGATCCCGCTGTCGACCGTGTTCGATGCCCTGCGCCACTACGACGACGCGAACACCGATCACGTGATCATCCGGTCACTGCGGGTACCGCGGACCGTGATCGGGCTGCTGGTCGGCGCTGCGCTGGGTCTGTCGGGTGCGCTGATGCAGGGCGTGACCAGGAACCCGCTGGCCGACCCGGGCATCCTCGGGGTCAACGGCGGCGCCGCGCTGTTCGTTGTCGCGGGCATCTACTGGTTCGGGATGTCGACGCTGACGTCGTACGTCTGGCTGGCTTTTGCCGGCGCCGCCGCGGCCTCGGTCGCGGTCTACACGCTCGGGTCGCTGGGCCGCGAGGGCGTGACGCCGGTGAAGCTGGCGCTGGCCGGCGCGGCGATGACGGCGATGCTCGGCTCGCTCACCACCGCGCTGCTGATCGGTGACGTCGACACGTTCGACCAGTACCGGTTCTGGGCGGTCGGATCGCTGGCCGGCCGGGGCTCGGACATCGCCATGCAGGTCGCGCCGTTCATCCTGATCGGGATCGTGCTGGCGCTGGTCTCGGGCCGGGTCCTGAACGCGCTGTCGCTCGGCGACGAGGTCGCGAAGTCGCTCGGCCAGCGGGTCGGACTGGCGCGGTTGTTCGTCGCGGTGATTGTTGTACTGCTGTGTGGCGCTGCCACCGCGGCCGCGGGACCGATCGGTTTTGTCGGGCTGACGATCCCACACGTGGCTCGGCTGATCACCGGCCCGGACTACCGCTGGATCTTGCCGTACTCGATGCTGCTGGCGCCGATCCTGCTGCTCGCCTCCGACGTCCTCGGCCGGATCGTCGCGCAGCCTGGTGAGCTGCAGGTCGGCATCGTCACCGCGGTGATCGGCGCGCCGTTCTTCATCGCGCTCGTACGGCGCCGGAAGCTGGCGGACCTGTGACGACGACAGCCGAGGCAGTTCAGGTCATCGCCCGGGCCCGCGCGGTCCGGCAGGCTCGCTCGTTCACGGTGATCGTCGTCCTCGCCGTACTCGTGTTCGCGGTCTTCTGCGTCTCGCTGTCGCTGGGCGACTTCAAGATCCCGGTCGTCGACGTGGTGAAGACGCTGTTCGGCGGCGGCGACCGCGCGACCGAGTTCATCGTCAACCGGCTGCGATTGCCCAGGGCACTCACCGGCCTGATGGTCGGCGCCGCCCTCGGCATGTCCGGCGCGATCTTCCAGAGCATCGCTCGCAACCCGCTGGCCAGCCCCGACATCATCGGCGTCACGTACGGCGCCAGCGCGTTCGCCGTGTTCGCCATCGTCACGCTCGGCCTGACCGGCGTGGCGGTGTCGGCGTTCGCGATCGTCGGCGCGGTGCTGACCGCGTTCATCATGTACGTGCTGGCCTGGCGGCAGGGAGTGTCGAGCTACCGGCTGATCCTGATCGGGATCGGCATCGGCGCGATCGCCACCAGCATCACGTCGTACCTGCTGACCAAGGCGCGGGTCGAGATCGCCCAGCAGGCGCTGATCTGGCTGACCGGCAGCCTGAACGGCCGGGACTGGTCGAACGTCCGGTCGATGGGAATCACGCTGGCCGTGCTGACGCCGCTGATGATGTTCCTGGTCCACCAGTTGCGGATCCTGCAGCTCGGCGACGAGACGGCGTACGGGCTGGGACTGCGGGTCGAGCTGTCCCGGCTCGGGCTGATCGTGATCGGCGTACTGCTCGCGGCCGTCGCGACCGCGGCGGCGGGACCGATCGGGTTCGTCGCGTTCGTGGCGCCACCGATCGCGCGCCGGCTGACCCGGTCGCCGGGGCCGGCGATGATCGCGTCCGCCTTGCTGGGTGCGCTGGTGGTGTCGGTGTCCGACCTGATTGCGCAGCACGCGTTCGGGGACACCCAGTTGCCGGTCGGAGTGGTGACGGGTGTGGTCGGAGCGCCGTACCTGATGTTCCTGCTGGCCCGGTCCAACCGGGTGGGGAGTGGTGGCTGAGAGATGGAGAACTCTGTGGACCACAGTTTGGCTGCTGACGGGTTGGCGGTCGGGTACGACCAGCGGGAGATCATCCACGACCTGTCGGTGCGGATCCCGACCGGGAAGATCACCGTCATCGTCGGCGCCAACGCGTGCGGCAAGTCGACCCTGCTGAAGACGCTGGCCCGGCTGCTGAAGCCGTCGCGCGGGACGGTGCTGCTGGACGGGAGGAGCATCCAGTCGATTCCGACGCGTGAGGTCGCGACCAGGCTCGGCCTGCTGCCGCAGTCGCCGACCGCGCCGGAGGGGATCACGGTCGCCGACCTGGTCGGGCGTGGTCGCTACCCGCGGACCCGGTGGATCCGGCAGTGGACCAGGACCGACGACGAGGCGGTCGCGGCCGCGATGACGTCGACCGACGTACTCTCGATCGCGGACCGGCCGATCGACGAGCTGTCCGGCGGGCAGCGGCAACGCGTCTGGATCGCGATGGCGCTCGCCCAGGAGACCGACATCCTGCTGCTGGACGAGCCGACGACGTTCCTCGACCTGACGCACCAGTTCGAGGTGCTGGACCTGCTGGTCGACCTGAACAAGTCCGACGAGCGCACCATCGTCCTGGTTCTGCACGACCTCAACCAGGCCTGCCGCTTCGGCGACCACCTGATCGCGATGAAGGACGGCGCCATCGTCTGCGAGGGCAACCCGAGCGAGGTCATCACCGAACAGGTCGTCCACGACGTCTTCGGCCTGGCCGTCAAGGTCATCCCCGACCCGGTGGCCGGCACCCCCATGGTGGTCCCCCTGGGCCGCCACACCACCCGCAGCGACCGCCCGCAGGACACCCCGCCGGCGACCTCCCGCACCGACTCCGCGCCCGCGATCGACGCTTCGGCCGGCGGTGAATCGGGTGTCAGCGGTCCGGGCGGAGGTGCTGCAGCTTCCAGCAGTGCAGTGGCGCAGGCTCTCGCAGCCAGCGCGGCCGCTAACGGCGTCTGCCGTCCCAGCGACCGCTAGACGCTCAGCTGTAGAGCCATTTGCCGTATGGCGCCGGGGCCGGGATCAGGTGGTTGGGCGCCGGGACTGGTAGAGGATCAGGCCGGCTAGGAGGGCGCCTAGGGTGCCCAGAGCCAGATCACCGAGGGTGTCGGTGTAGGCGGTTTGGAGCTCGGGGGAGTTGCGGATGAAGGCGAAGTACTCGCCGACCTCCCACACGACCGCGGCGGTGGCGCCGAAGCCGAGGGCTACGAAGGCGGTCAGGCCGCGGGACAGGGTCGGCGGCGCGAAGGCGATCAGGACGCCGGCGGTGAGGAGGCCCCAGAGGATGAAGTGCATGGCGTCGTCCCACCAGCTCACGGTGTCGAACAGGTTGAGCCGGTTGCCGATAAGGTCGATCAGCCACGGGAGCGTCATCAGCAGATCGGCGTGCCACGGGAACAGGGCGTGCAGTTTGCTGCGCGTCCGGCCGTACGCCCACCACCACAGCGGCAGCGCCATCACGCCGAGCGGGTAGACGATCAGCCGCGCGGTCGACGCCTTGCCCTTAATCCCGCTGAGGTCCGGCCAGATCAGGGCCGACAGCAACAAGCCGAAGAGCAGGACCTTCGCGGCCAGGGCGGCGTACCGGACCCAGTTGATCCGCGTGGTGGGGACCGTGGTGGCAACCATCGTCGTCATGCCTCCCAGTCAAACCGGCCGCTGGGCGAGGCGGATGAGTACAACTACGGACAAGCAGCCACGGAAGAACCCCCGGCCGCGCCATTCTGACGCACCCGGGGGCAGTTGTCCCGCCTTCCCCACCCCGCTCGGCCGTCGGCCTAGGCCGCGGCGGGGGTGGTGGGAGGACTGGTTGTGGTGGTGCAGATCAGCTGACGCTGATCAGGTCTACGACGAAGATGAGGGTTTCGCCGGGCTTGATCGCGTTGCCGGCGCCGCGGTCGCCGTACCCGAGGTGCGGCGGGATGACCAGCTTGCGGCGGCCGCCGACCTTCATGCCCTGGACGCCGGTGTCCCAGCCCTGGATGACCTGGCCGACGCCGAGCTGGAAGGCCAGCGGGGCGCCCCGGTTGTACGACGCGTCGAACTCTTCGCCGGTCGAGTGCGCGACACCCACGTAGTGCACGTTCACCCGCGACCCGGCCTTGGCCTCGTCACCGTCGCCGACGGTGATGTCGGTGATCTCCAGGTCCGCCGGCGGCGGGCCCTCCGGGAAGTCGATCTCTGGCTTGTCAGTCATGCCCACCAGCTAAGCAGATCCCCCTCCCACCCCGACCCAGGACCCGTCTAACCTCGCACTTCATGCGGAAGACACTGGCCCTGCTGGTTGGCGTCGTACTCGCAGGTTCCGTGTCAAGCCGCCGAACGGCTCCACCACGGTCGAGTTCCGCCACCTGCAGAAGTGGCTCCCGCCGCACCCCTGCTCCAACCCGTACTTCACCGGTCAGACCTGCATCACGCAGTTCGAGCAGTGGTGGGACGACAACCAGCACCCGTACTCGCTCCAGCTCTCCCGCACCATCGAGATCGCCCGCAGCCTGGGCATGGCGTTCACCAACCGCACCACAGTCCCCGTCACCTGGAACGCCGACGCCCGCTACTACTGGCACTACTGATCACGGCCAGCCTGCCTTTGGGGTGGGTACGGCGTGGGTCAGCAGGCGGCCTGTGGGCGTGGAGAGGAGCCGGTCGAGGTTGGCGTCGAAGGACTCCTGCATGTGCCAGTCGGCGGTGAGCATGTAGAGCGTGCCGTCGCCCAGCGTGCAGGCGAAGCCGGCGTGCTCCAGCGGCACGGTTTCGAGGATTTCGCCGCCTTCTGCGATGCGCAGGCAGGCCGACTCGCCCTGTTCGGTCCAGCCGGGGGTCCAAATGGCGCCTGACTCGTCCATGCACATGCCGTCGCCGGGGTGGGGTGCCCAGACGCGGCGGTTGGAGAGGCTGCCGTCGTCGGCGATGTCGTACGCCGTCAGCACGCCGCCGAACGACTCCGCGATGATCAGCGTCGAGTTGTCCGGCGTGATCACCATGCCGTTGGGGAATGCGAGCTCGTTCGCCACCCGCCGTACCGCGCCGTCCGGGGTGACGAGCAGGATGAAGCCCGGCCGTTCACCAGAGGCCGGCTCGAAATCGCAGCCGCCGTTGACGTAGATGTTGCCGCGCCCGTCGACGACGATCTCGTTCAGGCCGCCGTGCGACGACAGGTCCGCATGCGTCACCAGGTCACCAGAGGCCTCCTGCCGCAGCAGCAGCCCCTCTGGTCCCGCCACCACCAGCAGACGCCCGTCCGGCAACCAGTCGATCGAGAACGGGATCGTGGTCGGCACCCGCACCATCACCTCCCGCTTCCCGTCCGCGTCGACGGTGAGCACCTCCTGAGCGCCCCAGTTGGAACACCAGAACCGCCCGTCGTGCCAACGTGCCGACTCTCCGATCATGAGCCCGGTCAGCAGTACCTCAGTCATCACAACTCCTTCCGTCTTATCCACTACACGAACGGCGAATGTGTAGATCGACAGCCCGGTGCCCTAGGCTGATGGCCCGTGAAGGTTTTGGTGGTCGGCTCCGGTGGCCGGGAGCACGCGTTGGTCTGGGCGTTGGCCCAGGACTCAGAGGTCGAGCAGGTCGTGGCGGCGCCGGGCAACCCCGGTATCGCGGTGTTGCGGCCGGCCTACGACGGGCAAACGATCGTTTGCCGGCCGGTGGACATCACCGACCACGATGCGGTCGTCGCGCTGGCCAGGGAGATGGCCGCCGACCTGGTCGTGGTCGGGCCGGAGGCGCCGTTGGTGGCCGGGCTGGCCGACCCGCTGCGTGAGGCCGGGATCGCGGTCTTCGGCCCGTCCAAGGACGCCGCCCAGATCGAGGGCTCGAAGGCGTTCGCCAAGGACGTGATGGCTGCCGCGAGCGTGCCGACCGGCCGGGCCTACGTGTGTACGACGCCCGAGGAAGCCGCCGAGGCGATCGACGCGTTCGGGCCGCCGTACGTGGTCAAGGACGACGGTCTCGCGGCCGGCAAGGGTGTCGTCGTCACCTCCGACCGGGACGAGGCGCTCGCGCACGCTGCCGGGTGTGAGCAGGTGCTGATCGAGGAGTTCCTGGACGGCCCGGAGGTGTCGCTGTTCGCGATCACCGACGGTACGACGGTGCTGCCGATGCAGCCGGCGCAGGACTTCAAACGCCTTGCGGACAACGACGAAGGCCCGAATACCGGCGGCATGGGCGCCTACACACCGTTGCCCTGGGCACCGGAAGACCTGGTCGAGGAGATCACCGAGAAGGTGCTCCAGCCGACCGTCGACGAGCTGCGGCGCCGCGGCATGCCGTTCAGCGGCCTGCTGTACGCCGGTCTGGCGCTGACGTCGCGCGGTGTCCGGGTGATCGAGTTCAACGCCCGCTTCGGCGACCCGGAGACGCAGGCGCTGCTGCCGTTGCTGAAGACCCCGCTGGGCGGCCTGCTGTACGCCGCCGCGACCGGCAAGCTCGCCGATCACGAGCGGCTGGGCTGGAAGAACGCCGCCGCGGTGACGGTCGTGGTCGCCGCGAAGAAGTACCCGGCCAGCCCGCGCAAGGGCGACGTGATCGCCGGCATCGACCAGGCCGAGGTGGACGACGTCCGCGTCTTCCACGCCGGTACGGCGGTCGAGGACGACGAGCTCGTCACGTCGGGCGGCCGCGTGCTGGCCGTCAGCGCCACCGGCAAGGACCTCGACGAGGCCCGCCAGCGCGCCTATGCGGCCGTCGGCCAGATCCGCATCAAGGGCTCCCAGCACCGCACCGACATCGCCCTCAAAGCCTCCCGCGGCGAGGTCACCGTCTAGGAGGAACATGGCGTCGTTCGAGGAACTCGTCGCCGAGGGTGACGCGGTCCCGACCGAAGGCTGGGACTTCAGCTGGTTCGACGGACGGGCGACCGAAGAGCGTCCGTCTTGGGGCTACCAGCGCCTGATGGGCGAGCGGATGGCCGCGGCCGAGGCCGCCTTGGACATCCAGACCGGTGGCGGGGAAGTCCTGGCCGGGGTGCCACGCCGTGCGCCGCTCTGTGTCGCCACCGAGGCCTGGCCGCCCAACATCGCGAAGGCGACCGCGCTGCTGCATCCACTGGGCACGGTCGTCGTCGCCGATCCCGAAGAACCGCCGCTCCCGTTCGCTGACGGCGCGTTCGACCTGGTGGTCAGCAGGCACCCGGTCAGGTCCTACTTCGACGAGATCGCCCGGGTACTCCGCCCCGGCGGCACGTACTTCGCTCAGCACATCGGACACCGCACCGTCGTCGAACTCACCGAGTACTTCCTCGGTCCGCAGCCCGACACCGACGGTCCACGCCCGGAGCGCGAGCGGGTCCAGGCGGAAGCGGCGGGGCTGGAGATCGTCGACGTACGCTCGGAACGGCTCCGCATGGAGTTCTACGACATCGCCGCCGTCGTCCATTTCCTCCGCAAGGTCATCTGGATCGTCCCCGGCTTCACGTCCGCGGCCTACCTGCCCCGCCTCCGCGAACTCCACGACCAGATCCAGTCCGACGGACCCTTCGTCACCCACAGCACCCGGACCCTCTTCGAGGCCCGCAAACCGGTCTGACGGAACCGCGGCCGCCGTCCCGGTGTGTACTGAGGTATGGGGACGGCGGACAGCGACGGACTGCGGGAGTTCTACTCCGCGCAGCAGCCTCGGTTGGTCGGCGTGATCTCGTTGCTGACCGGGTCGCGCGCCGAGGCCGAGGACATCGTCCAGGAGGCGTTCGTCCGGCTGGTGCCACGCTGGGCCAAGGTCTCTCGGTACGACGCACCAGAGGCCTGGGTGCGCCTGGTCGCCGTACGGCTGGCTGCCAATCGGCACCGGGACCGCAACCGGCTCAGCGGGCTGTTCCACCGGCTACCGCGCGAGCACGCCGAGCCTGATCCGGCGGAGCGGTACGGCGGCGACCTGGAGCAGACGCTGGCCGGCCTGCCGATGCCGACGAGACAGGTCGTTGTCCTCTACTACGTGTGTGATCTGAGCGTCGCGCAGGTGGCTGACACCCTCGGGATCGCCGAGGGCACCGTGAAGTCGCGGCTGGCCCGGGGCCGGGAGGCGCTGAGCGCGACGTTGAGGAGTGAGGACCATGCCTGATCTGAAGCAGGAGCTCCAGGTGCTCGCCGACCGCCGGTCCGCCGAGTCGAGTGCGGACTTCGACCGAGTGCTCGCCACGGCTGCCGCCAGGCGGCGTCGGCGGGGGTGGTCCGCGGCGGCGGCCGCGGTTGTCGGGGCGGTGGTCGTCGCCGGGGTGGTGCCGTGGGATCGGACCGAGAAGGTGGCTGAGAATCCTCCGAGTCATCCGGGTGGGGTCACCATCACGCCGGCCACTGCACGCCCCGGGCAGCGGCTTGCACTGACCTTTCCCGCAGAGCCGTCGCGTGGTCTCGGATTCGACCTGGCGCCGGCGGCCGAGCCTACGCGCGTTCTCTACTACCTGGGGTCGGATCGCATCGGTGGCACGCCCTCGTGGGTGCCTGCCGCCGGACGTGACGGGATCGGCGGGCCGGAACCTGGCATCGGCGGACCCGGCCCTGATCATGTCGTCGTGCCGGATACCACCCCGGACGGCACGTATCTGCTCTGTACGGCGAATGGACTCGAGCGGGTCTGTGGACTGCTGACCGTGAGGCGTTGAGGTTCTGGGAGAATGGGCGTCGTGTCGAGCTCGAGCAAGCCCCGGATTCCCAACGTTCTCGCGTCGCGTTACGCCAGTCTGTCGATGGCTCAGCTGTGGTCGCCGGAGCACAAGATCGTGCTCGAGCGGCGACTCTGGGTGGCGGTGCTGAAGGCTCAGAAGGAGCTCGGCGTCGCGGTGCCGGACGGGGTGGTCGAGGACTACGAGCGGGTGGTCGACCAGGTCGACCTCGAGTCGATCGCGGCCCGCGAGCGGGTCACCCGGCACGACGTGAAGGCGCGGATCGAGGAGTTCAGCGCGCTCGCCGGGCACGAGCACATCCACAAGGGCATGACCAGCCGCGACCTGACCGAGAACGTCGAGCAGCTGCAGATCCGGGCCGGCCTCGAGCTCGTCCGCGATCGCGCCGTCGCCACCGCCGTACGGCTGGGCCAGAAGGCGGCCGACCACGCGGCGCTGGTGCTGACCGGCCGGTCGCACAACGTCGCGGCGCAGGCGACCACGCTGGGCAAGCGGTTCGCGTCTGCAGCGGACGAGCTGCTGGTGGCGATCGCCCGGATCGAGGAGCTGATCGAGCGGTACCCGCTGCGCGGCATCAAGGGCCCGGTCGGTACGTCGCAGGACATGCTCGACCTGTTCGGCGGCGACCCGGCCAAGCTGGCGCAGTTGGAGAGCGGGATCGCCGAGCACCTCGGCTTCAGCCGGACGCTGACGAGTGTCGGCCAGGTCTACCCGCGCTCGCTCGACTACGACGTCGTCTCGGCGCTGGTCCAGCTCGCGGCGGGACCGTCGAGCCTGGCGACCACGATCCGGCTGATGGCCGGGCACGAGCTCGTCACCGAGGGGTTCAAGGAGGGCCAGGTCGGGTCCTCGGCGATGCCGCACAAGATGAACACCCGGTCGTGCGAGCGGGTGAACGGCCTCGCGGTGATCCTCCGCGGGTACGCCTCGATGGCCGGCGAGCTGGCCGGCAACCAGTGGAACGAGGGCGACGTCTTCTGCTCCGTCGTACGGCGGGTCGCGCTGCCGGACGCGTTCTTCGCGCTGGACGGACTGTTCGAGACCTTCCTCACCGTGCTGGACGAGTTCGGGGTCTACCCGGCCGTGGTCAGCCGGGAGCTGGAGCGGTACCTGCCGTTCCTGACCACGACCAAGGTGCTGATGGCCGCGGTCAAGAACGGCGTCGGCCGGGAGACCGCGCACGAGGTGATCAAGGAGCACGCGGTCGCCACCGCCCTCGACCTGCGCAAGGGCCTGGCGGCGAACGACCTGTTCCACCGGCTCGGGTCGGACGGCCGGCTCGGCCTCACTAAGGAGCAGATCGTCGGCATCGTCGGCGAGCCGCTGTCCTTCACCGGCGCGGCCGTCGACCAGGTGAACACCGTGGTCGCGAGGATCGACGAGCTCGCCAAGCGCCACCCCGAGGCCGCCGCCTACACCCCGGGTGACATCCTCTAGTCCGTGTTCGAACCGCTGACCTGGGCGCTGGTCGCCCTCTCGCTGGTCGCGATGGTGTTCGCCATCGTGCTGGCTGCGCGCGACAAGCGGATCAACTGGACGCTGCTGGCGATCCTCGGCGTCATCGAGGTCGGGCTGCTGGCGCAGCTCGTGATCGGCATCGTCCAGTTGGCCGGCACCGACCGGGACGTCTCCGGTGTCTTCTTCGTCGGCTACCTGATCGGCGGGCTGATCGTGCTGCCGCTGGGCGCGCTGTGGGCGTTGGCGGAGAGCAGTCGCTGGGGCGCGGGCGCGTTGGCGTTCGCCTGCCTGGTGATCCCGGTGGTCGAACAGCGCCTGCACGTGATCTGGACCACCTGACATGACCGACGCAGCGGCGACCAGGCACGGCCCGGGCCGGATCCTGATCCTGGTGTACGGCGTTTTCGCGCTGTCGGCGACCGCCCGGGCCGGCGTGCAGATCGCCACCCAGTTCGACGAGGCCCCGATCGCGTACGTCCTGTCGGCCGTTGCCGCGGTCATCTACTGTGCCGCGACCTTCGCGTTGGCCAAGGCGACCAAGGTGTCCCGCCGGGTCGCGCTGGTCGCGATCCTGATCGAGCTCGTCGGCGTGATCGCGGTCGGCGCGTTCAGCTACGCCGTACCGGAGGACTTCCCGGACGCGACGGTGTGGTCGCACTTCGGCCAGGGGTACGGCTTCGTCCCGCTGGTCCTTCCCGTGCTCGGACTGCTGTGGCTACGCCGTACTCGGGAGCAGCTTCCAGCGAAGAGCGCGTAGCAGCGTTTGCGGGCGGGCCAGTGCGCTCGGGTGGTCGAGCATCGTCGTCACCCGGTTGAACTGGACGTTGACGTGGGGGTCGCCGGCCGCGGCCTGGAAGACCAGGCCCGAGATCGCCTTCACCAGGCGATAACCGCGTGGGTACGGCCCGTGGACGTGCGGTAGCGCGAGATCGGCGAACGTCGACACCTGCCAGGCTGCGTCGACCACGACCCGTACGTCGTCGAAGTACGCACGAGCGGGTTCGTCGAGCGGCGGATCGGAGCGCAGGTACGCCGACAGGCACGAGGCATGGAGGGCCGCCGACGTCATCCCTTGCCCGTAGACCGGGTTGAACGACGCCACCGCGTCCCCGGCGACGATCAGGCCGGCCGGGATGCGCTCCAGCTGGTCGTAGTCGCGGCGCCGGCTGTCCGCCTGGTGGTAGGTCACCACCTCGCCGATCAGCTCGCCGTGGTCGGCGATCTGCCCGAACGCGGGCGGGAAGTCGTCCCGGCAGCGCTTCCGGAAGTCCTCGAGGTCGCGGGTCGGCCGGTCGTCGGCGTACCCGGCCACGAGCACCAGCCAGCGGTCGCCCTCGACCGCCAGGACGCCGCCCTGCCGCGGTGGCTGGCCGCTGCCGGGCTGGTTCTGGGCGATCGAGATCCCGATGTCGGAGATGTCCGGGTCCTGCTTGAACAGCGCGCTCGCGTAGTTGAGCTTGATCGGCATCCGCCGCATCGGCGGCTGCGGCCAGCCGGCGGCCTTCAGCCAGTCGCTCAGCCGGCTCGACCGTCCGGTCGCGTCGACGATCAGGTCGGCAGCTTCGGTGACGAGTTCTGCTCCCTCGCCGGTCGGCTGATACCGGACCGCGCCGGCCCGGTCGCCGGTGAACTCGATGCCGTCGGCCCGTCCGTGCACGAGCTTGATGTTGCCGATCGCAAGCGTCCGGCGCCGTACCAGGGACTCCAGGAACGGCCGGGTGCTCACCAGGGAGATGCCGAGCGAGCCGCCCGGGGGCAGCGGGCGGAGGTCGCCGTTCACGTAGTTCCGGATCGCCTCCGGGTCCGGATTCGTCGCGCCGGCGGCGAGCGCCTCGGCGGTGAAGTCCGGGAACCAGCGGTCGAGTTGGGTGTTGCCCGCCGGCAGCAGCGCGTGCACCTGACTTCCCTGCGGTACGCCGGGCCGCGGTGAGGTGGACGCCTCGGTCGGGTCCCGCTCGATCACCAGCACCTCGTCGGCGTGCTCGCTGAGCACCCGCGCGGCCATCAGGCCGGCCATGCTCGCGCCGAGCACGATCGCGCGCTTCATCAGCACTCTGGCGTCCGACGGCCGCTCGGCGGTGGCGATCCGGGCGAAACGTTGAGCAGCGGACACGGCCATGACCGACCCCCAGAGCAGTGATGACGGAGCCTCAACTCTATTTCGGAGCACGGCGGTCCGCGGATGGGCGCATGTCGCCGACTCCCAGGAAACTGCCAGGCCGGCGCAGGGGCCGGCTCAGGTTCGCCGGACAGCATCAGTGGCATGCAGATTTCAGGTCATCCTCGGGTCGAGATCGTCGTACCCGTCAAGAACGAGGAAAACGACCTCGGTCCGAACATCAGGCGGCTGCGTGAGTTCCTGGACACCGCCTTCCCGTTTCCGGCCGAGGTCTGCATCGCGGACAACGGAAGCACCGACGCGACCTATGAGATCGGCGCCCTGCTGGCCCTCGAGCTGGACGGGGTCCGGATCGTCCGGCTCGAGCAGTCCGGCCGCGGCCGCGCGCTGAAGAAGGTCTGGTCCGAGAGCACCGCCGACGTGCTCGCCTACATGGACGTCGACCTGTCCACCAACCTGAACGCGTTGCTGCCGTTGGTGGCGCCGCTGTTCGCCGGCCACAGCGACGTTGCCATCGGCACCCGGTTGTCGAACGGATCCCGGGTGGTCCGGCGGCCGAAACGGGAGTTCATCTCCCGGTCGTACAACTTGTTGCTGCGGGCAACGTTGAGTGCGCACTTCTCCGATGCCCAGTGCGGGTTCAAGGCGATCCGCGCCGACGTGGCGCAGCAGTTGCTGCCGCTGATCGAGGACACCAGTTGGTTCTTCGACACCGAGCTTCTGGTGCTGGCCGAGAAGGCCGGGCTGCGGATCCACGAGGTGCCGGTGGACTGGGTGGACGACCTTGACTCACGGGTCGCGATCGCCAGGACGGTCGGCGAGGATCTGCGGGGGATCTCGCGGCTGATGCGGACTCTCGGCCGCGGCCAGGTCGACCTCGAGCCGGTCCGCCAGGCGTTCGGCCGGCCCCGGATCCTGGATCCCCGGACGGCGCTGGCCGCGCGAGTGCTGCGGTTCTGCGCGATCGGGGTGGTGAGCACGGCGGCGTACGCACTGCTCTATCTCGTGCTGCGGCAGGGCATGCCGGCCCAGGTGGCGAACGTGCTCGCGCTGCTGATCACAGCCGTCGGCAACACCGCGCTCAACCGCCGGGTCACCTTCGGCGTGCGCGGTGTGGAGAACCGCTGGCGGCATCAGCTCCGCGGACTCGTCACCTTCGGCATCGGCTGGACGTTGACGGCGTCCTCGCTGTGGCTGCTACATACCGCGGTCGCCGGACCGCACCAGGCGGTGGAGATCACCGTTCTCACCCTCGCGAACCTGGCCGCGACCGTGGTCCGGTTCAGCCTCTTCCAGACGTGGGTCTTCGACGACGACGCCCCCACTTTGCCAACCTTCGAACCGCCGGCGGTTCTCGACCAGACCCGGAGCAACTGACATGGTCACGATCACCAATCCCGTCGAGGCGACATCGCGCCGGGCCGGACCACGTGCGGTCAGCACGACGTACTCCATCGGCCGGGGCAAGATCCTGTACGGCGGCCTGCTGGTCCTGACCGCGATCGCCTATCTCTGGGGGCTGTCCAAGAACGGCTACGCCAACGAGTACTACGCGGCCGCGGTGCAGGCCGGCTCGACGAGTTGGAAGGCCTGGTTCTTCGGGTCGCTCGACGCATCCAGCTTCATCACCGTCGACAAGACACCGGCGTCGCTGTGGGTGATGGGCCTGTCCGGGCGGATCTTCGGCTTCGGCATCTGGAGCATGTTGATCCCACAGGCGCTGATGGGCGTCGCGAGCGTCGGCTTCGTCTATGTGTCGGTACGGCGCTGGTTCTCGGCCCACGCGGCCCTGCTGGCCGGCGCGATCCTTGCGCTGACGCCGGTCGCCGTACTGATGTTCCGGTTCAACAACCCGGACGCGCTGCTGATCCTGCTGCTCTGCGCCGGTGCGTGGGCGGTGACCCGGGCGATCGACTCGGAGAAGCACGCTGCCCGGTGGATGATGCTGGCGGGCGCATTCGTGGGCTTCGGGTTCCTGACGAAGATGCTGCAGGCGTTCCTGATTCTGCCGGCGTTCGGCCTGGCGTACCTGATCGCCGGGAAGCCGGCGCTCGGGAAGCGGATCGTGCACAGTGTGCTGGCGTTGGTCTCGCTGATCGTGAGCGCCGGTTGGTGGATCGCGATCGTCGAGTTGATGCCGGCGTCGGCTCGGCCGTACATCGGTGGGTCGCAGAACAACAGCATTCTCGAGCTGACGTTGGGGTACAACGGGCTCGGGCGGTTGAACGGGAACGAGACCGGGTCGGTCGGCGGCGGCACCGGCGGCGCGGGGTGGGGTGGCGCGACCGGGCTGCAGCGGCTGTTCGGTGGTGAGTTCGCCTCGCAGATCGCGTGGTTGCTGCCGGCGGCGCTGCTTGCGACGATCGTGCTGGTCGTTGCCTCGGGCAAGGCTGCGCGGACGGACAAGACGCGGGCGTTCGCCGTACTGTGGGGTGGTTGGCTGGTTGTGACCGGGCTGACGTTCAGCTACATGCAGGGGATCATCCACAGCTACTACATGATCGCGCTGGCGCCGGCGATCGGGGCCCTGGTCGGGGCCGCGATGTCGGTGCTGTGGCGGCGGCGGTCGGAATGGTTGCCGCGAGCAACTCTTGCGGGTGGGGCGTTGCTGACCGGTGGGTGGGGGTTCGCCCTCCTGAACGAGACGCCTTCGTGGCATCCGTGGTTGCGATGGCTCGTGCTGCTGACCGGCGTACTCGGGGCGGGTCTGGTGATGATCCTGCCGGAGCTGGGACTGCACCGTACGGCGGCCCGGCGGGCCGGGCTTTTCGCGGCGACGCTGCTCGCGGTGAGCGCGCTGGCCGGACCGACGGCGTACTCGGTCAACACGATCAACACCTCCCACGCCGGCGCACTACCGTCGGCGGGACCGTCGAGTGGCGGCATGGGCGGCGGCCCTGGCGGTGGGATGGGCCGGATGGGCACACCCCCTGGTCAGAACGGCAACGGCTTCGGCGGTCCCGGGAACGGGACGACAGGCAACGGGACGACGGGTAACGGGACCACGGGTAACGGGACGACTGGCGACCGGACGACCGGGGTGCCGGGAACGACGGGTAACGGGACCACGGGTAACGGGACGACCGGGGTGCCGGGGACGACGGGGAACGGGAATGGCGGCACTGGTCGTGGGACCGGTGGGGTCGGTGGGTTCCTCGGCGGGGGCGGGATCAGTGGAGTGTCAAGCGAGCTGATCACGCTGCTGCAGAACGGCGCCGACGGGTACACCTGGGCGGCCGCAGCAGTCACCGCGAACGGCGCCGCACCACTGCAGATCGCCTCCGGCGAACCCATCATGGCGATCGGCGGCTTCAACGGCACCGACCCGGCGCCGTCCCTGGCCGAGTTCAAGGAATTAGTTGCCCAAGGCAAGACCCACTACTTCATCGGCGGAGGCGGCGGCTTCGGCGGCGGCCGCAACGGCACCTCCAACGAGATCGCCACCTGGGTAGCCGAAACCTTCCAGTCCCAAACCGTAGGCAACACCACCATCTACGACCTCACCACCACCAGCTGAACCGGAGCGCAACTATGACCCAAAACACCAACCCTCCAAGCCCCGACGACCCCACCCACCGCTTCACCAACCACCCGACAGCCCCCACACCCAGCACCCACCAGCCTGTCTCCGCACCAAGCACCCATCCGGCTGTCTCTGAACCAAGCAGCCGCCCGGGTGTTCCCGCGCCAAGCACCCGCCCGGGTACGCCGGGCCCGAGCATGGAGCCCGGTACGTCGGCTACTCCCGGGCCGCACCTGGTCGGGCCGGGACGGCCGGGCGGGTCAGTTGGGGCGCCGGCGTCGGGCACTGCGAACACGCCCGGCCCGCAGTCGGTTGGCCCGGGCGTGCCTGGCGCGTCTGCCGGAGCGCAGACGCCGGGTCCCGGCGTACGGCCTGGCGCGCAGGGTGCTGCGGGCCCGCACCTGGCTGGACCGGCGCTCCCCGGCGCATCAGCCGCCGGAGCGCAGACCCCGGCCACCGAGGCGCAGTACCAAGCCGTCCGCACCGCCAACACATCCGGCGCCGACGACACGGCCGCCCTCCCCAGCACGTCGGCTGCCGAAGCAGCCGGCGCGCCAAACACACCAGCCTCGGGGGCCGCCGCGGGCGGTGCGGGGGCGTACGGCGGGGTGTATGGGGCTCCGGGGGTTGGGGAGCAGGGGGATGGGATGGGCGGGAATCGGCCTAGCAATCTGGTGTTGGCTGGGGCGGGGGGTTTGTTGGCTGTGTTGGCGTTTCTTGGGGGTGCTGCGGTTGGGCATGCGTGGGATGGGTTCGATAGTCAGCAGAATCAGTTTGGTGGGCCTGGTGGAGGTGGGCGACAGTTCCCTGGGCAGCAAGGGCAGCAAGGGCAGGCGCCTGGGCAGGGGACCTTCCCGGGACAAGGGCAGCAGGGGCAAGGACAGGGAACCGTGCCCGGGCAGGGGACTCAGCCTGGGAACGGTACTGGTGACGGCTCGGGGCAGGCGCAGACGAGCTGAGCTGGAACGAGCAGCCTGGTCGGGCGCGTGAGGGCGGACACCCTGGCCTGCCAGGTGAACCGCCCCCGGCCGGGCCTCGCAGGGTGCCGGTGGGGGTGGTGGTCCGGCCCAACTGGGAGGGGCTTTCGGTTGGGTCGGGTGGCGTGACTGTCGGTTGCGACACGCGGGGACGGTTGGGGGTGGGGGGTGGTGGGGTAAGGATCGGGAGGTGGAATGGTCGAACGTCACCTGGTTCCTGACCGCCCTGGGTGCGGTCGTCGTACTGCTGACGCGCGTCCGCCTCGGCGGAACCGTTGTCGATGGCACCGGTCATGGCGCCGGCCGGCACGGCTACCCCGCCGTCCTGCTGCGCCTGCACACGGTTGTCGGCGTGTTCACGCTGCTCGGCTGGGTCGTTGCCTTGGTCACCGGTCGGCAGGCGATCGCGCTGGTGATCCTGGCCGGGTGGTGGTTGCTGACCCTGCTTGGACTGTTGCTCCTGGCCCGTTGGCTGCCCAGCGGCGGCCGGCACTCCGAGGACACGAAGGGCGACGCGTGGGGTTCCGGCGCCGGCCTGTCCGTGCTCGGCCACGTCGGCATGCTGCTCGGCGTCTGCTACTTCACCTTCATCACGGTCACCGACCGGCTCTGAGCCCGTCCAGCAGTGCAATGACCGAGCGCCGTACGCCGGTCTCGAAATCCTCCTGCAACATCATGGCCCCGGCGCCGGCCACGCGGTCGTACAGCAGGCCGTCCAGCATCGCCGCGGCGGGCCAGGCCGCCGCAGCAGGATTCGGTACGCCGAGCCCGTCCAGCAACTGCGCCAGCATCGCCCGCAACTGCTGTCCCCCTGCGACGATCGCGGCCCGCAGCTCCGGCTGACGACTGGCCTCGAGCGACAACTCGTACCGCGCGACCAAGTCGTCCGGCCGGTCCCGCGCCAGGCCGACGACCATCTCGATCAGCAGGTCGATCGGCGACGTCCCCGCGTCGAAGCTCGGTGACGCGGCCAGATCGCGGGCGAGCATCCGGTTCACGCAGGCGGACAGCAGCGCATTCCGGGTCCGGAGATAGTACGACGTCGAGCCCGGCGGCAGACCGGCTTCCGTGTCGACCGCGCGGTGGGTGAGCCCGCGCAGGCCGCGGGTCGCGACCAGATGGATCGCGGCGTCGGCGATCGCGTCCCGCCGATCCGCGCCGAGCGGCACCTGCTTCGTCACGGCGGTCAGTCTCCCATCTCCGAGGTAAGCACTTCTCAACCAGCCTCTACAGATGTAGAGTCTAGGTCATGAGTACGGCGATCGTGGTGGGAGCGGGGATCGGCGGGGTCACGGCGGCCGTCGCGCTGGAGCGGTGCGGATGGCAGGTCACGGTGCTGGAGCGGGCACCGGAGTTGGGGGAGGTGGGCGCCGGGATCTCGGTCTGGCCGGCGGCGGTCGCCGTACTGGAGGAGCTCGGGGTGAAGGGCGTCGAGAAGGCCGCGGTGGAGTCCAACCCGGCCGGGATGCGCAAACCCGGCGGTCAGTGGGTGGTGGAGGCGGCCGATCTCGGGGTCGAGCTGCCGGTGATGATCCACCGCGCGCAGCTGCACGAGCTGATCACGGACCAGTTCGGGCCCGGGATCACGGTCCGGACCGGCTACACCGTCATGAAACTTACGCAGGACGAGAGCGGCGTGACGATCAACGACGAGCTGCAGGCCGACCTGGTGGTCGCGGCCGACGGAATCCGCAGCGTGATCCGGCAGGCGCTGTACCCGGAGTTCAAGGGACCGCAGTACTCCGGCTACACGGCGTACCGGGGGATTGCCGACGTGCGGATCGACGACGGTGGTGGCGAGACTTGGGGCCGTGGGCAACGGTTCGGGTTCGCGCGGCTGATCGACGGGCGGATCTACTGGTACGCGACGGCCAACCAGCCGGCCGGCCAGGGTGGCGACCACGCGACGGCGACCAGGGACTTCGGCAGCTGGCACGACCCGATCCCGGCGATCCTCGCGGGGACGCCGCCGGAAGCCCTTCTGCAGAACGACATCTACGACCTGGCGACGCCACTCGTCCCGTTCGTGCGCGGTCGCGTCGTACTGCTGGGTGACGCCGCCCACGCGATGACGCCGAACCTCGGCCGCGGCGCCTGCTCGGCGATCGAGGACGCCGGCGCGCTGGCGAAGCACCTGGCCGAGCCTGGTGACCTGGGTACGGCGCTGGCGGCGTACGACCGGGATCGCCGGCCCGCGACCACGAAGCTGGTCAAGCGGTCCCGCGGCGTCGGACGGCTGGGTCAGGTGGAGAACCGGGTGGTGTGCGCGATCCGGGACGGACTGCTCGCACTCAGTGGCAAGGTGGTGGCCCTGCGGGCGCGGAGGCGGCGGATGGAAGAATCGGGGGCGTGACCACAGCCCCTGAGATCCCCGGCGCCAAGCACATCCACTCCGGCAAGGTCCGGGACCTGTACGAGCTGGACTCCGGCGAGTTGCTGATGGTCGCCAGCGACCGGCAGAGCGCGTTCGACTGGGTGCTGGAGACGCCGATCCCGGACAAGGGCAAAGTGCTCACCGCGATGAGCCTGTGGTGGTTCGAGGTGCTCGGGGTGCCGAACCACATCCTGTCCACCGATGTGCCGGCCGAGGTCGCGGGGCGTGCGGTGGTCTGCGAGAAGCTCGCGATGATCCCGGTCGAGTGCGTGGCGCGCGGGTACCTGAGCGGCTCCGGCCTGCTCGACTACAACGCGACCGGCAGCGTGTGCGGGATCCCGCTGAAGCCGGGTCTGGTCGAGGGGTCGCGGCTGGACGAGCCGATCTTCACCCCCGCGACGAAGGCCGAGCTGGGCGAGCACGACGAGAACGTGTCGTACGACGATGTGGTCGCGACCGTCGGCGCGGAGACGGCGGCCGCGTTGCGGCACACCACGCTGGACATCTACACCCGGGCGCACGCGATGGCGGCGGAGCGCGGGATCATCGTGGCGGACACGAAGTTCGAGTTCGGGACCCGGGCGGACGGGACGATCGTGCTGGCCGACGAGGTGCTGACGCCGGACTCGAGCCGGTTCTGGCCGGCCGACCAGTGGGAGCCGGGGCGGCAGCAGCCGTCGCTGGACAAGCAGATCATCCGCGACTGGCTCCAGTTCGACTCCGGCTGGGACCGCACGTCGGGTGACGCCCCGCCGCCCCTGTCCGACGAGGTGGTCGAGCGCACCCGCGCTGCCTACATCAACGCCTACGAGCAGCTCACCGGGCGCACGTTTGGTGGGTGAGGCGGACCGCCAGGCCATCACAACGAAGCCCTGAGGTCCGGCGCTCGCGGAGAGCGCCGTCTGGCGTTCAATTGTGATGGCCTGGCGGTCCGCGACTCACACCAGGCTGACGCCGAGGGCCAGGAGGACGAAGCGGGCGGCTCGGCCGAGCAGGACTGACAGGCTGAAGGTGAGCACGCCCATGCGGGAGGCGCCGCCGATGAGCGCGACGCCGTACAGGGGTGGGATGCCGACCGATGCGCTCAGCAGCGTGACGGGGATGCCCAAGCGGCGGTCGCTCATGGCGTCGAGGAGGCGTTTGCTGACGTCACGGTTCCACTGGACGAAGCGGCCCCAGCGGGTGTCCAGGTTGACGGCCTTCGGCTCCTCGGTCTTCCGGGCGGCGTACCCCGGGCGGTAGCGGACGGCGAGGAACATGGCGACCTTGCCGATCGTCTGCCCGACCGAGACCCCGGTTGCTGCGACCACCGGGTCCAGTGCCCCGGACACGCCGACGCCGAGGACATATGCCTCGGCGTTCATTACCGGAATGACGGCGGACCCGATACCGAAGCCCACCGCCAATGCCAGTTGCCAGACCCACATGACCCCGAGGCTATGTGCCGTCAGCAAGGGTGCCACGCATCCCACCTCCACTCCCGGGGTGAACCAGGGCCCCACCCGATGCACCCCCTGCCCCCCTTGACGTCGTCCCCCATGCCGCCAGCACGGGCCTGCGGCGCGTGAAAGCAGAGGAGGTGGGCACGCTGGATGGCAAAGCTCAGGTTTCGGGGGTGGCGGGGTGGGGGCCGCGGAGGATGGTTAGGAGGCGGTAGGTGGAGACGATCTTCACGACCAGGGCGGCGGTGGCGACGCCGTACGGGAGCCAGTGGGCGCCGGTCTGGTGGGCGATGATCAGCGAGATCACCACGGCCGCGGTGTTGACCGCCTTGGCCGGTTTGGACCAGTTCCACAGCCAGATCGGCCGGTCGACCTTGTAGAAATAGTTCGGGCTGAGCGTGCCCGGCCAGAGCAGGAAGGCCAGCGACAGCATCGTGTCCAGTACGCCGAACTGGACCAGAAAGATCGCCAGCGGTCCGATCGTCGCCGGGAACGTGGCCATGAACGCGGCCGCCAGCAGGAACGAGCAGGCCCGGTCGCAGACGATGTCGAACACGGCGCCGGCCACCGACTCCTCGTCGCGGTAGCGCGCGACCGCCCCGTCGGCCATGTCGCCGACCCAGTACGCGGCGTACCCGACCACCAGCCAGCTCAGCGCGCCGGTGCGGAACGCGATGGCGGCGATCACCATCGCGACGACGGTGCGGACCAGGGTGATGCGGTTCGGAACGCCCAGCAGCAGCGCCGGCGCCGAAGATCCCGCCAAAAGCACACTCATCAGGCTGCCCTCAGATTCTCGGGATCGAGTGCGTCCCGGACTTGGTTGCGAAGCAGGTGGCCGGCTGCGACGCCGCCGAGCAGGCCGATCAGCCAGCCGGCGATCGTCAGCCCAGCAGAGGCGAGCACCGTGCCGAGATGGAACGGGCTGGTGAACCCGCCGATCAGCCGGCCGAGGCCGAGCAGCGTGCCCAGGAGCATGCCGCTTGCGAGCGCCGGCGCGGCAACCGCAGTCAGCTGCCTCCGGATCACCCGGCGCAGGAACTGTGTGTCGACGCCCAGTGCGGTAAGGCACGCGAGTTGGCGACGCTGGTCCACCAGTTGGTCGGCCACACCGACGACCAGTGCGGCCATGCCGGTCAGCACGATGAGCAGGACGCCGACCGCGCCGAGCACGTACCCGGTCACGTAGAAGTCGGCCCGCCCGATGATCTGCTCGCCCTCGGTCAGTACGCCGATGGTCCCGTGCACCAGCGTGCCGACCAGAAAGCCGCAGCAGGCGAGCACAGTCGCCATCCGGCTCGACGACCGGGCGTCGGTGACCAGGCGGACACCGGTCAGCAGGTTGGCCGGGTCGCCGGACCGCTGCAGCCGGCGGCCGATGGCCCGGATCCACAGCGGGGAGAGGCTGAGGAAGAACAGCGCCAACCCGATCATCAGCACAGTCGACGCGATGTACCCGGCCCAGCGGACCGTCGCCAGCCCGAGGACGATCATCACGGGCCCGGCGATGATGCCGGTGCGCACCTGCTCCGGTTGCTCGACGCTCGGCTCCAGCTGGTCGCGGTGCAGCAGGCTGCCGATCAATGCGCCGGCCGCAGTCGTCATCACCACCACCGGAATCCACACGATCAGGTCCAGCAGCTCTGCGCCCGGGAGGATCCGCGCCATGCGCGGCAGTGCGCCCAGCAACAGGCTGAGCGCCAGGTACACCGGCCCCGCGAGCAGTCCGCCGGCCAACCCCGCCATGGCCGCGTCTGTCACGGACAGCTGTCGCACCTGCTTCCGGGAGGCGCCCGCCAGTCGCAGCGCTGCGAGTCGCCGTTCGCGGGCCGCCGTACCGAGTCGCAAGGCCTGCACGGCCAGACCACCGGTGAGTACGGCGAGGATGACCAGGATCGCGATCAGTCCCGAGCGGAGACCGGCCTCGGCGATGTAGTTGCTGTAGACGGTCTCCGGCAGCATGTCGCTGCCCAGCCGCACGATTCGCAGTGCGCCGAGCAGGAGCGCACCACTGAGCCCCAGCGCTGCTGTGGCCAGTTGGATGCGGCTGCGATCGGCGGGCGTGCGCGACCGAGCGAGCTGGACCAGCGTCTCGAGCGTCATCAGAGCGCGACCTCGTGCTGGATCACGCCGTCGCGCAGCCGGATCTCCCGGTCCGCCGACGCTGCGACGAGGTTGTCATGCGTCACCATCACCAGAGCCGCCCCGCGGTTCCGCGACGCCCGCAGCAACACCTCGAGCAGCTCCTGACCGGCCCGGCTGTCCAGGCTGCCCGTCGGCTCATCCGCGAGTACGACGGAAGGTCCGGTGACGAGGGCACGGGCGACGGCTGCTCGCTGGGTCTGGCCGCCGGACAGCTCAGCAGGCACCGCGTCGGCCTCGTCGGCGATACCGACCTGCTTGAGCCAGTCCAGCGCGGTCTCGTGCGCCTCAGCTCGCTCATGTCCGTCCAGCAGCAGCGGCAGCGCGACGTTGTCGACCAGTGCGAGATCAGGCACGAGCTGCCCGAACTGCAGCACGACGCCGACCTTGGTACGGCGAAGCCGTGCGCGCTCCTCCTCCGGCAGTTCGGCCAGGTCCTGCCCGGACACCCGCACTGTGCCGGTGTCCGGAGCCAGGATGCCCGCGGCGCAGTGCAGCAGCGTGGACTTCCCGCAGCCGCTGGCGCCGGTGATCGCGACGACCTCACCGGGCTTGACCTGGAGCGTGACACCCCTGAGGGCCGGGTTGCGGCGGTACGAGTACTCGACGCTGGTCAGCTCCAGTGCGCTCATGAACGCTGATCCTTCTGCTCGGAGATGTGTTCCAGGGCGCTGTCCAGCCAGCGCAGGTCGGCGTCGAGGTGGGCCACGATGTACTCGCGGACCAGCGGCGACGTCGGGTCGTCCTCGGCCGGTGTCTCCCGCAGTTCGCGGATCCGGCGCAGGTGGCTCGCCCGCTGCCGAGCCAGGAACGCGGCCGCGTCGCCACCGGTCCGGATCGCCGCGACGAGCTTGCGCAGCACCTCGTCAGCGCTGCCCCAGGCCGGCGGCACCGGGTCGCTGAGCCACTCCTCAAGGTGGTCGCGGCCCTTGCTCGTCAGTGCGTAGACCGTCCGGTCCGGACCGCCGCCGGAGGTCTTGTCCACCACCTCGACGAGCCCGTCCCGCTCCAGCCGCCCGAGCGTTGTGTAGACCTGCCCGAACGCCAGCGGGCGACCGTCCGGGAACCAGGAGTCATGGCCCCGCTTCACGTCGTACCCGTGGGCAGGGCCGCGGGACAGCAGTCCCAGCACCAGCTCCGCAGTGGCCATGGAACGACTATACACCGCGTGTATGTACTGAGTGAATAGTCCGGAATTCCGGCCGATGCTGGGGAACTGGGCATCGGTCGGTAGGATTCAGGCGTCACCCCGGAACGAGACCTGGAGTAAGTCAGTGGCTCGCGTTGTCGTCGACGTCATGCTCAAGCCCGAGATCCTCGACCCGCAGGGCAAGGCGGTGCACGGCGCGTTCGGCCGGCTCGGCTTCGACGGCGTGGCCGACGTCCGCCAGGGCAAGCGGTTCGAGATCACCCTGGACGGCGAGGCGACCGAGGAGCGGGTCGCCGAGATCCGCAAGGCCGCCGACACGCTGCTGGCCAACCCGGTGATCGAGGACTACACCCTGCACGTCGAGGTCGACGCCTGATGAAGATCGGGGTCGTCACCTTCCCGGGCTCGCTGGACGACGTCGACGCAAGGCGCGCGGCCGCGGTGGCCGGCGCCGAGCCGGTCGCGCTCTGGCACGCCGACGCCGACCTGCACGGGGTGGACGCGGTCGTCCTGCCGGGCGGGTTCTCGTACGGCGACTACCTCCGGGCCGGCGCGATCTCCCGGTTCGCCCCGGTGATGGAGACCATCGTCAAGAAGGCGGGCGAAGGCCTGCCGGTGCTCGGGATCTGCAACGGCTTCCAGGTGCTGTGCGAGTCGCACCTGCTGCCCGGCGCCCTGATCAAGAACCACCACCGCAAGTTCCTCTGCAAGGACCAGTCGCTGCGGATCGAGAACAACCGCACCGCGTGGACGTCGGACTACGACGCCAACCACGAGATCACCATCGTGCTCAAGAACCAGGACGGCTCGTTCGTCGCGGACGAGGCGACCCTGGACCGGCTGGAGGGCGAGGGCCGGGTCGTCGCCCGCTACCTGGGCGAGAACCCGAACGGCTCGTACCGCGACATCGCCGGGATCACCAACGAGCGCGGCAACGTGGTCGGCCTGATGCCGCACCCCGAGCACTGCGTCGAGACCCTGACGGGCCCGACCACCGACGGCCTGGGCTTCTTCACCTCGGTGCTGAAGGCCGTCGTCGCCGGCTGATGAGCTCGACTGGGTTGCGGCGAGTCCTGGTCCGCACCCTCTTCCTGACCCTGGCGGCGCTGTTCGTCACCACCGGTACGGCGGGCGCGCAGCCGAGCAGCCTGTTGGCCAAGGTGGTGGTGATCGGCGTCCCTGGCCTGACCTGGAACGACGTGAAGGCGTCGCCCGAGCTGACTGCGCTGGTGAACGAGTCGCACGTCGGCTCGATCACCGTGAAATCGGCCGGTCCGCGCACCTGTCCGGTCGACGGCTGGCTGACCATCAGCGCCGGCACCCGGGCGTGGGGCAGTGTCCCCGACCAGGCCTGTGGCGACCTCCCTGCTGTCAGCAACGGCCAGGTCGAGGGATGGCAGACGTACGTCGACCGCCAGGCCGAGCACCACACCGGCGCCCCCATCGGCCGACTGGGCCAGACGGGCTACCCGATCTGCGGCTTCGGTCCGGGCGCTGCGGTCGCGCTGGCTCGCACCGACGGCTCGGTGACCAACTGGCAGCCCGAGTTCGATGCGGCCAGGCTGGCGAGCAACGAGTGCGGCGACGCCATCGTCGCCGCCGGCCCGATGCCTCCGCGCGAAGGACGGGACGAGGCCCGGAAGAGAGTCGCAGACCTGGTCGCCCAGGCGCGCTCGGCCGGCGGCTGGGTCTTGCTGGTCGGCGTCAGCCAGACGATGGCCAACGAGCACCAGCAACCGCTCGTCGCCATGCAGGTGCCGCCGGACGACGGCCCACGTTGGCTCACCAGCGACAGCACCCGCCGTCCCGGCCTGATCCAGCTGACCGACGTGACCGCGACCATCCTCAAGGAACGCGACGTCGCCGAGGTCGACCCGGCCGGGTCCGAGGCGGCCGGGCCGCTGGACGGCAGCGAGATCCACTTCACGGGCGATCGCCACAGCGATGCTGCGACCGTGATCGAGGAGCGGCTCGACACCAATGAGCGGTTCGAGCAGCCGCGGCCGATGCTGTTCGCGGTGTCGCTGACGATCCTGGCCGCGGAGCTGATCGCGCTGGCCTGGTTCGTGATCACGCGCAGTCCGCTGTCTCGCCGTACCTTCGTCTTCACGCTGCTGACGCAGGGTGGGTTCTTCATCGCGGTCTTCCTGTCGACGGCGACCATGTGGTGGCGCTGGCCGGCTCCTGCGTTGTCCTTGTACTGCGTGGTGATCGGCATCAGCGCCTTGCTGGCTGCTGTGGCTCAGATCGCCTTCAAACGCTATGCATTCCTCGGGATCGCTGGGGCGGCGTACGGGATCTTGCTGGTGGACGGAGTCCTCGGGACGCCGCTGCAGTTCGGCAGCATGTTCACCGACGGGCCGGTGATGGGCGGACGGTTCTACGGCTTCGGCAACTCCACGTTCGCCACGCTGGCGGTCGCTGCGCTGGTCATGGCGGGCTGGGCGGCGCAGAGGCTTCTCGACCAGAGCAGGAAGCAGGCTGCGCTCGCAGTACTCGCCATCGGGGGCGCTGCCATCGTCGTGGACGGTCGGCCGGGCTGGGGGACGGACTTCGGCGGCATCCTGGCGCTGACACCCGCCGTACTGCTTATGGCGTGGCTGACGTGGCGGGGGAGCATCTCCTGGCGCGCACTGCTCGGTGTGGGCGCGGCCGGCGTGCTGGCGGTGTCTGCGGTCGCGTTCCTCGACTATCTGCGGCCGGCGGACCAGCGGAGTCACTTCGGCACGTTCGTGGCCCGGCTGCTCGACGGCGACGTCAGCGACATCCTGATCCGCAAGCTGGACATGGCTGCGCAGTACTTCGCCGGCCCGGCCGGCTGGGCGATGCTCGTCGGCGTGGTGCTGGCGATGCTGGCCACCGTGCTGCCGGACCGGGTGCCGTCGGAGAAGTACAGAACCTTCTACACAAGTCTGCCGATGATCCGGCCGACTCTGCTCGCGATGTCGACCTGCGGCCTGATCGGCATGGTGCTGAACGACTCCGGCGTCACACTGCCCGCGATCATGACCGGCTTCGCCCTTCCACTGCTGGTGGCCCACCTCGTGGCCTCCGAGCAGCCCGCTACCGTTTCACCTGAGTCCCACCTAGTGCAGGAGTCCTAACGTGTCGACCGACACCGTCAGCAACGCGAGCAGCACCCCTGACATCGAGCAGCCATGGGCCGAGCTCGGCCTGAAGCCGGACGAGTACCAGCGGATCCGGGACATCCTGGACCGCCGCCCGACCAGCTGCGAGCTGGCGATGTACTCGGTGATGTGGAGCGAGCACTGCTCGTACAAGTCGTCCAAGGTGCACCTGCGCAAGTTCGGTGACATTCCGCAGGAGACGCCGGCCGGGAAGATGCTGGCCGGGATCGGCGAGAACGCCGGCGTGATCGACATCGGCGAGGGGTACGCGGTCACCTTCAAGGTGGAGTCGCACAACCACCCGTCGTACGTCGAGCCGTACCAGGGCGCGGCGACCGGGGTCGGCGGCATCGTCCGCGACATCCTCGCGATGGGCGCGCGCCCGGTCGCGGTGATGGACCCGCTGCGGTTCGGCCCGCTGGACGCGCCGGACACCAAGCGCGTGCTGCCCGGGATCGTGTCCGGGATCGGCGGCTACGGCAACAGCCTCGGCCTGCCCAACGTCGGCGGTGAGGTCGTCTTCGACTCGACGTACCTGGGCAACCCGCTGGTGAACGCGCTCTGCGTCGGCGTGATGCGGCACGAGGACCTGCACCTGGCGAACGCGACCGGCATCGGCAACCAGATCATCCTGTACGGCGCCAAGACCGGTGGCGACGGGATCGGTGGGGTGTCGGTGCTGGCGTCGGAGACGTTCGCCGAGGGCGGCCCGACCAAGCGGCCGGCGGTCCAGGTCGGCGACCCGTTCATGGAGAAGCTGCTGATCGAGTGCACCCTCGAGCTGTTCCAGGCGAACGTGGTCGAGGGCATCCAGGACCTCGGCGGGGCCGGCCTGTCCTGCGCCACCTCGGAGCTGGCCAGCGCGGGCGACGGCGGGATGTACGTGTCGCTCGACAAGGTGCCGCTGCGGGACGCCTCGCTCGCTCCGGAGGAGATCCTGATGAGCGAGTCCCAGGAGCGGATGATGGCGGTCGTCACGCCGGCCAACGTCGAGGCGTTCCTGAAGATCTGCGCCAAGTGGGACGTGCAGGCGGACGTGATCGGCGAGGTCACCGACACCGGGCGGCTGCAGATCGACTGGCACGGCGAGCGCGTGGTCGACGTACCGCCGCGGACCGTCGCGCACGAGGGCCCGGTGTACGAGCGTCCGTACGCCCGGCCGGCGTGGCAGGACGAGCTGCAGGCCGACGGCGCGGAGAAGTTGCCCCGAGCAACCACCGGCGCGGAGTTGCGGGACACGCTGCTGAAGCTGGTCGCGTCGCCGAACCTGTGCGACAAGTCGTGGGTGACGGATCAGTACGACCGCTACGTGCTGGGCAACTCGGTGCTCGCGCAGCCCGAGGACAGCGGGATGATCCGGGTCGACGAGACCAGCGGTCTCGGGGTCGCGGTGTCCACCGACTGCAACGGCCGGTTCGCCAAGCTGGACCCGTACACCGGCGCCAAGCTGGCGCTGGCCGAGTCGTACCGGAACGTCGCGACCACGGGCGCCCGTCCGGCCGCGGTGACCGACTGCCTGAACTTCGGCTCGCCCGAAGACCCGGCGGTGATGTGGCAGTTTGCGGAGGCGATCCGCGGCCTGGTCGACGGCTGCATCGAGCTCGGCATCCCGGTGACCGGCGGCAACGTGTCGTTCTACAACCAGACCGGCGACACCCCGATCCTGCCGACGCCGGTGGTCGGCGTGCTGGGCGTGATCGACGACGTCGCCCGCCGTACGCCGATCGGCTTCACGGCCGAGATGGAAGGCCACCAGCTCTACCTGCTCGGGGTGACCGACGAGGAGCTGTCCGGCTCGGAGTGGGCGCACGTCGTCCACGGCCACCTGGGTGGCCGCGCGCCGGCGGTCGACCTGGCCGTCGAGCAGCAGTTGGCCGACATCCTGATCAACGCGTCCCGCGACGGCCTGATCGACGCCGCGCACGACGTCAGCGACGGCGGTGTCGCGCAGACGCTGGTCGAGTCCGCGCTGCGTGGCGGTGTCGGCGCTCGCGTCTGGGCGCCGGACGGCCTCGACCCGTTCCTGTTCCTGTTCGCGGAGTCGGCCGGCCGCGCGGTGGTCGCCGTACCGCGCACCGAGGAGGTCCGGTTCACCGACATGTGTACGGCGCGGCGCTTCCCGCACGCCAAGATCGGTGTCATCACTGGGGACTCGCTGGACGTGCAGGACCAGTTCGAGGTGCCGCTGACCGAGCTGCGGACCGTCTGGACCGCGACCCTGCCGGCGGCCCTCAGCTAACTCTTCGTCAGCTGGACCCGGTCCGAGCAGATCTCGACCACGGAGTACTTGGTCGTCTTCACCGTGACCGTCCCGCCGACGCTGACGTCCGCCGCGGTGCTCTCGCCCGCGGCGGTGCCGAGCAGCGAGAGGCGGGCGGTCGCCGGCTCGGCGTCCAGGTGCGTCTCAGTGAGTACGGCGCGACCGCCGGACGGCAGGTTGACCGGGCCGGACGACAGCACGCGCGTGCTTCCCGGGGTGTCCGTGCCGACACACTTGGCCGGCGCCGGGGTGGTCTCCGCTTGGTCATCCCCGTCGCCGTCGCCCGAGCAGGCGGTGAGGGCGGCGACCAGCAGTACGACGAGGCCAATGGTCTTCACGGTTGCTGCTCCAGTTCGACGTACCGCTGAGTGATCGTGTTCACCGCGGATGCACGATAGCCCGCGGAGGGGTCCGCTCCCGGTGCGCGTGCCCGGCCGTCTGGCACACTCGAAAGGGACGAGTGAGGTGAGGCGGATGGCGGACCGGCGGCCGGTCAAGCCGGGTGAGCTGATGGGGCTCGCGGCTGCGGCCGGGCAGGAAGCCCGGGTGGCGGCTGCGCGGCGCCGGATGGCCAACATCCGGCTCACCGAGGAGGAGCGCCGGGTCTGCACCGACGAGCTGGCCGAGCAGTTCGCCGTCGGGCGGCTGGACCAGGACGAGTTGCACGCGCGGGTCGACCGGCTGAACACCGCCGTCACGCACGCGGACCTGCAGCCGGTCTTCGCCGGGCTCCCGACACCGTCGCTGTACCAGCCGGGTCCGCGGAAGCCGAGCAGGTGGCGGTGGGCCGCGTTCGCAGGTGCGGTGTGGCTGGCCGCCCCGTTCTTCCTGACCGGGCTGGTGCTGCTGCTGTTCGGCCGGGAGGTCGCCGCGGCGATCTTCGGGCTGCCCGCCCTGCTCTGGACCTTCGTGGCGTACCGCTGGGCGGCCGGCAAGAGCAAACGCTCCCGCCGGCCTTGAGCGGATCTACTTCTCCGGCTCACGACGCCGGTCATTTCACCCCAGTGGTGTTGCAGAACTAGCCTGTGGGGCGTGGAGGGTGTGTTGCGGCTGGCGGTGAGGGCGGATGGGCCTGCGATTGCGGAGTTGGCGCGGGCGTCCGTGCGGGAGTTGTTCCCGGCGTACTACGACGCAGTGCAGACGGCGAGCGCCGCCGAGCACATCACCACGCTGGACCAGGCGCTGATCGAGGACGGCACGTACTACGTGCACGAGGCGGGCGGCGAGGTGGTCTCCTGCGGTGGCTGGAGCCGCCGCAACAAGCTCTTCAACGCCAGTACGGCGGGAGCCGACGAGCGACTGCTGGACCCGGCGACCGAGCCGGCCCGGATCCGCGCGATGTTCGTGCGCAGCGACTGGACCCGGCGTGGACTCGGCCGGGCGATCCTCACCGCCTGCGCCGACGCAGCGAAGGCCGAGGGCTTCACGCGGCTCGCACTGATGGCGACACTGCCCGGTGTGCCGCTGTACCGGGCCTTCGGGTTCACCGAGATCGAGACCGTCGAGCTGCCCATGCCGGACGGTGTGCTGCTCGGTGGCGTAGCTATGGAACGCCCTATCGATGAGGAGAAGGCCCTATGACCGCAGGCACCACCGTTGTCGCTCCGGACGGGACCGAGGTCGTCCTCGGTGAGATCGGCACTCGCGTGCTGCTGAAGAACTCTCGCGTCCGCGTCTGGGAGGTCTCGCTCGCTCCCGGCGAGGCCCAGGGCTGGCACCTGCATCACAACCCGTACGTCGTCCTCTGCCTCTCCACGTCCCCGTGCCACATGGACTGGCTCGATGGCAGCCCGGCGCGCCACCTCAACGAGACCGTCGGCGGCTCGGTCTACCGGCCGGTGTCGCCGGTGCACATGCTCACCAACGACGGCGAGTCGCTCTACCTCAACCGCCTGATCGAGGTGCTCGACCTGGGCGAGGAAGCGTCCGGCGACCCGTACTTCGGGATCACCGGTGTGCCTGCGGAGGCCGGGTTCGAGCAGGTGGGTGAGGTCCCGGCCAAGGTGGTCGTCGACGAGGACGACGTACGCGTGCAGCACGTGACGCCGGACGCGGGGGAGTCGTACACGTGGCACACCGGTGCGTATCCGGCGCTAGTGGTCGACCTGGACCTGGACAGCCCGGACGTGACGTATCTGGAGCCGGGCCAGAGCTACACGCTGCCCGCCAAGGCGACGCGGACCTCCGGCTTCAACCTGGTCGAGCTGCGCTACTACAGCAAGCCGCGCACCTGAGCTGCATCCCGCGCTCCGAGGATCTCCGCGGTTGGCAGCTGAGTCAGGTCCGTCTCGCGTAGGCGGGCCTTGACCAGCGGTACCTGCGGACCCACTGCGCTCAGCTCCTGCACACCAAGAGCAGCCAGCAGTACGGCGGCCGACGGATCGCTGGCCAGGTCACCGCAGACCGCTACTCGCACGCCGGAGTGCCGCACGACGTGGTCGATCAGCTGCAGTACCGCGGGGTCCAGCCCGTCTGCCAGTGGGGCGACGGCCGAGTTGGTGCGGTCGGCAGCGGTTGTGTACTGCGTGAGGTCGTTCGTGCCGATGCTGACGAAGTCGAGGCCCTTGGCAAGCGTTTCGATCCGGAGTGCGGCGGCCGGGACCTCGACCATGATGCCGACCTCCAGGCCGTCGGGCCGCGGGCCGAGCTCGTCGAGCGCCCAGGCGACCTCGTCGGCCGTCGTCACCATCGGGAACATCACGAGCACCGGGGTCTCTGCCGCGACCTGCCGGATCGCTTCCAGCTGGTCGCGCAGCAGCTGCGGCCGGCTACGGAAGACGCGGAGGCCGCGTTCGCCCAGGAACGGGTTGGCCTCGTGGTCCTGCGGCAGGAATGGCAACGGCTTGTCGCCGCCGATGTCCCAGGTGCGGATCGTGATCGGCTTGCCATCCAGCGCGGCCGCGACCGCCCGGAACGTCTCGACCTGCTCTTCTACCGTCGGCGGCGTACGGCGGTCGCCGAAGAGCACCTCGGTCCGCACCAGCCCCGACCCGTCCGCGCCGCGTGCATCGACAGCGTCCTGCACCGAGCCGACGTTCACGAGTACGTCGATCGTCCTGCCGTCCACGGTGGTTGCGGGCTGATCGGCTTGTGCTGCGGCGTGCTCGCGCTCGGCCCGCCGCTCCACGATCGTGGCGTGGATCGTCGCCTCGTCCGGCGCGACCTGGAACGACCCGTGCCGCGCGTCGAACGCCACGATCGCGCCCGCTTGCACGGCGACGTCACCGATCCCGGTGATCAACGGGATTCCCCGGGATCGCGCGACGATCACCCCATGTCCGGTCGTCCCTGCCGCCCGCACCGCAATCCCGGCGATCCGCTCGGCGTCCACAGTCGCTGCCGTGGCGGCATCCAGCTCGGGCACTACGAGGATCCCCTCCTCCGGCCGCTCCGCCACGTCGCCGGTGAGCACGCGCAGAACGCGATCCCGCACCGACCGGACATCCTGCGCCCGTTCCCGCTGATACGCGTCATCCAGCCCTTCGAACACCCTCGCCAGCTTGTCGTACACCTGCTTCCACGCGTCAGCCGCAGACTCCCCGGCGGAAATCGCCGCCCTAACATCACCCAACGGCTTCCGATCCCGCAACATCGCCAACTGAGCATCGAAGATCCCGCCGTGCTCGGAACTGCCGTCCCGGAGCCGCTCGAGCTGACCACCAGCCGCATCCAAGGCATCCGCGAGCCGCCCGTGCTCGTCGTCCCCCGGGCTGTAGTCGCTGAGGTCGACCTGCGCGTCGACAACCACAGCCGGCCCGATCGCCACATCGAGCCCGGAACCACCAGCAGCCGCCGGGCCACCGGAGCCCTCGCCTCCGGCACCTCCGACTCCCGGGCCTCCGGCCCTCTCGAAACCCCCGGTCGGCGTGTCACCGAAGTCCTGTTCGGCTAGCTCGGCGATCGCGGCGAGTGCCTCCGTGGCCTGTGGGCCTGTGGCACCCACCTGGAGGCGGTGGCCTTGTTGGGCGTTCAGGGTGGCGACCATGCTCAGGCTGACTGCGTCGACAGGTCCGCGGCCGGTGTCCAGGTCGGTCAGCGTGACCGTGGCGTCGTACGAGTTGACCAGCGCGACGAGTCGGGCCGCCGGACGCGCGTGCAGCCCGTGTTCGTTGCTCACCGCAACTTCAATCGTCTGGTCGGAAGTCACCAGGTCCTCTTGGGCAACAGGGCTTGAATCGCCCAGGTGCTCTTGCTTGCCGAGCAGGCCGCGGTTCGCCTCGGCGACGACCGCGTCGAGCGAGGCGCCGGTCGAGGCGGTGACCACGGCGGCGACCAGGCCCTCGACCAAGGGCGCGCTGGACAACCGCACCCGCTCGACCACGGACGGGTCCACGAATTCCAGCGCCATTTCGGCGCTCAGCACCGCGCTGCCCAGGTCAAGCAGAACGAGGACGCCGTCCGGGCTGTCGGCCGCGGTGATCGCCTCGGCGACGGCCATCGCGTCGGTTCCGAATGTCTTCTCGTCCAGACCGGCCGCGACCGCGATCACCGGACGGTTGTTCTCGGCAACCATTTCGGCGGCCAGGCCGACCGCGGCGGTCGCCAGCGCGTGGCTGTGCGACACCACCACGATCCCGATCATGCGAGGGTGCGCGCGGCCGACTCCAGCAGCAGGGTGGTGCTCGTCGCGCCCGGATCCTGGTGCCCGGCGCTGCGGTCGCCCAGGTAGCTGGCCCGGCCCTTCCGGGCGACCAGCGGCACCGTCGCGTCCCGGCCCTTCGCCGCCGCCTCTGCGGCCGCGTTCAGGGCGCCGGCGAGATCGGATCCGCTGGCGACCGCAGCGTCGTACGCGTCCAGAGCCGGCGCCCAGGCGTCGTACATGGTCTTGTCGCCGAGCTCGGCCTTGCCGCGCGCGAGGATGCCGCCGACCCCGGCCTTGAACGCCTCGCCGATCGCCTCCGGGGTGATCGGCGAGACGCCGGCCAGCGCGGTCCCGAAGCGCAGGAAGAACGTGCCGTACAGCGGCCCGCTCGCCCCGCCGACCTTGCTGACCAGCGTCATCCCGGCCTTCTTCAGCAACTCGTCGGCCGACGCGAATGTGGACTCGTCCAGCAGCGCGACGACCGCCTGGAACCCACGGTCCATGTTGGCGCCGTGGTCGGCGTCCCCGATCGCCGAGTCGAGCTCGGTCAGGTACGCCGCGTTGTCGTGCAAGGTGCTCGCGGTGTCGCGCAGCCAGCTGACGAAGTTGTCGACTCCCATGCTCACGCGCCCCAGCGTAGGCCGGGGGTGTTCACCGGTGCGTCCCAGAGGCGTACCAGTTCGTCGTCCGCCTTCAGCAGGGTGACCGAGCAGCCGGCCATCTCCAGCGAGGTGATGTAGTTGCCGACCAGCGAGCGGGCGACGGTGATGCCGGCCCGGTCGAGCAGTTGGGCGACCTCGTTGTACATCAGGTACAGCTCGATCAGTGGCGTGCCGCCCATGCCGTTCACGAACGCGATCACCGAGTCGCCCTGCTGGTAGGGCAGGTCGCCGACGATCGGGTCGACCAGCATCGCCGCGACGTCCTTGGCCGGTGCCAGTGGCAACCGTTGCCGGCCGGGCTCGCCGTGGATGCCGATGCCGACCTCCATCTCGTTCTCGGCCAGCTCGAAGGTCGGTTTGCCGGCTGCCGGGACGGTGCACGAGGTGAGCGCCATCCCCATGCTGCGGCCGTTGTCGTTGACCTTCTTGGCCAGGTCGGCGACCTCCTGCAGCGGCCGGCCCTCCTCGGCCGCGGCGCCGACGATCTTCTCCAGCAGCACGGTGACGCCGACTCCGCGGCGGCCGGCGGTGTAGAGGCTGTCCTGTACGGCGACGTCGTCGTTCGTCACCACCGACAGCACCTCGGTGCCGGCGTCGGCCGCGGCGAGCTCGGCAGCCATTTCGAAGTTCATCACGTCGCCGGTGTAGTTCTTCACGATGTGCAGCACGCCGGCGCCGGCGTCGACCTCCTTGGTCGCTGCCATCATCTGGTCGGGAACCGGCGAGGTGAACACCTCGCCCGCGCACGCCGCGTCCAGCATGCCGAGCCCGACGAACCCGCCGTGCATCGGCTCGTGCCCCGACCCGCCACCGGAGATCAGCCCCACCTTGCCGGGTCTCGGCGCGTCCTTGCGGTACACGATCCGGTTCTCGTGATCCACCCGCAGCCGGTCCGGATGCGCTGCCGCCATCCCCCGCAGCGCTTCACTCACAACATCACCAGGTTCGTTGATGAGCTTCTTCATGCCCCCCATCTGAGCACACGACGCCCGCCGACGGGAGCCCCCCGAGCGAAGCCCGTGCCCCTACCCCCGAGCGAAGCGAGGGGTCTTTCAGTCCTTCGGCCGCAGGAGCGGGCGGACGACCTCGCGGGCGTCGTGGATGCGGGACTTCACCGTGCCCAGCGGCGCGCCGACCTCGGCGGCGATCTCCTCGTACGACAGCCCGTAGACATCCCGCAGCACCAGCGGCGTCACCATCTGCGGCCGGTCGCGCTCCAGCGTCTCCAGCGCCTCGAGCAGGTCCAGGCGGGTGCCGGCGATCACGCTGGTGGTCCGCGGGTCCGGCTTCTCCATCGTCTCCGGGTTGTGTGCCGCCTGCGCGCTGCGCTTCAGCTTCCGGTACGTCGACCGCGCCGAGTTGGCCGCGACCGAGTGCACCCAGGTGGAGAAGCTGCTGCGGCCGGAGTACGTGTTGATCTTGGTGGCGATGTTCAGCAGCGCTTCCTGGGCCGCGTCCTCGGCGTCCGCTGAGTACGGCAGCACGCTGCGGCAGATCCGCAGGACGCGCGGGTGGACCAGCCGCAGCAGGTCGTCCATCGCGTGCTTGTCTCCGGCCTTCGCGCGCTCCGCCAGGGCTCCGAGGTCGTCGGTCGGGCTGCTGCTCTCGCTCATCTGCGCCTTTGCTTGTCAATCGTCCCCGGGCATGGGACTCCCAGTGATCCATAATGCCCTCTATGGGGGTCCCAAGCAGGCTCGGCCGTTACGTCGTGCGACGACGCCTGGGCTCGGGTGGTTTCGCTACGGTGTGGCTCGCTCACGACGAGCAACTGGACGCCGAGGTGGCGATCAAGGTCCTCGCGGACAACTGGGGGCACGACGACACGGTCCGCCGCCGGTTCCTCGAGGAGGGCCGGTTCCTGCGCCGGGTCGAGTCCGAGCACGTGGTCCAGGTGCACGACGTCGGCGAGCTCGAGGACGGCAGGCCGTTTCTCGTGCTCACGTACGCCGATCGCGGCACCCTGGCCGACCGCCTGAAGAAGGAACCGCTGCCGCTGCCCGAGGCCGTCGACGTCGTCGTGCAGGTCGGCCGCGGCCTCCAGGCCCTGCACCGGCGCGGTCTGCTGCACCGCGACGTGAAACCGGCGAACGTCCTGTTCCGCAGCACGGACGAGGGCGAACGCGCCGTCCTGTCGGACCTCGGCCTGGGCAAGTCGCTCGACGAAGTGTCGCGAATCACAATGCCCGGCGGCACTCCGTCGTACGTCGCTCCCGAACAGGCGATGGGGGAGCGGCTGGACCAGCGCGCCGACCAGTACTCGCTGGGAGCCGTCGCGTACGCCGCTCTGACCGGGCGGTCACCTCATCAGGTCGACGGGCTGGGCGCGGCGTCCCGGGTGGAGGCAGCGCCGCCGCCGAGCACGCTGGGGTTCCTGCTGCCGGAGCAGGTCGACTTCGCCATCGTCCGCGCGCTCGAACCGGACCGGGAGAAGCGCTGGCCGGACGTCCAGTCGTTCACCCGGGAACTGGTCGGCGCCCTGGACGAGACCACCCACGACTTCGTCCCGCCGAAGGTCGCGAGCCGGGAGACCATCGCGGTCTCGATCTCCGACGATGCCGGCGAGAACACGGCGCTCAGCGACGAGAACAAGCCGACGATCGTGAAGACGCCGGCACCCTCCGAGACGGTGGCTGCTCCGACCGAGCCACCCGCGGAGCCGCCGGCCGCCGCCGCGATGCCTGCTGCCGAGGCTGATGCAGCGCCCGGGCCGCCGAAGCGTCGCCGCGGTCGCTGGGTCATGGCCGCCGTACTTGCTCTGATCGTCGGCGGGGGCGGTGGATTCTTCGGCCAGCGGTACCTCGCGGAGAGTGAGGTCATCACGGTCTCGGAGGGCGGGTTCTCGGTGGACGTCCCGCGCGGCTGGGCGAAGTCGATCGCGCAGTCGGAGTGGCAGCCACCCGGTAGTCGCGCCCCGTACCCGGCGATCCGGGTCAGCCAGGACGCAGACTGGGCGGCGAACGCCACCCCGGGCATCTTCATCGGGGTGTCGAGCTCGAAGCTCGCCCTTCCGGACACGTCTCAGTTCGGTTGCAGTCAGAACAAGGCCGTCGAGGGTGGGAGCGTGGACGGCCAGAAGGTCACCGCGCGCGTCTCAACCGACTGCGGCGATGCCGGTATGGTGCTCCTCCAGCGAGTCGTGGACCGGGGGGACGCGGGCTCGCTGCTCGTCCAGGTCATGGTCCCGGACGCTGACCGTCTGGTCCGCGCGACGGAGATGGCCGACTCGGTGACGTACTCCGGTTGAGGAAGTCTGCATGCCCACTCGCAGCGAATGGCTCAGGCCCAGCGAACGGTTCCGGCTGTCGCCTGCCTTCGTCCAGTCCACCCGCCGCCGGTTCTACCGCCTGCGCTCGACCATCTTCCGGCTCATCTGGCCGGTCAACTGAGGCCTGCCCCACGGGCGCCGGTCAGCTGGGCTTCTCCGAGTTCGAGCCTGACAGCGGGCTGTCGCGTCGTACGACGTTGGCGGCGGCCTTGTCGAGGATGGCCAGCAGGGCCTCCTCGTCCTGCGGGAGACCGGTGGAGCTCATCTCGACCGCGCAGAGGTCGCTGTCGTCGGCGACCCAGCGGACGATCACGTAGCGGACGATCGCCTTCGGGGCCAGCGACGCGGGCGGCACGTAGGTGTAGGAGAGCGTCGCGTACCTGCCCTCGGTCGTGCTCGAGATGATCTTCAGCATCTGGTCCGCGGGCAGCTTCTTCAGCTCGTCGATCCGCGCCTGCATCGAGGCGGCCGGCGGGCGCTGGATGGTGAAGCCGGACTCGATCCGGAGCCAGCGCTTGCCGGTCGGGTCGGTGAAGCGGGCGGTCCGCGGCGGGTCGGGCTGCGTCATGCTCCAGTTGGACGGCACCCGGGCCGTGACTCTCGACTTGTAGACGTAGCTCACCTCGAACGTGCGGCTCTTGTAGCGCAGGTCCTCGGCCTCGAGCGGGGGTGAGTCGTCCGGCACGATCTTCCGCGGCGGCGCGGTCGGCGTCGGAGTCGTCGAGGCGCCCGGTGTCGACACCTGAGGGCTGCCCAGCGGAGCCGCCGTTCCGGTGGAGGCCGCAGCCGACCGCTCGACCGCGGTCAGCAGGCCGACTCCGTACCCGCCGGCGCCGCCGAGCGCGGTGACGACGACCAGTCCCGAACCCAGCAGAGCGCCTACTGTCCCCCGACGAGCCACGCCTGCCTCACCTCCGGATTTCCCCTACTCCCCACAGACACCGTAGCCCGCCGCGGGGTTGCAGCAGCCGCGTAACAATTCCGTGAAACAACCCTTTCGGGCACTGTCGAAGAGTCTGCTCAACTGGTCTCGCGCACGGTCCGGGTCGCGGCCAGCAGCACCTCACCGAGGCCGTCCGCGTCTTGCGGGAGCCCGGTGATGCTCATCTCCACCGTGGTCAGGTCGTCGCCGGTCGCGACCCAGCGGACGATCACGTAGCGGAGGGTCTCTTTCGGGATGTACGTGTAGATCAGGGTGGACACCGTCCGCGGCCGGCCGTCGTCGCCCTCGACCTGCTCGTCGGACTCGGTGAGGATGCGCAGGTCGTTCTCCGGGGCCTGACTCTGCTTCAGTGCGACGACGAGCGCGGCGCGGGCGTCCGCTGGGGTCTGCTTCGGCTCGACCGCCTCGACCCGGACGCCGCGCTCGGTCAACCGATCCAGGAACTTGACCTCCGCCGGCGCCTTCTTGTCCCGGGTCAGCCGCCAGTCGTCCGGCGTCTCGATCGAGACCTGCACCGGCTGGCCGTCCTCGCGGGTGACCGTGAAGCTGCGGCGCTTGTAGCTCAGCCCGGTCTCCAGCGCGGCCACGTCGCTCGGCACCGGCGTCTTGACCGGCACCGACGGCTCCGGCGGCGTCACCTCGCCGAGTGGCGCCGCCTGGCCGGTGGCGGTGGGGACGGGGACTTCGGTGCGGTCGCCGGTGAAGTAGCCGGCGGTCGCGCCGAGGAGCGTGATCAGCAGGATGCCGCTGACCAGAATCGGACGTTTCACCCGTGCACCGGTCCGGGAATCAGGCGGCTCCGGCCGGTCCCGTCGTACGGCGTGACGGAGCGCAGCACGTCGTACGGCGTGCTGTCCGACGGAACGCGGGCGGGATCGGGCACGGCGCCATCTTCTCAGGCGACCCGGGCACCCGGCCAAACAGCGTCGGTCGACTGAATCCTTTCAACGAGGTCTTGACACCCCTCCGGGCCGTCCGTAGCGTCCCGCGTGGAGAAAGTAACACGACTTCACGATTACTTCACATCACCAGGCGGTATTTCAGGGGCTCTTGCCCCACGGCTCAGGAGGAACCCCATGGCACTCGATCAGTCCGTCAGTCGGAGGCGGCTCCTGCAGCTGATGGGCGGCGCCGCCGCCGTCGGCACGCTCGCCGCCTGTGGTGGCGGGAACGGCGGCTCGTCGTCGTCCGGCGGCCAGCTGAAGGTGATCGGCGCCGGCAGCCAGGAGGCCGGTCTGCGCAAGGCGCTGGACGACTACAAGAAGGCGCACTCCGACTTCGACTTCAACCTCTCGTTCTCACCCGCCGACCAGCTGCAGACCGCGCTCCGCGCCCAGCTCGCGGCCGGGAACGCGCCCGACCTGCACGCGGTCTACCCGGGCAACGGCAGCGCGATGTCGATGGTCCAGCTGAGCAAGGCGAACCTGCTCGCCGACCTCAGCGGCCAGTCCTGGACGCAGAAGATCCCGGCCGGCTTCAAGGGCGCGTTCCAGAACGACGGCAAGACGTTCATCTTCTCGCCCGGCACCAGCGTGCTCGGCGCGATCTACAACAAGAAGGCGTTCGCGACGGCCGGCGTCGAGCCGCCGAAGACCTGGTCGGAGCTGCTGGCGGTCTGCGACAAGCTGAAGAAGAAGGGCATCGTCCCGATCGCGCTCGGGGCTCAGACCCCCTGGGTGACCCAACTGATCGACTACGCGCTGGTGCCCGGCACGGTCTACGCCAAGACTCCGGACTTCGACGACAAGATGACCGCCGGCAACGCGTCGTTCGCCGACTCCGGCTGGGCCGACGCGATGGACAAGTACCTCGAGCTGCAGAAGAAGGGCTACTTCAACGACAACCCGAACGGGACGACGTACGAGCAGGCCACCTCGATGGTCGGCACCGGCAAGGCCGCGATGGCTGTGCAGGTGTCCGCCGTACTGCAGGCGTTCCGGGAGGCCGCGCCGTCGCCGGACGACCTGGGCATGTTCCCGTTCCCGGCCACCGACGTCGAGGCGGACAACTGGATCCCCGGCGGCGTCGTGGTCGGCATCGCGATCAGCGCGAAGAGCAAGAAGGCCGACCAGGCGAAGAAGTTCATCGAGTACTGCGGCCAGCCGGACGTCGTGAACGCCTGGGCCGAAGCGGTCGCCTGCGTCCCGCTGTACTCCGACGGCGAGGCCAAGGTGGACCCGGTGCTGAAGCCGTTCCTGCCCTACCTGAAGGACGACAAGGCCGTCCCGTTCATGGACCAGCGCTGGCCGAACGCCGAGGTCCAGCCCACCCACTTCGCCGTCGTCCAGGAGCTCCTCGGTGGCAAGACCACGGTGGACGGCGCCCTGAAGAAGATGGACGAGGCCTACCGGAAGAGCGCATGACAGTTTCCTTGCAGGCGGTCCGACGCGACGCCGTGAAGGCATCACGGCGTCGCGGCGGCGGGATCTCGCCGCCGTGGTTGTTCGCGGTGCCGGCTCTGGTGGTCTACGCGCTGGTGATGCTGTATCCGAGCATCGCCGGGGCGGGGTCGGCGTTCACGGACTGGTCCGGGGTGGGGGAGCAGCGCTCGTTCGTCGGGCTGGAGAACTTCAAGCAGCTCGTGCACGACGACCAGGCGCTCGGCGCGTTGTGGAACACGCTGCTGCTGACCGTCGCGATCGTCGTCGTACAGAACGGGATCGGCCTGCTGCTCGCGCTCGGCGTGCACACCGGGATCAAGAGCCGGATGGCGTTGCGGGTGATCTTCTTCGCGCCGGTCGTGGTCAGCCCGGTGATGGTGTCGTTCCTCTGGAAGTACGTCTACAACCCGGCGCCGGACGCGGGGCTGAACGCCGCGCTGAACGCGATCGGCCTCGGGGCGCTGCGGCAGGACTGGCTCGGTGATCCGTCGCTGGCGATCTGGTCGGTCGCGTTCACCGTGATCTGGCAATGCGCCGGGTACTCGATGGTGATCTTCCTGGCCGGGCTCGAAGGCGTGCCGCAGGAGCTGCAGGAATCCGCGATGGTGGACGGCGCCGGCCTGTTCGCGCGGTTCCGGCACATCACCTGGCCGCTGCTCGCCCCGGCGACCACGATCAACGTGATGCTGTCGACGGTCGGCGGCCTGACGCTGTTCACCCAGATCATCGCGATGACGAACGGCGGTCCCGGGTACGCGACCGACACGCTGTCGACGGTGCTCTACAAGCAGGCGTTCGTGTACGGGAAGTTCGGCTACAGCACCGCGGTCGCGCTGGTGCTGGCGATCTTCGTCGCGGCTGTCTCCTTCATCCAGATCGGCTACCTGCGTTCGAGGGAGACGACGGCATGAGGACCGGCTACCGCCCGCGCACGCTGCTGCGTGAGCTCGTCATGATCGCGGTCGCGATCGCCTTCCTGTTCCCGGTCTACGCGCTGGTGACGCTGGCGTTCAAGGATCCGTCGCAGATCGCGAACCAGCCGCTGTCGGTGCCCAACCCGCCGTCGGTCGGCAGCTTCGGCGAGGCGTGGCAGTCCGCGTCGCTCGGGTCCGCCTTGCTGAACAGCACGCTGATCACGGTGTCGAGTGTGGTCATCCTGATCGTGCTCGGGTCGCTGGCGGCGTACTTCCTGGCCCGTACGGCGTCCCGGCTGAGCTACAGCCTGTACATCCTGTTCCTGGTCGGCATCATCCTGCCGTTCCAGCTCGGGATGATCCCGCTGTACCAGCTGGTCAACGACCTCGGCCTGCTCGGCACATACCAGGGCATGATCCTGTTCTACACCGGCATTCAGCTCCCGTTCACGGTGTTCCTCTACACCGGGTTCATCCGGTCGCTGCCGGCCGACTACACCAACGCCGCGCTGATCGACGGCGCCTCGCACCTGCAGGCGTTCGGGTACGTGATCTTCCCGCTGCTGCGGCCGATCACCGGCACCGTGCTGATCTTGAACGCGGTGCACATCTGGAACGACTTCTTCACCCCGCTGCTGTACCTCGGCGGCTCCGGCCGGGAGACCGTCCCGGTCCGGGTGTTTGCCTTCGTCAACGAGTACACCTCGGACTACGGGCTCGTCGCCGCCGGCCTGGTGCTGGCCGCGCTGCCGATCCTGCTCGTCTTCCTGGTCCTCCAGCGGTACGTCATCCGCGGCTTCTCCAGCGGCCTGAAGGGATAACCGTGGCACTTCCCCCTCGCCTGGCGTCGGTCCTCGCCGATCCGCCCAGGTCCCACTCACCTGTGCCGATCTGGTGGTGGAGCGGCGAGCCGCTCGACCCGGCCCGGCTGCGCTGGCAGCTGGAGCGGTTCGTCGAAGGTGGGGTGTACCAGCTCGTCGTACTGAACCTGGCCCCGGCCGGGTCGGACCACGGGTGCGACGCGGACGATCCGCCGTTCTTCTCGGAAGAGTGGTGGAGCATCTTCCTCGGGGTCTGTGACGACGCGGCGTCGCTTGGAGTCTCGCTCTGGTTCTACGACCAGCTCGGGTTCTCGGGGGCGGACATCCAGGCGCGGTTGGTGGCTCGGCAGCCTGCCTACGCCGGACGGCGGTTGCAGCGTTCGACGGTCAGCGGGACCGGCCGGCTCGTGCTGCGGTGTCCGCCGGGTGGCCGGGTGATCTCGGCCTCCGTGTCGTCGGGCGTTGACGTGGTTCTCGATGGCGCAGGCGCTTCGTGCGAGGCGGATGTCGAGTCGGAGCTGTTGTTGTACTACGAGACGGACCACGGGTTCGACTACCTGAGTCCGTCGGCCTGTACGGCGTTGCTGGACCAGGTGCACGGTGAGTTCGAGCGGCGGCTCGGGGATCGCCTCGGCCGGGTCGTGGTCGGGTCCTTCCAGGACGAGTTGCCGTCGGTGCCGACCTGGTCCGCCGACTTCGCTTCGCGATTCGAAGCACGGTACGGGTACGACCTTCGGGACCGGCTCGATGCGCTGTGGGATCTCGCCGTACCGGATGGGGCTCGGGTACGGCGGGACTACCACGCGCTCCGGGCTTCGCTGGCCGAGGAGGCGTTCTTCAAGCCGTTGCACGAGTGGCACGAGAAACACGGGCTGATCGTGGGCTGCGATCAGCAGGACCCGGCGCGCGCCGGGCTGCCGGTCGAGGGCGTCGAGCTGTACGCCGACTATGCGCGGACGCACCGGTGGTTCAGTGCACCGGGGTCGGACCATCACGGGGATGCGCGGATCCACTCGTCGTTGGCGCACCTGTACGGGCGTCCGCGGACTTGGATCGAGGCGTTCCACTCCACCGGGTGGGGTGGGACGTTGGAGGAGACATTCGACTGGCTCCTGCCGTGGTTGCGGACCGGGGCGACGCTCTACAACCCGCACGCCGTGTACTACACGACCCGGGCCGGGTGGTGGGAGTGGGCGCCGCCGTCCACTGACTGGCGGCAACCGTACTGGCGGCATCACAAGTCGTTTGCGGATGCGGTGACTCGGTTGTGCGCGGCGTTGTCGTTGGGGCGGCATGTCTGCGAGGTCGCCGTACTGTTTCCGAATGCGACGGCGCAGTCCGACCTGACGATGGACGGGCCTGGGCCGGATGCGTTGCGGGCTCAGTCGGTGTATCGGGAGTTGATCGGGGACGCGACGTGGTTTGCGCCGGTGCTCGGTGTGCTGGATCGGGCTCGGATCGATGCGGACGTGATCGATGACGAGTCGGTGGCCGGGGCTGAGGCTGTCGATGGGGCTCGGTTGACGGTTGCTTCCGAGTCCTACGCGGCCGTTGTGTTGCCTGCGGCGACGGTGCTCGAGGATGCGGTTGCTGAGCGGCTGAACGAGTTTGTTGCTGCAGGTGGGTTGGTCGTTGCTGTCGGCGCCGTACCTGACGGGTTGTCGGGGCTTGTGCTGGTCGAGTCGGCGGCGGAGGTGCCTGCGGCGCTGTCCCGGTTGCCGCGGCGGGTGGAGGCGGACGTGCCGGTGCTGACCCGGGAGGTCGACGGGGCGCTGGTTGTGTTCGTCACGCCGACCGAGTGGAGCGCGACCGAGATCGACGGTCAGCCGGTGGGGCGGGGGATCAGCCACGAGTGGGCTCGGGTCGGGTACTCCTTCGATCCCACGCGGTATCGGGACAAGGTTCGCCTTCGGGTCCGGGAGGTGCCGGGGCCGCCGGTGCTGGTGTCGCCGTTCGACGGGTCGTCGAAACCCCTTGCCCACACCGTGGATGAGAGCGGGATCGCCGAGATCGTCGTGCCGTTCACGGCCGGGCCGGCGGCGCTCGTGGTGTTTGCCTCGGGCAACGCGTCGGCTGATGCTGTATCGGCCGATGCTCCTCAACAGGTAGAGACGCTGACCGGGGAGTGGGAGTCGGAGCTGATTCCGACCCTCGACAACAGCTGGGGCGACTTCGCTTGGCCGGCCTCGGCGCCGTCGGATCCGGTGGTTGTCGAGCGCTGGGCCCTCGAGCATCGCGTCGACGGCTCGGACGAGTGGCAGCCGGCGCACGCCACCTTCGGACCGCATGGGTTGATCAACGGCGAGCCCGTCGAGTACTCCGAGTCACGGGGGATCCGCAAGGACCACATCCACCACCACGCGCTCGGCCCGAAGGGTCACGTCCCCGAGGACTTCCTGGACTTCGGTGCCGTTGGGCCCGGCCAGACGGTGACCTTCACCGCGGCGTTCCAGCTGGCTTCGGCGTTGGAGAGCACTGTGGTTGTCAGTGCACCGGCGGCCAAGGAGCTGCTGATCGACGGTCGGTCGTTGCCGATCACCGATGCCGGTGGGTACTTCGGCTCGGTCCCGGTGGCGCTGGACGCCGGTACGCATCACCTCGAATTGCGGCTGACACCCGACGAGGAGTTGCAGCTTCGGGCGAATGTGGCGTTCGTACGCGACCTGGCGGCGTACCGTCGTCCTTCGTGGATCGCGGCTGCGTCGCCCGGGTCGGCGATCACGTACAGCACGAGCGTCGTACCGGGGGATCGCACCGAGCTCACGTTGACTGCGTGGGGCGCGGCGCGGGTGCTCGTCAACGACCTGGAGATCGGACGTCAGGGCGGCTTCCTGCCGTACGAGCGGCCGACTCCCCGAGTACGCCGGTACGACGCGGCTGCCGCACTCCGTCCGGGTGTCGAGAACACGATCGTCGTGGAGGTCACCCGGCCGACCCCGATCCTGGTCGACGGGCTCGCGATCTCCGAACACGACTGGAAGGCGACGGTCGACGGCACGACTGTTCCGACCGTACGGCGGCGGCCGTGGCACCGCGCCCTCGCCGACCTCTACTTGACCCGTCGACCACATCCGCTGCCTGGGGCTGCGTGGCTCGACGGCACTTCTACTGACGTGGTTGAGCCGATCACTTTCGCCGTACCTCGCTCGACGCCGGACCGCATCGAGCACCTGCGCTTCGACCTTCCACCAGGCACCACCGGCCTGGAGGTCGACGTGGTCGGCGACGCCGTCCTCACGGTCGACGGCCAGCAGCTCGCTACTGGCTCGGGTCGAGTGGTGGCCGACGTACCTGTTGGCGCTCGTACGGGTTGGCTCACCTTGATGACCACCCCCGGCCATGAGTCCGGCGCTGCTCTCACCGGGCCGATCCGCCTCACCGTCGGCCCCGGCCGAATCCCCTTGGGTGACTGGCAATCCCACGGCCTCGCCGAATACTCCGGCGGCGTCCGCTACACCCGCCGCCTGGACCTCTCCCAGGCCACAACCCTGAACCTGGGCAGCGTCCGCGGCACCGCCGAGGTCCTAGTCGACGGCATCTCGATCGGCATCCGCTTCTGCTCCCCCCACACCTTCGACCTCCCAAACGTGGCCCCCGGCAACCACACCCTCACCCTGGAAATCTTCAACACCGCCGCCAACCATCTCGACGCCATCAGCCCCACCCACTTCGTCTTCCCAGGCCAGGGGATGTCCGGTCTCTTCGGCCCAGTGACAGTGAGCAGCAGGTAGGCCAGGGTTGTCCACAGGGTCCCGTGGCTGTGGACAACAGTGGTTGCCGGAATCCCAAGAAAATAAGGGGATTTCGGTTTGAGTTCTGTCGGTGGTGGTGTCTAGGGTTCAGGTATGGAGCCTCTGGGTGAGCGGCCGGTGTGGTCGATGAGCGGCTGTGAGATGCTGTCGACTCTCGACACACTCGAGGCTGAGCTCGCCCGGCTCCAGACCTACCGCCTACAGGTCATCGCGGGCCTGGAGGGTGTTGGGCATGCCGAGGAGATCGGCGGCCACGACACGGCCCGATTGCTGGCCTTCCGGTATCGCCTGAATGGCATCGACGCTCGGCGTGATGTGCGGCTCGCTCTTGCATTACCGAGGTACGTCGAGGTGTCGGCGGCTCTCCCCGATGCGGCTGCGCAGTACTCCACCGATGTCGCCGTCGACGTAGCTGATGACGTGGCGAGAGCTGATGATCGTGGTTCGGACGGTGAACGTCGGTGGCTGCTACGGCCGGCGCAGGCCGAGGCCATCGTGTCGGCTCTCGAGCGCGTCCCGTCAACGGTTCCCGCTGAGGACGTCGAGGTCGCCGAGCAGCAGCTGGTTGCCTTGGCTCGCCACCTTTCGCCGGCTGAGCTTCGCAAGGCAGGCAAGGAGATCCGCGATCTTCTGGACGCTGACGGCCCGGAGCCCAACGAACGCAAGGCCTACGCCCGCGAGTCTCTCACCATGAGCACGGCCGACAACGGTGTGACGTTCCGCGGCTACCTCGCGAACGAGAACGCCGAGCTGTTCCGCGCCCTCATCCACGCCGGCGCCAAGCCGCGCAAGACCGTGGACGGCGAAGCAGATCCGCGATCACGCGACAAGCGCCAGGCAGACGCATTGACCAGCGTCCTGACGACTGCCGCCGCTGCTGCCGACGCCGGCCACAGGCCCGACACCACCACCGGCCACACCACCACCGGCCACACCACCACCGGCTACATCACCAGCGGCCCGGTACCGCACGCTTGTGCCGGTCCGGATTGCGCAGCCTGCGTGGGCGACGCTTCTGCTGAGCGTGCGGCTGCTGATGGTGTGCGTGGTGGTGCGGGCGGGTGGGTGCCCGGCTTCGGGGCCAAGGCGAATATCACGGTCACCATCGACTTGGCGGACCTGAAGGCGGCCGCCGCCGACGCGACCGGCAAGCTCGTGTACGGCGACGACCTGTCCGCGGGGGCAATTCGGCGTCTGGCCTGCGACGCGAAGATCATCCCACTGGTACTCGGCACGAACTCGGAACCACTCGACGTCGGTCGCGCCGAACGACTAGTCAACCGAGCGATGCGCCGCGCCCTGAACGCGTGACCGAGGCTGCGTCGTGTGCGGCGCGCCACCGATTCACTGCGACGCCCACCATCTGCGGAGCTGGATCGACGGCGGCCCCACCTCGGTCGGCAACCTCGTCCTGTTGTGCCGCCGCCACCATCATGACCTCCACGCCGGCCACTGGACAGTCACGATCTCCAACGGCAAAGTCCACGTCTCCCGCCCACCGTGGGCCGACCCGCCACCACCTCGCGCAACCAGCCCTGACTTATCGAGTCGGCACGGCCGGAGTGAGCGCACTGCTCGCCTACGTCCTGTGTCCGCGCAGTCTCACCCACCCACGCCCCGCGGCGATCCCGACCTGCCACGCACAGAGCCGGTGGCCTGCGAACGCTCGCCGCTGACGGGTCGGTGGGCGGCCGATGAGGCGGCAATAGAAGAGGCAGCCCGGTTCGCGATCCCGGGGTGAGCCTTCTGCCGTTCCCGAGCCGGCGCTGATCCAGCCAGCGGCGGGCAGGGGCGCGGCCGCCGCCGGCGAGCAGGCGTGCATCTCCGCGCAGTCGAGTTGGGCGATGAAGCTCAACGGGCGCCCCTCGGCAGTGGTCGGCCACTCGATGCTCTCGGCAAGCATCGGCCGGCCGCCAAGCCGTGTCCGGGTGTCCTGAGCCGGTACGAGGCGGAGGCTTTGGCGGCACAGCCTGGTCAGGGGTTCGGCGTACTCGGCGAGTCCGACTGCCAGGAGGCGGTTGCGGAATTCGGTGGGTGCCTTCGGCGAGTGCTGCCAGGTCGCGCTCGTCACAAGGCCAAGTAGACCTTAGGGGTACAGGGTGGGATCGGTTGGAGGATGGCGTGTTGTTCCTTGGTTACCCGGGCGAGCAAGGTTAGGAGTACCTAGCAGTAGCGGGTGGTGGACCAGGAGGCGCCATAGCGGTAGAAGACGGCTCTGCGTTGGCCGAGGTTGGTTCGTGGCGTCGCCGTGGGAGAGGCCGTCGCCGTAGCCGTACTTGCCGCCTACCGCGCCCCGGTAGCTGCCGGAGTGGACGGGGAGGAAGAAGCCGCCGTGCCGCCGGATCGACGCGAAACACCCGTCGATGAAGAGACCCTCGACGTAGCTGTCCTCCTCACCGCAGAAGCGCCGTAGGAGTGACCCAGGACGGGTGGTCGGGCAGCCGCTCGAACGCCGGGCCGGCTTCGACGCCCAGCAGATGGGCACGAACATCACCCGCTTTCGCAACGAGCACCGCTTCCGGCGTTTCCTCGACACGTACGGCGCCGGCCACGACGTCACCGTCCTGGACGCAGCCCTCGAGGCCGGCTTCGGCAGCTACCCCCAGTTCCACCGAGTCACGCGATCAATCACCGGCACAAGCCCAGCCGAATACCTCAAAGCCCGTTCGTCGATCGTCGCTGTAACGTTCGGCCGCCGTAGCCGATAGCAGAGCGCGGCTATCTTTCCGCCGCTCTGACTTCTGGGAGTTCCCTTTGCGCACGTTCCTGCGCTTCGCCGCGCCTGTGGCCCTGTCGGCCGTCGTCCTGACCGCGGCTGTTCCGGCCACGGCGGTCAACGGTTTCTCCACCTCGACCCAGCAGGCGGAGTCGGTTCCGTCGGTGCCGCTCGGCGTGCGGGTGAAGGGCACCTTCACCGGGATCGACCTCGCCTGGAACCTTCCCGCTGACGAAGGGACCACCGACGGTGTGACCGGCTTCGTCGTTCGCCGCACCGTGAACGGCACCGAGACCTCCTACCCCGTGCCGCGAGCAGCGGGCACCCTCTTCAACTGGCAGGACACCGAGCGGCTTCCCGGCGCGATGTACTCCGTTGCCGCGGTCAACGCCGACGGCGAGGGACCGGCCAGCGTTCCCGGACCGGCCGACACCGTACCGGGCACAGCCGTCGTGGAGCCGAAAGATGCCGTCACCGTCGCTCACACCGTGACGACCGACGGCGTCAGCCGCACCTTCCTCGGACAGCTCGCCGTGCAGGGAGCAACCCAGGTCATTCCGCTCGCCACCTCGGGCCCGACCCAGCAGGTCGACAAGGCCATCGCGGCGTCGGCCGACGGGCGGCAGGTCGTCTTCTCACAGGGGCAGACGAGCCTGTGGACGGTCTCGGCGGTCGTTCCGCACGCGCAACCGGTGAAGATCCTCGACGGGTCGAGTGGGATCTCAGTGAAGTCATGGTCACCGGACGGCACCCGGATCGCCTTCGAACGGGAGCAGGACGGCACTTCCTGCGTCGAGGTCATCGGCGCGACCGGCGGCACCCCGATCCGGGTCGGCTGCAACCTGGCCGCGCCGTCCTGGCTGCCCGACAACCAGACACTCGTCGTCAAGGAGCAGGCGCAGGGCAAACTGCAACGGATCCAGGCCAAGGCGGGCGGCGCGGTACTGACCACGTACGCCGGCACCGAACTGGCGCAGCACCCGGTCGCGTCACCGGACGGCCTGTGGATCGCCTATTTCAAGAACACCTCGGTGAACGTGATCCCCGTCGCCGGGGGCACTCCGGTCCCTGGTTACCCGTTCGGCACGAGTGGTGAGTGGATCAGCTGGGCGAACTCCAACCACCTGCTCGTCACCCGCCGTACGGAGTCCGGGAGCACTCTGCAGCAGGTCCCCGTCAACGACGGACGGCCGTACGTGAACGCGCAGCTCTTCGACCCGCCGGCCGGCGACCTTGTCGAGTCGGCCGTCTGGCAGGGCCCACAGATCACGATCAAGCCGACCCCGGCCTACGTCGGGCCGAACCTGACGGTGCCCTTCGACACAACGGGGCTGGTCTCGCCCTACCTGACCTGCGAGTTCGACGGGGTCAGAACGGCGCCGTGCCCGCCGTCGCCGTTCCAGAAGGCCGGTGTCGCGCCCGGCCTGCACGTCCTGAGGGTCTGGGCCGTCGAGCCGGGCGGACGCGGGACCACAGCCGTCCGCTGGCTCAACGTCGACTCCGTTGCGCCGAGCGTCAAGATCACCGGACCGACGTTCGACGTGACGAAGGCGGCCACGGCCATGATCACCTACGCCGGGGCCGACGACAACGGCATCGGCTCGTACGACGTTCGGTGGCGGATCGCATCCACCGCGGGGAACTTCGGCGCCTACGCGCCGGTCAAGTCCGGTACGACGGCGACGTCCGTCGCGATCAGCGTTGCCGCGGGCTACGAGTACTGCGTTTCGGTCCGGGTCCGCGACCTCGCCGGCAACCTGTCCGGCTGGACCGCCGACAAGTGCTTCGCCCGGCCCTCGGACGACCGCCTGATGGGCGCCGCCAAGGGCTGGGTCCGGGCCTCTCATCGCGCCTACTACCTGGGTACCGCGACCGTCACCAGCGCGCAGGGCATCTCCGTCTCCCGCAGCGTGCAGGCCAAGCGGCTGTTCCTGATCGCCACGAAGTGCGCAACCTGCGGCGGCCTGAACGTCTACTACAACGGCAAGTACGTGGGCGCTGTGAACCTGTACAAGGCGACGACCGAGTACCAGGCCGTCGTACCGCTCCCCGTGCCGGCGACCTTCCTGACCGGTTCGGTCCTCCTGACCACCAGGGTGGGAAGCAGGGTCTACCAGGTCGACGGGCTCGCGGTACGGCGTACCTGAGCCCGTCAGTAGACCTCGATGCGGTCCAGGCTGATGACTGTGCTGGTGGAGGCTGGGTTCTTGTCGCCGGTGACGCGGACGCGGATGGTGTGGGCGCCGGGGGCGAGGGTTGGGCTGACGTACATCAGGTGCTCGCCGACGCGGATCGAGCTGTAGTAGTCGATCCGCTGCTCCGGTCCGCCGTCGATCGAGATACCGGCGATCCCGTTGCCCACGTCGGCGACGCTGAGCAGCGCGACCTTGGTGCCGTTGAAGTGGATGGTCGCGGAGGCGTCCCGAACGCCGCTCCAGTGGTCGTTGCCCCAGAAGCACTGGTTCCCGCAGCCCGATCCCGAGCTCCAGTTGCCGCTGTACACGACCGTGCTGTCGGTGTCGTTGATCCAGTAGTTCGCCGAGCCGGGGTCACCGGACGGCAGGTTCTGCGTCGCGCCGGCAGCCAGCGGCCGGCCGAGGTTCGGGGTGCCGTCGGCGTTCCAGCTGATCTTCTGCGCCCGGCTGGTGCGGAAGGAGTACGTGTAGGTGCTGGTGTTCTTGCCGTGGTACGCGATCCAGTCCTCGGTCCCGTCCGGCGACTTGAAGAACGAGTGGTGACCCGGACCCCACACACCGGTCGCGTCGTTGCGGGAGAAGATCGGGCCGGGGTGCTGCACCCAGTTCGACGCGACCATCGGGTCGGCGCCGTTCGCGATGCTCTTCATCCACAACTGGTAGTCCGGCTTGCCGGTGTCGCAGGACGAGTAGGTGAGCAACACGCGCCCGTTGCCGTAGATCGGCGTCGGTCCCTCGCGCACTTCGCTGCAACCACCGTCGGCGGGAATCGCGACTCGGCCGCCGGTCACCGTCCACGGGTTGCTCATCCGTGCGATGTAGAGCTGTGCCGGTCCACCTTGACCACGCCCGGGCCCGGTCCAGACGAAGTACTGCTGTCCGTTCACCGTGATCGGCTCGCCGTCGATCGCGTACTCGCCGAAGTCCGCGATCTTCGCCTTGAAGTGGTACGGGCCGAGCGGGTTGTCGCCCTCGGACTCGATCACGTACATCCGGTGGTTCGCGTCCACGCCGTCGGAGGCGGTGTAGTAGATGTACCAGCGGCCGCCCACGTGTCGGAACGCCGGCGCCCACATCTGCGTGTTGCGGCTCGGGTCCGAGTCCCGCCAGACCACCTGTTCCGGCTGCACCAGCAGGGTCGCCAGGCTCGGCGACGACCAGATCCCGATCCGGTCGCCGCGTGTGGTCGCGACGTAGTACCTGCCGTTGTGGAACATCAGCGACGGGTCGGCCGACGGGTTCACGGGGTTGCGGAAGGTCTGTGACTGCACAGCACTCTCCAGTTGGGGCGCCGACGACGCCGGTACGACGCCGGCCAGCAGTAGTACGGCGGAAGCGATCAAGGCGACTGTGGGGCGGAAGAACCACATGGCAGTACCTCTCGAGCCGGAGGGGCGGACCGGTCCCGTCGTTTGTACTGCGTCTTTACCATCGTTGTAAACCCTTCACAGCAGGATCGAAGGCCGGGAACCGCCGTACCAGGACCGGCGTCGTATCGCGCATGAAGCTGAAGGTGAGGGTCGTGCACTACCGCTGTCACGGACGTGACTGCTGGTACGCCGACATCGACGACGCCGACGACCGCCAGCCGGACGACCCGTACTGGTACGCCGACGGCTGCTGCTCACAGTCCGAGGCGATCACGCTCGCCTGCGCCCAGCTCGCCGCCCTGGAGCAGGCGGCCGGGCCGCTGACACGCATCAGCGAGTCTCAAGTCGCCGCCTGAACTCCACGACCGGCATCATGGGGCGATGCTCGGGGAATCGGAGGGCACGAAAGGCGACGCCACGATCGAGCAGATCGGCCGGCGCCGGACGTTGACCAGGACACTTCAACTCGCAGTCGTGCTCGCCGTGGTCCAGTGGCCGATGCGCGACGCGGTGCACGACGCGGCCGGCTCGGCGCTCGGCTGTGAGGTGCCCGGCCGGCTGTCGTTGCTGGTCGACGCGACGTTCATCATGGCCTACGTCTACGCGGCGTACCGGGCCTACAAGTACGTCAAGTTCCTGAATCGCCAGTCCTGGAAGCAGATCGCGGCCGTCGGGTCGTGGATCGTGTTCGCCGCCGCGGTGCTCGACATCGTCGAGGACGTCCGGCTGTGGAACGAGCTCGGGACGTCCTGCGTCGACCTGTCGACCGGCTGGCTCACCTGGCTGATGCGCGGTACTGCACTCGCCGGCGCCGTGATCCTGGCCGTCGCGCTCTTCGCCACCAGCCGCTTCGGGCAACGCAAGCTGTACGGCGTCCGCCTCGACCCACCGGCGACGTTCAACCGGATCAAGGACGACGGCAAGGACGCCGGCCAGCTGGTGATCACCTGTTCCGGCGGTGGGATCCGGTCGGCGTCGTTCTGCCTCGGCGCCCTGCAACTCCTGCGCGAGAAGGGCTTGTACGACAAGGCGTCGAGTGTGATCGGCGTCAGCGGCGGCGGCTACATGGCCGCTGCGTTCCATGTCCTCCGGCGGACCTGCACCGACCCGTTCTCGCCGGGATCGCCGGAGCTCGCGCGGTTGCGGCGGCAGACCCGGTACCTGTTGCAGGGCGGCCGGGCGATGTTCCGGGCCGCGTTGTCGGTGCTGTTCGGGCTGGTCGTCAACCTGCTGCTGATCGGGATCACACTGCGCGCGATCGCCTGGGTGCTCGGCTGGTTCCTCGCCGACCAGCAGGTGGTCGTGCTGGGCGACGGCGGGATCGAGGTCGACTGGCGGCCGAACGACTCCTGGTTCTTCCTCGGGCTGTCGCTGTTCCCGCTTGCAGTGAGCGCGGCGATGTTCGTGCTGGAGAAGGTGTGGGACCGCTGGGCCCGGATGCCGGATGTGGTCCGGATGATCCTGACGACGATCGCGAACGTCGCACTCAAGTTCGGCGTACCGCTTGCCGTGCTGCTGCTCGGCGTACCGGGCGGCCTTTACCTGCTGGCACAACTCGCGGGCGAGTCCAGTCTGCCCTCGGCGTTGCTGGCGCTGGTCGATCCGGCGAGACAAGGCATCGCGTCGTTCAGCGCACTCGTCGTCGTCCTGATCGGGCTCGGCAAGGCGGTCTGGAACGGTCTCGCGGTCGAGGGCAAGGAGTCCAGCAGCATGCGGGCCCGGTTGCTCGCGTTCGCCCGGACCAAGCTCGCGCCGTGGGCGGCGAGCGCGATCATCGTGCTCGCGGCGGTGATCGTGCTGCTGCGCTGGACCGGCGGCTACGCGACCGAGCCCGGGTACCAGGAGAACTGGACCGTCGCGCTGATCCTGGCCGCGATCGCGGTCGCCATCAAGGTGCTCACCGACGCGAACCGGACGTCGCTGCACTCGTTCTACCGCGAGCGGTTGTCGCGCGCGTTCCTGGTCACCCGGAAGGACAACGGCGCGGCCGTCGCGCTCGACTACCACCTGCGGCTGCGGTACTCGGAGTGGGGCAAGCCGGTCGACGGCGGGCCGCAGCTGGTCATCGCCGGCGTCGCGAACGTGTCCGACGGCGACTTCGTGCCGAGCCAGCGCGACTGCGTGCCGTTCGTCTTCGACGCCCAGCAGATCGGGATCATCGGCGACCGGTCGCTGCCCGACGGCGGCCGCCGGGTGACCGACGACTACGAACGCGAGGCCGACATGCTGAAGCGGGAGGTGACGGTGCCGGCCGCGATGGCGATCAGCGGCGCCGCGTTCAGCCCGCTCACCGGCCGGGTGAACGCGCGGACCAGGCCGGTCCGGCTGCTGCTCGCCGTACTGAACGCGCGGCTCGGGGTGTGGCTGCCGAACCCGTATTGGAACAACCGGTCCACGCCCGCGTTCCCGGAGGTCCGCGGGACCGTCGCGAAGGTCCGGCGGTACGTCGGCAGCGTGATCGACAAGCCGGGTCCGTACCGGCTGCTGCTGGAGGGGATCGGGCAGCCGTCGATGTACGACCGGCGGATCTACGTCACCGACGGCGGGCACTACGACAACCTCGGCCTGGTCGAGGCGCTCCGCCGGGAGCCGGCCCAGGTGATCGTGATCGACGCGTCGAACGACCCCGAGGACCGGTTCACCGCGCTGGCCGAGGCGATCGCCACCGCCCGGATGGACCACGGGATCCAGATCGACATCGACCCGTCGCCGATGGTCCGCGGCGGCAAGCCGCGGGCCGACCGGCCGTGGGCCTACGGGATCGCGACGCACCCGCTGAAGGACGGCGCGGACAAGCCGTACAAGACCGAGATCTTCTTCGTGAAGGCGGTGCTGGCCGGCCACCTCGGCTGGGACATCGAGCAGTACGCCGCCGGGCACCCGGACTTCCCGCGGCGGACCACCGGCGACCAGTTCTACGACGAGTGGGACTTCGAGGCCTACCGCTCCCTCGGCTACGCGCTGGCCGAGTCCCTCACCGAGCACCACCGGGTCCGCGCCCGCCTCGAGGACCTCCGGACCGCGAGGGTCTAGGCAACCAACTACCGGGTCGACGGCAACCAAATGCCGGTGCGGATGCACGTGCAGTCCGCCTGGTGAGCGGATGGTTGCCTACCTCCCGGCGCGGTGGTGTGATTGGTGGCCGTGTGCCGGAGAATCTTTACACAAAATTAGCCGTGACCTTTCCGGGCATCAGGTCGTTGAGCAGTCAGACAGTTCACGATCTGCAGAGATCGCTGGGGCAGATTCGCTGGGGAATCTGGGAAGGACCGCCCGTGCATCGATTCAACTCGCCACCTGACTGGCCCGAGCCGCCCAGCGACACCTGGCGTCCGCCGCCGGGCTGGGAGCCGGATCCCGAATGGCCGGAGGCGCCGGCGGGCTGGGGCTTCTGGGTCAACCGCAACGGCCGCCCGGCAAGCGGGCCGATCGGCGCGTACGGCGCGCTCGACGCCGGCCGGATCGAGTTCGCCGCCGTCGACCCCGCCCTGGTGCTCATGCACTCCTGATCAGCCACCACTCTGACCGTCCCGTCGGTACAGGCGCAGCCGACTGGGCCCGCCCGGCTCCCGCAAGCCTCACAGCTGCGGGAGCCGAGTCTTGTCCGGGTTCGGACGCGGGCTGGCGTGTTCTTACCGTCTTCTGATGTTATGTTATCAGCGCAGATAACACTGGATCGGGAGGCTGGGCGTGAGCTGGATCGGCGTTGACCTCGGCACGCAGAGTGTGCGCGCCGTCCGCGTCGATGCCGACGGTTCGGTTGCTGCCCGCGCGGCGCGGCCGCTGGTGAGCCACCGCGACGGCCCACGCCACGAGCAGGACCCGCAGACCTGGCTGGACGCGGTCGACGCCGTCCTCGCCGAGGTCGCCGGCCCCGAGCTCGACGGCATTGCGATCTGTTCGACCTCCGGCACCTTCTTGCTGACCGACGAGCAGAGCCGCCCGGTCACCCGGGCGCTGATGTACGACGACGCCCGTGCAGCCGACCTGCGTGACCGCATCGTGGACGCCGACCCGAATCGCTGGTCGACCTCGATGCAGCCGACCTGGGCACTCCCGAAGCTCCTCTCGCTGAACCCATCGGCGCAGCACCGGATCGTCCACAGCGCCGACTTCGTCGCGGCGCACCTCGTCGGCCACCCGGTCGCCACGGACACCAGTCACGCCCTCAAGACCGGTTACGACCTGGTCGCCGACACCTGGCCGCAGGCCGCCTTCGACAGGCTCGGCCTCCCGGCGAGCCTCTTCTCCGACGTCGTCCTCCCCGGCACCGAGCTCGGCCGGACGCCGTCCGGAGTTCCCGTCTACGCCGGCATGACCGACGGCTGCGCCGCCCAGATCGCCGCCGGCGCCCTGAGCCCCGGCGCGTGGAACTCGGTGCTCGGTACGACGCTCGTCCTCAAAGGCGTGAGCAAGGACCTCCTCGACGACCCCACCGGCGCCGTCTACAGCCACCGGCATCCGGACGGCGGCTGGCTCCCCGGCGGCGCCTCCAGCACGGGCGCCGGCGTACTCACCGAGCTGCTTCCACACGCGGACCTCGATGCGCTGGACAAGGCGGCAAGTCCGGTCGACGCCGTCATCTACCCGCTCACCAAGACGGGTGAGCGGTTCCCGTTCGTCGCTCCGCAGGCCGAGCGTTTCACCCTGGGCAACCCGTCCGGTGACTTGGCGACGTACGTCGCGGTACTACAAGGTGTGGCCTTCATCGAGCGACTCGCCTTCGAGCACATGGTCGGCCTCGGCGCGGAGCCACTCCGATCGGTGTCGCTCACCGGAGGCGCCGTCCGCAGCGGGTACTGGAACCAGCTCCGCGCCGACGTCCTCGGCGTACCGGTCGAGCTCCCGGCGGCACCGGACCCGGCGTACGGCATGGCCGTGCTCGCCGCGTCGTCCGGCGGCTCGCTCACCGAGACGGCGCGCCGGATGGTCAGGACGGACCGCATCCTCGAACCAGGTCAACGACACCTCGAGGACCTGTACGGCGAGTTCGTCGCCGAGCTGGACCGACGGGGGTACCGCGGATGAGAACGACGATCGTCCTGGCCAGGCACGGCCGGACCGAATGGCACCACGGCAACCGCTACACCGGGTCGACCGACCTCCCGATCGACGAGGTCGGCGTACGGCAGGCGCAGCAGCTCAGGGAGTGGGCGATCGACTACGCGCCGGACGTGCTGTGGTGCTCGCCGATGCTGCGCGCCCGGCAGACCATCGCGCCGACGGCCGAGCTGCTGGACCTCGAGCCGACGCTCGACGCGCGGCTGCGGGAGGTCGACTTCGGCTCGGCCGAGGGGAAGATGCTCGGTGAGCTGCCGCCGGCGGTGGCGAAGGCGTTCCAGCTGGACCCGGTCCGCGACCACTTCCCCGGTGGGGAGGACCCGGCCGCGGCGGCCGATCGGGTGCACGAGGTCTTCCACGAGATCGGGCGGCAGCACCAGGGCCAGAGGGTGCTCGTGGTCGCGCACAACACCCTGATCCGGCTGCTCACCTGCCGGGTGCTCGGACTGCGGCTGAACGACTACCGCAGACTGCTACCTGCGCTCGGTCCCGCGGCGTTGGTGCGTTTCCGGTGGCAGGACGGCACAGTGGGTCTCGAGGCGTACAACGTTCCCGCAGTACGAATGGAGACCCTGGCATGACATCCGACGTCGACGGTGACACCACCGAGCTGAGTCGTCCCGCCCGCCGGCAGGCCGAGATCGCGGCCTACGTCGTCGAGCACGGCTCGGTCTCGGCCAATGACCTGGTCGAGGCGTTCGGGGTGAGCGTGATGACCGTGCACCGCGACCTGGACGAGCTCGAGCGCCAGGGCGTGGTGCGCAAGTACCGCGGCGGTGTCAGCGCGCAGCCGACCAGCGTGTTCGAGAGCAACGTCGCGTACCGGCTGAACACCGCGCAGACCGAGAAGACCGCGATCGCCCGGCACGCCCGCGCGATGATCGAGCCCGGCATGTCGGTGATGCTCGACGACTCGACCAGCGCGCTGGCCCTGGTCGACCTGTTCGAGGACATCACCCCGTTGACGGTGGCAACGAACTTCCTGCCCGCGATCACCAAGCTGACCGCGCTGCGGGACATCACCCTGCTCGCGCTCGGCGGGATCTACTCCGCGACGCACGACTCGTTCGGCGGGATGCCGTGCGCGGAGGCGGTCGAGGCGCTGCACACCGACCTGCTGTTCTGCTCGGTCTCCGCGGTGTCGCCGACGCACGCCTTCCACCAGGAGGAGGAGATCGTCCTGGTGAAGCGGGCGATGCTGCGGTCCGCGAAGACCAAGGTGCTGCTGGTCGACCACGCGAAGCTCCAGCGCACCGCCCTGCACCGGCTCGCGCCACTCACCGACTTCGACGTCGTGATCGTGGACGAGAAGACCCCGCAGGACCTGATCCAGCCGCTCCGCGACCACGGCGCGACCGTGGAGGTCGCAAAACTCTAGAAGGGGGAGCTTATGGACGTCGGGGTTGACGTCGGCACCACTGTCACCAAGGCCGTCGCGTTCGACGACGACGGGCGGCCGGTGGCCGAGGCGTCCCGGCCGACCAGGCTGGTCCGGCCCGGGATCGGCCGGTTCGAGCACGAGACCGGCGAGATCGTTGCCTCGGTCAACGAGGTGGTCGGTGAGCTGGCCGGCACGGTGGGGAACCGGCCCGGCGTCTTGGCGATCACCGCCCAGGGTGACGGCCTCTGGCTGGTCGACTCCGACGGTACGGCGGCCCGCCCGGCGATCTCGTGGCTGGACGCGCGCAGCAGCGCGATCCTCGAGCGCTGGACCGACGACGGTGTCGCCGAGCGGGTGTTCCGCCGGTCCGGCAATCGGATGTTCCCGGGCGCGTCCGGTCCGCTGCTGGCCGCCGTACTCGCGGAAGAGCCCGAGGTGGTCGCCCGCGCGGGGACGGCGGCGTACTGCAAGGACGTCGTGATGCAGCAGCTCACCGGCGTCCGTGCGACCGACGTGTCGGACGCGTCCGCGCCGTTCCTCGATCCGCGGACCAACGAGTACGACGACGAGGCGCTGAAAGCAACCGGTCTGTCCGAGCTGCGGCACCTGCTGGCGCCGGTGGAATCCGCCGGCCCGGTTGGCGAGCTCCGCGACGACTCGACTGGAATGGCGGCCGGCACCAGGGTTTCCGCCGGACCGTACGACCTCCCAGCCGCAGCCGCCGGGACCGGCGTACAAGAGCCCGGCGACGCGTTGCTGACCGTCGGTACGACGCTCGCCTGCCAAGTGGTGACGCGCGAGCTGCCGGTGGACGGGGAGCCGGCGGGATTGTTCCTCGGGACGTGGACACCAGGTGTCTGGCTCCGCGCGATGCCCGCGATGGTCGGCACGGCCGCGCTCGACCGGGTGCTGGCGTTGGTCGGCGTCGGGACGGACAAACTGCCGTCGTTGCTCGCGGAGAGCCCAGTCGGCGCACAAGGCGTGACCGTCCTTCCGTACCTGTCCGAGGCCGGCGAGCGGGCGCCGTTCGTCGACACGCGCGCTCGCGGGACGATCGACGGGATCTCGCTGTCCACCACCACAGCCGACCTGGTCCGCGCGACCTGCGAGGGCATCGCGTACGCCGCCCGCCATTGCCTGGAGGCGGCCGGTTGGATCGGTCGCGTCACCGTCTGCGGCGGCGGCGCTCGCAGCCGCGAGTGGACGCAGATCCTGGCGGATGTCCTGAACGCGCCCCTGCACACCGCCGAGGCAGAACAGGTCGCCGCTCGCGGTGCCGTGATCTGTGCTCGGCGCGCGGCCGATCCGGACAGCGCCGGACCGGAGTGGATCGCCGAGACCCGCCAGGTCGACCCGGATCCCGCCCGCGCGGCCTTCTACGCCGAGGGCTACGCCCACTACCTGCGCCGCATCGAGTCGGCCCGCCCACGCTGGTCCGACCCCGCCCCAACGTTCACCACAGGAGTTTGATGAGAACCATCAAGGCATTGCTGGCCGGCGATCATTTCGTGCGCAACGAGATGCTCGCCAAGGCACTGTCCTCTCTCGACGACGTCGCCTTCGACTTCCGCGAGGTCACGCTGCCCTGGCCGTTGACGCCGTACGGGCGGGTGGCCGAAGTGGACGAGGCGAGTGACGCCGAGGACCAGCTGATCGAGGCGCTGGCCGGCGTCGAGGTCGCGGTCACCCAGATGGGCCCGTTCACCGAGCGCGTCCTCGAGTCCGCGGCCGACCTGAAGTTCCTCGTGGTCTGCCGGGGTGGGCCGGTCAACGTGAACGTGCCGGCGGCGGCCAAGCGCGGGATCGCCGTCGCCTCCACGCCCGGCCGCAACGCGGTCGCGGCCGCTGAGCATGCCGTCGCGTTGATGATGGGCGCCATGCGCAACCTGCCCCGCCTGCAACGCACGCTGGAGCAGGGGGAGTGGCGCAGCGACCTCTACGCGTACGACGAGTGCGGCCTCGAGCTCGACGGGTCCACCGTCGGACTGGTCGGGTACGGCGCGATCGGCCAGCGGGTCGCCCGCGTGATGCTCGCCTTCGGTGCGCACGTCCTGGTCGCCGATCCCTTTGTCGGCAAGGCATCTGAGGGCATCGAGCTGGTCGAGCTGGACGACCTGCTGCGTCGGTCGGACGTGGTCAGCCTGCATGCCCGGCTGACCGAGCAGACCCGCGGCATGATCGGCGCCGACCAGATCGCGCTGATGCCACGCGGCGCCGTACTGGTGAACACGGCTCGTGGCGGCCTGCTCGACTACGACGCGACCGTCGACGCGCTGGAGTCCGGTCAGCTGGGCGCGGCCGCCTTCGACGTCTTCCCGTCCGAGCCGGTCCCAGCCGGCGCCCGGTTGCTGACGGCACCCAATGTCGTCATGACCCCGCACCTCGCCGGTGCCACCCGTCAAACCGCCCACCGGGCCGGCTCCCTGGCCGCCGAGGCCGTCGCCGCCTACCTGGCCGGGAAGGACCCGGTCGGGCTGGTCTCGGCGTAAGGATGACGATTGAGGTCGTTGTCCGGATCGTTGTGAAGTGGGTGAGAAAATCACATAGATTCTCTATACGTCACCATGAAACGGTGATAATTTCACCGCGTGCTTAACACTCCGCCCCACACCGAGCTTCGTGAGCTGGCCCTTCGGCTGGCGTTCGAGGCCGGTGCGGAGTTGGTGGCGCGGCAACCAGGTCTATCGATTGACGCGGCCGGTGTCGAGACCAAGACCTCGGCGAGCGACCCGGTCAGTGCCGCGGACCGGGCGTCCGAGAAGCTCATCACCGACGGCCTGACCGCGGCGCGACCGGGTGACGGCCTGCTCGGTGAGGAAGGCGCGTCCCGCCCGTCGACCACCGGCCTGACGTGGGTGATCGACCCCCTGGACGGCACGGTGAACTACCTCTACGGCAGGCTCGACTGGTGTGTCTCCATCGCGGTAGAGGATGGGGCCGGTGCACTGGTCGGCGTGGTCCACCAGCCGCGGACCGGGCTCACCTGGTCGGCCGCTCGCGGTGCAGGTGCCGTCCGCAACGATGTCGCTCTCGGCCCGCTGCGTGACGTCGCCCTCGAGTCCGCCTTGGTGAGCACGGGATTCTCGTATCTGCCGGAGGTGCGCGCCGAGCAGGCCGACCACCTGCGCCGGCTGCTGCCCGTCGTACGGGATGTGCGTCGTGGCGGCTCGGCCGCCCTCGACCTGTGCTCAGTAGCCGACGGTACGGCGGATGCCTACTACGAACACCTGATCCAGCCGTGGGACATCGCCGCCGGATCCCTGATCGCCCGCGAGGCGGGTGCTCAGATCATCACCGGAACCGCCTTGCCCCACGGCGTTCTCGCGGCCGCGCCTGCCCTGGCGGCCGCTCTTGTCGAACTGCTCGCCCCATCAACCCCGAGGAGGTCGGTGTGACCGCACTAGACCTGCCGGTCCGGGCCCATCCGGACGAACGCCGGCTGGCCGCGGACAGCGGCAACCAGCAACGCCGCAGGCGACGCCGCGAGTACGGGCTGTTCGCCCTGCTGGTGGCGCCCAACCTGCTGGTGATCGCGGTCTTCGCGTACTGGCCGATCATCTACAACGCGTTCCTCAGCCTGACCGACTGGAACATGATCGCGGCCCGCCCGTCCTTCGTCGGACTGGCGAACTACGGCCGGACGCTGACCGACCCGGCGTTCCACAAGACCCTGTGGATCACCGTGGTGTTCACCGGCCTGATCGTGGCCGGCAGCCTGGTCATCGGACTGGCGCTGGCGTTCCTGTTCAACCTGCCGCTGAAGGGCCGCGGCGCGGTCCGGACGATCGCGTTCGCTCCGCACATCCTGTCGGGCGCGGCGGTCGCGACCATCTGGCTGTTCATCTTCGACCCCGGCTACGGGCTGATGCGGGCGCTGATCGAGCCGTTCGGTGCCGAGCCGCCGGACTGGATGAACAACTCCGACTGGGCGCTGCCCGGCCTGGTGATCGTCTACCTGTGGAAGAACGTCGGCTTCGCCGCGCTGATCTACCTGGCCGGCCTGCAGGGCCTGCCTAAGGAGCTCGACGAGGCGGCCGCGATCGACGGCGCCTCGACCTGGACCCGGTTCCGCGCGATCAAGCTGCCGTTGCTTGCCCCGATCACCTTCTTCCTGCTGATCACCACGGTGATCGGCACCTTCCAGGCGTTCGACGTGATCGCAGTGATGACCGGTGGTGGCCCTGGTGACGCCACTACCACGCTCAGCTGGTCGATCTACAACGAGGGCTTCCAGGCGTTCAACGCCGGCCGGGCGGCGACGCTGTCGATCATCATGTTCGTGATCCTGCTGCTGGTGACCACGGTGCAGGCCCGCGTGATGGAGAGGCGGGTGCACTACCGATGAAGGCTCGTGCGATCCAGTACGTCGTACTGGTCGGGGTGGCGGCCGTGTTCCTCGGACCGCTGTACTGGCTGCTGTCGACGGCGTTCAAGGTGCCGACCCAGATCTACCAGTGGCCGCCGGCCTGGTGGCCGGACCTGACCTGGGAGAACTTCAGCCTGGCCTGGAAGGCGGCGCCGTTCGACCGGTTCTTCCTGAACTCCACGATCATCACCGTGGCCGGAACCGTGCTGAAGGTGGCCAACGCCGTACTGACGGCCTATGCGTTCGCCTACCTGCGCTTCCCGTTCAAGAAGGTGCTGTTCTTCGCGGTGCTCGGCGCGATGATGGTGCCTGGTCACGTCACCCTGCTGCCGAACTACCTGACCGTCGCGACGCTCGGCTGGATCAACACCTACGCCGGCCTGATCATCCCCGGCATCGGCTCGGCGTTCGCGACCTTCCTGATGCGGCAGCACTTCCTCACCCTGCCGACCGAGGTGACCGACGCGGCCGCGGTCGACGGTGCCGGGCACCTGCGGACGCTGTGGCGGGTCGTGCTGCCGATGTCGCGGCCGATGCTGATCACGGTCGTGGTGATCACCGCGGTCGAGGAGTGGAACAACTTCGTCTGGCCGCTGATCGTCACCAACACCGCCTCGATGCGGACGCTGCCGGTCGGGCTGCTGATCCTCAAGGACGAGGAGGGCCTGGCGAACTGGGGAACGATCATGGCCGGCACGCTGCTCGTCCTCGCGCCGATGCTGCTGATCTTCCTGATCGCCCAGCGCTACATCGTCGGCGGCATCACCCAGGGAGCGCTGAAGGGATGAGCATGCTGAATCGCAGGGTGTTCCTCGGGCTGGCGGCCGGCGCCACGCTGGCCGGCTGCGGCTACCGCTCGGTCGACGCGGAGTACTCCCAGCCCGCGGGGGTGGTGCCGAAGCAGTATGCGAACCGGGTCCGGGTGGTGTTCTGGTCGCCGTACGGCGGTGTGAACGGCAAGGCAGTCGACAAACTCGTTGCCAAGTTCAACGACTCCCAGCAGGACGTGTACGTCGAGGTGCAGTTCCAGGGCAGCTACGACGACGTGGCCCAGAAGGTCGCGGCCGCACTCGTCGCCAAGCAGGCGCCGGACCTCGCCGTACTGTCCGACGTGACCTGGGAGCGGTTCTTCCTGAACGACGCGCTCGAGCCGCTCAACGGCTACTTCACCGACGGTTTCGGCCCGGCCGTCTACCAGGAGAAGCTGTTCGGCGAGTACGTCGTCAAGGGGCAGAGCTGGTGTGTCCCGTTCGCCCGCAGCACACCGATCATGTACTACAACCGGGAGGCGTTCGCGAAGGCCGGGCTGCCGGACCGGGCGCCGCGGACCTGGAGCGAACTGCGGTCCTGGGGGCCGGAGCTCGCCAAGGTGCAGTCCGGCGGCCGGTCGCTGCGGACGATCGCGTTCGCGAAGATCGACGGCGACTGGCAGTTCCAGGGCAACGTGTGGCAGTTCGGCGGCGCCTACTCCAAGGGCCTCGACGTCACCATCGACCAGGACGGCGCGGTCGCCGCGGGTGAGTGGCAGCGTTCGATGGTGCACGACAAGGGGCTTGCCTACATGGCGAGCAGCCCCAGCACCGACTTCGCCAACGGGCTGGTGGCCGTCATCCAGGAGTCGACCGGCGGCATGAAGACCATCACCGGCAAGGCCAAGTTCGACGTCGGCGCCGGTTTCATCCCGTCCGAGGTCGCCTCCGGGCTGGCGACCGGCGGTGGCGGGATCGGGATGCTGCGGAACATCTCAGGCGAGCGCAAGACCGCGGCCGCCACGTTCCTGCAGTTCCTGGCCCGGCCGGAGAACTCGGCCTGGTGGACCAAGGAGACCGGCTACCTGCCGGTGGTGAACGCGGCCCGGGACAACCCGGACCTGAAGAAGCTGATCGCGGAGAAGCCGAACTACGGTGTCGCGATCGAGCAGCTGAAGAACGCCCGGCAGCAGGACGCGATCCGGCTCTACGGCCGGAACGCGAACGTCGTCATCTACACCGGCCTGCAGCAGATCTACGCCGACAACGCCCAGCCGAAGCAGGTGTTCGCGTCGGTCGCCCGGCGGCTGGACGCGATCGGCGAGGAAGTCCGCCGACAGTACGAGGAGAAGGTTCTGTGATCATCACCGGCCACCGCGGTGCGCTCGGGACCGAACCGGAGAACACACTGCGTTCGTTCCGCCGCGCCGTCGCCGATGGCTGCGACGAGATCGAGCTCGACCTCCGGGTCACCGCCGACGACGAGCTCGTCGTCCTGCACGACGCGACCGTCGACCGGACCACGTCCGGCTCGGGGGAGGTCGCGTCGCTGTCGTTCGACGAGCTCCGGTCGCTGGACGCCGGGCTCGGCGAGGTGGTCCCGACCTGGGCCGAGACGATCGCCGCGATCGGTGTCCGGTTCCAGGCCGAGGTGAAGGCGGCTCGCGCCGTACCGCTGCTGGTCGAGTCCCTGCAGGCCGACCCGGCGCTGGCCGCCCGGACGATGGTCACGTCGTCGCACGCCGACATCCTGCTCGCGGTCCGGCAGGCGATGCCGTCGGCGTCGACCGGGCTGATCTTCGGCCGTACGCCGGATGTCGCCGACGTGCTCTCGCTGACCCAGGCCGCTCAGGCGGGTACGGCGCTGTGTGGCATCGCCGGCCTGACCGCGGACGGCGTCGAGAAACTCCACGCCGCCGGCCTCGACGTCACCGCCTGGCCGGTCCCCGACCAGCAGACCCTCGACCAGGCCGTCACCCTGGGCGTCGACGGCATCACCACCGACAACCCCCACCTCCTCACGCGGGCGAACCCCCGACCTTGAGAAGCCACCAACCAAAAAATCACCTCGGCGACGATCGGTGGCTTCTCAAGGTGGTGGGGCGTCCCGACACGTTCCAACGTCTGAATTTGTTCTTTCGCGGCAGAAAAATGTGTGATTGCCTAGGCGCATGAGCATCAGCATCGGTGTGGTCGGAGCCGGCCAGTTCGCCCCCTCGTTCCTGCGGCTGTGGTCCGCGCACCCGGATGTGTCCGACGTGCGGCTGACCGACGTCGTACCCGAACGGACTGCCGAAATGGCGGCCAAACAGGGGATCACCCTCACCTACCAGTCGTTCGAGGAGATGCTGGCGTCCGACGTGGACGCGGTGGCGATCTTCACCCAGCGCTGGCTGCACGGTGAGATGGCGATCCGCGCGCTGGAGGCCGGCAAGCACGTGTACTCGACCGTCCCGATGGCGATCGAGGCGGACCAGATCGCCCGCATCATCGAGCTGGTCAAGGAGACCGGCCTGACCTACATGATGGGCGAGACCAGCTACTACTACCCGTCCTCGGTGTACTGCCGGCAGAAGCTGGCCGACGGCGCCTTCGGCCGGGTGTTCTACGCCGAGGGCGACTACGTCCACGACATGGACCTCGGGTTCTACGCGGCGTACCAGTACAGCGGCGGCGACGACTGGAAGAAGACCGCCTCGTTCCCGCCCATGCTGTACCCGACCCACGCGGTCGGCAACGTGCTCTCGGTGACCGGCCAGCACGCCACCCACGTCTCCTGCATCGGCGTCCAGGACGACCGCGGCGACGGCGTCTTCGACAAGGACGTCAGCGAGTTCGACAACGACTTCAGCAACGCCACCGCGCTGTTCAAGCTCGCCGACGGCGGCGTGATGCGCACCAACGAGATGCGCCGCGTCGGCTACCCCTCGCACATCCGTGAGTCCCGGCTGCGCGTGTTCGGCACCGAGGGCAGCTTCGAGCAGCTCGCCACCACGACCCTGTGGCAGAACAAGGAAGGCGTGGAGGACATCAGCCAGCTGATGGAGACCAAGCCCAGCAGCTCCCTCGACGACGCCGACCTGGCCAACGTCGACCCGGCCCTGCGCGACGCCTTCCGCTCCGGCCTCTCCCCGGTCCACGACCGCAGCCGCCTCCCCGCCGAGTTCGACGGCCTCCACAACGGCCACGAGGGCTCCCACCACTTCCTCGCCGACGACTTCGTCCGCGCAGTCGCCGACAAGACCCTCCCACCCATCAACGCCTGGGTAGCCGCCCGCTACACCCTCCCCGGCATCTACGCCCACCAGTCCGCCCTCCAAGGCGGCACCCAACTACAAATCCCCGACCACGGCGACGCCCCGGCCTAACCCACGCGTGCTTCCGCGGGTGAGTGCGTGCTGCAGTGGGTGAGCCGGCCCGTGATGGGTGGGAAGTGTGGTGTCAGCCCACGCGTGCTCCCGCAGTCGCTCCTGCGTCGCGCCCGCTACGCGCGCTCCCACCCGCCCCGGCTTCCGCCGTGCGTTCCTTGCCCGGCTGCCGCCGGGCGATTGCGGGCTGCCGCCCGCGGGTGAGTGCGTGCTGCGGTGGGTGAGCCGGCCCGTGGTTGGGGTGGGGCGCCGTGATGCGGGTGTGGTGAAGCCGACGTGGGCAGAGCTGGCCGCCAGCGCATGAAGGCGTGGCCAGAGTTGGGGATAGCGCATGAAGTGGTGGGGCTGAACAGGCTGTTTGGGCTCTTGCGAAGGATGTGTGGCGCGGGTTGAACGGACGCACACCGTTGCGTTGTCGGGTTTGTGAGCGGCGAGGGCGGACCGCCGGGCCATCACAATCGGCTGGCATCCGGCGGTGCCAGGCAGGGCGCCGGGTTGGAGGTGGTGATTGTGATGGCCTGGCGGTCCGCGGCATCGGGATCCCGTTCGCGGGTGGTCCGGGTGGCACGGGCGCGGTGCACTCGACCGCCCT